>JACVCL010000040.1 GCA_016742075.1 Phycisphaerales bacterium
GGATCGTGGGGTACCGGGCGAAGTGGGAGGATGACTCGTTCGAGAGCCGGAACACGGTCCGGCGGCAGGCGTTCCCGGCCTCGGATGGCCCGCTGCTGGACGAGTTGGCTTTGGCGACGGAGCGGTGCTGCCGCGCGATGGGGCTGCGCGGGCACGTGCGGGTGGATTTCCGCGTGGAGCCGGTGGGCCGGCCGGTGGTGCTGGAGGTGAACACGAACCCGTGCCTTTCGCCGGACGCGGGATTCGCGGCGGCGGCGGGGCGTGCGGGGCTGTCGATGGCGGATGTGGTGCGGGTGCTGCTGGAGGAGGCCGTGCGGGGCGCGCCCCCGACGCCTTCGCCGGCTGGTGTGCCGGGCGCGGCGGTGGGGCGGGGACCGACGGGGGACGGAGCGTACCGGCTGCGGGATGAGCTGCGGGCGGGGGACGCGGAGGCGGTGCGGTCGATCGTGGAATCGACAGGGTTCTTCACCCCAGCGGAGGTGGCGGTGGCGGTGGAGCTGGCGGAGGACCGCCTGGCGAAGGGGGCGGGCAGCGACTATCGATTCCTGGTGGCCGAGCGTGAGGGGCGGGTGGTGGGGTACACGTGCTACGGGGAGGCGGCGTGCTCGGTGGGGAGTTACGACCTGTACTGGATCGCGGTGCACGAGAGCGAGCGCGGGCGCGGGCTGGGTCGTCTGCTCGATGAGCGGACGTGCGGGCGGATCGCGGGGCTCGGGGGGCGGAAGGTGTACGCGGAGACCGCGGGCAAGGCGCAATACGCGCCGACGCGGGCGTTCTACGCGGCGCTGGGTTACGCGGAGGAGGCGCGGCTGGCGGATTTCTACGCGCCCGGGGACGACAAGGTGGTGTACGGCAAGCCGGTGGAGGGTCAGTTGGCCGGGGGCGCGTAGCCGGGGCGGACCTGGTAGTCGTCGCGGACGAAAGGCGGGCCGGAGGTGCCGACGGTGCGGTTGGCGCCGCCGCCCTGGAAGATGGTTTCGAGCAGGCCGATGCGGGAGGCGGCGACGCCGAAGGGTGCGCCGAAGTTGTAGGTCTGGGGCCGGACGACCTGGCCGCTGGTGATCTGGCCGGCGACGATGAAGGCGCCGCGCATGCCCTCGCCGGCGCCGCGGACGACGACGAGCGAGAGGCGAGCGGCGGTGTTCATGCGGGAGGCGTCGTCGGGGAGGCCGTAGGCGTTGTCCTGGGCGCCGACATAGATGCCCGAGCCGTTGCCCATGGAGCCGACGGAGACCGAGCCGACGTTGCCGCGGAAGCGGAGGGCCGAGCCGTCGATGGTGCCGCGGACGAAGACCTGGCGGACGGTGTTGGCGGTGGCGGTGGTGCGGTTGTCGGTGGTGAGGAGGGTGGTGTTGCGGATGTCGCCGTCGACCGAGAGGGTGTCGATGGAGGTGGCGCGGAAGGTGTTGGACTCGATGCTGCCGCCGCGCTCGGTGCGGAAGGTGTTGACGACGCCGAGGGCGGCGTCGGCGCGGAACAGGCCGTCGAGACCGGCGGCGCCGCGGACGGCGATCTGGCCGAAGGGGCCGCCGGTGAGCGAGCCGCCGTCCCAGCGGGCGATGGTCATGCTCTGGACGCCGGCGTTGATGGTGATGCGGGTGTTGGAGAGCGGGCCGGCGTTGAAGGCGGTGACGCGGCCGGAGGACATGGTGAGGTTGAGGGCGTCGGCGCCGCCGGCGAGGTTGATGGTGGGGGCCGGCCCGGCGAGCGACCACGTGCCGGAGGAGACGCCGCCGACAAAGATGCGGCCGGTGGGGCTGGGCAGCCGGCCGCGGTTGCGCATGGTGACGCCGAGGTTGAACGGGCCCGAGACGGTGACGGGGCCGATGCTGTCGACGGTGAGCGAGCCGGAGTCCCACGACCGGGCGGTGAGGGTATCGAGCTGGCCGACGACGGTGACGGTGGCGGAGGCCACGTCGGAGAGGGCCCAGGGGCCGGAGGAGCCGTTGATCTCGGCGGTCCACGACTGGATCGGCCCGCGGACGGTGAGCGAGCCGAGGCGGCCGGGCATGGACCACTTGGTGCCGTTGATGCCGGCGTTGATGTAGGCGGTGGTGAGGTTGTTGCGGCCGAACTCGCCCTCGGTGAGGGTGAGGGCGGCGTCGAAGCGGGCGGTGCCGACCGAGCCCGGCGTGCCGAGGATGCGGAGGAGGTTCATGGCCGGGGCCTGGATCTGGGCGCCGGCGTTCACGCGTTCCCACGAGGTGGCGGTGATGGAGTTGATGGGGACGTTGGTGCCGACCGAGGTGTCCTGCACGACGCCGAGGTTGTAGAAGGCCTGGCGCCCCGGGAACGTGTTGTTGGCGGCGAGCATGTCGGCGTTTCGGGTGACGCCGCGGACGGTGGTGTTGTAGAGGCCGCCGGGGGTGATGACCGCGCCGGTGAGATCGCCTCGGACGTCGAGGACGTTGAGGTAGGAGCCGTTGCCGCGGAGAAGGACGGCGGTGGGCGCGTCGGTGTTGCCGGAGGATGTGAGGTCGTCTTCGAGGACCTCGCCGCCGGGGAGGGCGATGCCGTTGAGGGGATAGCCGGTGAGGTTGCCGCGGACGAAGAGGGCGTCGAGGGGGCCGCTGGCGATGACGAAGGCGATGTCGCCGCGGGCGGTGGCGCGGGTGTCGTTGACGGCGCCGATGCGGGCGGCGCCGGCGATCTGGACGCCGATCGAGCGGCCGGGGAAGTCGCCGAAGATCTCGACGCTGCTGACGATGGAGGGCGAGGCGAAGCGCACGCGGGCGAGGCGCGAGATGTCTGGGGGCGCCTGGCCGGCGGGAGAGGAGACGTCGAAGAAGCGGACGACCGCGGGGCCGCCGCCGGGGGCGGTGAAGGTGGCGAAGGGCTGTGGGAGCTGCGAGGGCGGCGTGGCGGCGAGGTCCATGAGCAGGGCGATGCGGGTGAAGCGCATGAGGTCGGTGGGCTGCAGGCCCGAGGCGCCGCCGCGGCCGTTGACCGCGTCGAGGTCGAGGACCGGGAGCTCGCCGAATGAGCCGTTGACGGAGGAGGCGTCGAGCTTCTGCAGCTCGGAGATCTGATCGACGACGGCGATGCTCTCGTTGTTCAGCACCTCGCCGAAGACGGTGAAGCCGCCGTTCTGCTGGTCGAGGTTGCCGGAGTTGTCCCGGAGGTTGAAGAACCACTGGTTGGTGGCGGAGTTGGGGTCGTTGGGCAGCTTCGCCATGGCGATGGTGCCGCGGGTGTTGGAGATGCCTGGCTCATTCTGGACCGAGGGCTTGGTGGGGATGCCGGCGAAGCCGGGCTCGGCGAAGAAGCCGCCGCCCTGGATGACGAAGTTGGCCACGCTGCGGTGGATGAAGGTGCGGTCGTAGACGCCCTCGTTGGCGTAGGCGAGGAAGTTGGCGACCGTGGCGGGGGTGCGGGAGCGGAAGAGTTCGACGTCGACGACGCCCAGCGAGGTGGTGAATCGGGCGATGGGGCTGGCGGGGGTGCGGACGTAGCAGACGAGGCTGCCGCCGGGGGTGCCGTTGCCGGTGGGGGTGTTCTGGCCGTTGAACTCGCCGTCGAGCAGGACGCCGCCGACGCTCTTGATCACCGAGCCGTCGAGGAAGATTTTGTAGCGGCTGTTGGCGGCGACCGGGGCGGTGATGGTGATGCGGCGGGAGGGGGCGTCGTAGGAGACGGTGCCGGTGACCTGCACATCGTCGGCGGTGCCGAGGAGGCTGTCGGGGCCGGCGGTGAAAATGGCGACGGAGTCGGTGGTGATGGTGGCGGGGTCGAGGTCGGCCGAGGCGGTGAAGACCACGCGGCCGCGGTTGTCGGCGGCGATGGTGGTGATGGTGGGGGCGGCGCCCTGGGCCCGGGCGGGGCCGGCCGCGGCGGCGAGGGCGATGAGCGCGGCGAGGGCGGAGCGAAGGGCCGGTGTGGTCGGGTTCATGCGCGGGTCAACCGGGGGTCGGGCCGAGGGCCGATAAGCCGTGCCTGTGCGGCGGGGCCATGGAACGGAAGTCGTGCCGGATCAGTGGTTTGCGCGCACATGACACCGGCGGACCCCGAACATGGTCCGGACAGTCTATACCATCGGAGCGCTCCGACGGTTCGGAGCTATCGGCCGGTTTGCGATCCGGGGTTGGGGAAAGCCGCGGGCGGGGGAGGGGCGGGGGTGATTATCGGCCGGTGAAGAATTGCTTGAGGTTGTGGACGGTGACGGCGCGGCCGACGGCGGCGATGGACTCGGTGAGGGGGATGTGCTTCGGGCAGACCTTCACGCAGTTCTGGGCGTTGCCGCATTCGGAGACGCCGCCGGGGCCGGAGAGCTCGTCGAGGCGGAGCTTTTCGAGGCTCTTGCCGGTGTCGTGCATGTTGAAGAGGCGGGCCTGTGAGATGGCGTGGGCGCCGATGAAGGCGCTGTCCCAGGCCTGCTGGTCGGTCTCGAGGTTGAACTGGGGGCAGGCCTCGAGGCAGCAGCCGCACGACATGCAGGTGGAGAGGACGTAGCGGGTGTCCTGCTGCTGGGGCGACTCTTTGGGCCCGGGGCCGAGGTAGTAGGTGCCGTCGATGGGCACCCAGGCCTTGACGCGCTTGAGGTTGTGGAAGACGCGGGCGCGGTCGACCCAGAGATCGCGGACGACGGGGAACTTGGTCATCGGCTCGAGGGTGATGGTGTCGCCGTCGTTCGGGCAGTACTCGTCCATGAGGCAGGAGCAGGACTGGCGGACCTTGCCGTTGATGACCATGGTGCAGGCGCCGCAGACCTCCTCGAGGCATCCGGAGTCCCAGACGACGGGGGTGGTGCGGCGGCCGTCGGTGGTGACGGGGTTGGCGGCGATCTGCTGGAGGCAGGAGATGACGTTGGCGCCCCGCTCGTTGATGGTGACCTTGAAGGACTCCCACCGCTGGGGCTTGTCGGGGCCGTCGGAGCGGAGGATGCGGAAGATGACGGTCCGGCCGAGCTTGGGCTGCTGGGCGCGGGCGGCGGTGGGGGCGGCGGTTGGGGCGGCGGTGGTCATGCGTATTTCTTCCAGAAGTCCAGCGTGGGGAGCCTGGGGGTGCGCCGGGGCTCGTGGACGTGCTCGACGAGCTCCTTGAAGGCCGGGCGGAGGTGCTTGGGGAGTTTGGGTGCGAAGTCTTTCTTCAGCGGGACGGCCCGGATGAGCTCGACCACCTCGGCGATGTCCTTCGCGCGATATGGCGATTCGAGCCCGACGGTAAGTTTGCCGCGGATGAGGTCGGAGAGGCCGACGACGCGGACGCCGCGGATGGTGCTCGTGCGGCCCCGGGGGCCGCCGAGCCAGTCGTCGCCGACGAGGTGGAGGGGGACGCCCTCGACGTCGAACTGGCGGTGCCGGGCGTCCCAGCGGATTCCGGCTGCCTCGAGCCGTTCGCGGGTCTCGGCGAAGTCGGCGGAGTAGACGTCAAGGTCCTCGGTGGTGCGGCGGTAGCCGTGAAGAAAGACCGCGAGCCCGCCGACCATGGGGCGGCCGGACGCGTCGGTGACGCGCTTGGCGAGGCGCAGCAGCTCGGGTTCCTCGCTGAAGAGGCTGAGCGCCAGGCGTTCGGCGATGTCTCGGCGGCGGGGCATGATCGGGCTACGCGGACGCGCCGACGGCCACGCGCTTTTCGGCGGCCCCGCCGGCGACGGCGGAGGAGTCTTTGCCGGTGTAGTCGCGTTTCTTGGGGCGGATGAGCGAGGCGTCGATGGGGATGAACTCGAGCTTCACCTGGCGCGAAGAGGCGTCCCACTTGCAGAGGGAGGTCTTCATGAACTGGTCGTCGTTGCGGTCGGGGAAGTCCGAGCGGTAGTGGGCGCCGCGGCTTTCCTTGCGCTGGATGCTGGCGAGGGTGAGGGCCTCGGCCAGGACGAGCATGTCGCCGACGGCGCGGGTGTAGCTGAAGGTCTGGTTGGTCCAGGAGGCCGCGTCGCCGAGGCGGACGCGGGCGTAGCGGTCCTTGAGGTCGGCGACCTTCTTCCAGGCCTGCTGGAGGCGCGACTCGGTCTTGACGACGGTGCACGCGTCGGTCATCTCGTCGCCGAGTTCCCGGTGGATGACGTAGGGGTTGGTGGCGGGGTCGTCCTGGGGGGCGGAGGTGGTGTCGAGCAGGCGCCTGGCCTTGGCCTCTTCCTGCTGGACGAAGCGCTCGAAGAGCCCCTGGGGCAGGCCGGCGCTCGGGGCCGAGGCCGCCTCGCCCTGGACGAAGGACACGACCGACTGGCCGCAGAACAGGCCGTCGAAGATGCAGCTGAGCAGGGCGTTGGCGCCCAGGCGGTTGGCGCCGTGGTAGGCGAAGTTGGCCTCGCCGAAGGCGTAGAGGCCGGGGACGTTGGTCATGGCGTTGTTGACGGCGCCGGGCTGCATGCCCTGGCCGATGCGGTTGTCGATGGGCGAGGCCGAGCCCGACTTGTGCTTCTCGCGGGGCGAGGCGGGGGCGTAGGAGCCGGGGGTGAAGGTGGTGTAGAGGCCGCCCATGGAGTAGTGGACGCTGGGGAAGATGCGCATCGGCTCGTGCTGGGGGTCGTCGCCGACGAACTTCTTGTAGATCTCGAGGATGCCCTCGAGCTTGTGGTGGGTGCTCGAGGGGAGGTGGGTGAGGTCGAGGTAGACCTGGCGTCCGCCGGCGACGCCGAGGCCCTCGTTGACGCAGACGGAGAAGATCTCGCGGGTGGCGATGTCGCGGGGGACGAGGTTCTTGTAGGCGGGGTAGCGCTCTTCGAGGAAGTAGTAGCGGTCCTCGTCGGGGATGTCGCGCGGGCGGCGCGAGTCGCCCTTGCGGCGGGGCACCCAGACGCGTCCGCCCTCGCCCCGGGCCGACTCGCTCATGAGCCGGGTCTTGTCGGCGCCCGGGATGGCGGTGGGGTGCACCTGGATCATCTCGGGGTTGCCGTACCAGACGCCGGCCTGGAAGCAGCGCGCCGCGGCGGCGCCGGTGCACATGACGCTCATGGTGCTCTTGCCGAAGACCAGGCCGCAGCCGCCGGTGGCCATGACGACGGCGTCGGCGCGGAAGGCGCGGATCTGCATGGTGCGCAGGTCCTGGGCCACGATGCCGACGCAGCGGCCGGAGGCGTCGTCGATGACGGGCCAGAGGAACTCCCAGAACTCGTGCTTGGTGACACGACCCTCGGCCTCGTAGCGGCGGACCTGCTCATCGAGGGCGTAGATGAGTTGCTGGCCGGTGGTGGCACCGGCGAAGTGGGTGCGCTTGAACAGCGAGCCGCCGAAGAGGCGCAGGTCGCGGAAGCCCTCCGAGGTGCGGTTGAAGGGGACGCCCATGCGGTCGAGCAGGTCGATGATGCGCGGGGCCCAGTTGGCCATCTCGAGCACCGGGTGCTGGTCGGCCAGGAAGTCGCCGCCGTAGATGGTCTCGTCGAAGTGCTCGTACTCCGAGTAGCCCTGCTGCCTGGCGACGTCGTTGCAGGCGTTGATGCCGCCCTGGGCGCAGACGGAGTGCGAGCGTTTGACGGGGACGAGTGAGAAGAGGTCGACGGGGATGCCGGCCTCGGCGATGCGGACGGTGCCCGCGAGGCCGGCCAGGCCGCCGCCGACGACGATGACTCGGGAGGACTTTGCGGGTCCGGCCATAAGGGTTCAGGTTCCGTGGGCGGCCGCGGGGAGCGCGGCGGCGTCAGAGGGTTGGTTCGACGGAGGCGTGCCGGGGGATTCGGCCCTGGCGCCGGGGTTCTCGGGCGTGCCGCCCGGGCGGCCGTGGGGCGGCACGGGGAGATTGTGCTTCTCGTAGTAGCGGATCTCGTGCCGCAGCGCCTCGGAGGGGGACAGCGTGACGAACCCGGCCAGCGAGCCCCAGCCCGCGGCCATGAGGGCGGCGCCGAGCGCCAGGCAGGCATAGCCCCAGCGCCGCTGCGCCGTGGCCGAGATGGTCAGCCCCCAGGTGATCGCGGCGGTCCACAGGCCGTTGGCGAAGTGGAAGACCAGCAGCGTGATGCCGACGAAATAGAAGAGCGACACGGCGATGCCCGCGGCGGTGAGGTGCTCGCCGCCCCGCAGGGCCAGCGCGAGCGTCGACGAGGCGTAGTGGTGCGACCACTCGGCGCCGCCCGGCACCAGCCACGACCAGCCCCAGCGCAGCGTGGCGACGTGATAGAAGATGAACGCGACGCCCACGTAGCCGGAGATGCGCTGCAGCGTGTACCGCCAGTTCGACTGGTAGGCGTAGCGCGACGTGTTGGACCGGCCCTGCATCGCGTAGTAGACGCCGAAGACCGAGTGGAACGCGATCGAGAGCCACAGCGCCACCTCGATGAGCAGCAGGTGCGGCACCTCGTTGTTGATCCAGAGCACTTCCTTGTGGAAGTAGGTGACCCCGCCCTGCTGGAGGCTCATCCCGGCGCCGTCGGCGCGCAGGCCCATCTTGCCCCAGAGGATCGACGAGTTGGTCGTCAGGTGGGCGATGAGGAACACGCCGATGGGCACGATGCCCGTCAGCGAGTGCAGTCGGCGGAGCAGGAAGTGGTGTTTCTCGAGGAACGACATGGGTGGGTGGTGGGGTCGGCTTGGGTGTTCAGCGCAGGTTCGGGCCCGACATGGAGCCGAAATTCATGGGCGGCCCGGCGACGCCCGGGGCGCCGGGGCCGGCGGCCGCGGCGGGGCCGCCGGGGGCCGAGGCCTGCTTGGCGACGAGCTTGATGAGGTCGACGTAGCGCATCCGCAGCTCGTGCAGGACGCCGGTGAGCTCCTCGGTCTCTTCGGGGGTCAGGTTGCCCTTGGTCTTCTCCTCGAGGACCCCGAGAAGATCGATCATGTGGCGGGAGTACTCGGGGTCGAAGATCGCCTGGCCGGTGCGACGGTCGGCCATGCCGCCCATGTACATGAGCGCCTGGGTGGCCAGCATGCCCAGCAGGCCGCGGAAATCGGGAGGCGGGAACTCGCCCTCGCCGGCGGCGGCCGCGCCCGCGGCGCCCGGGCGTGACTGTTTCGCCGCGGCCTTGGCCTCGGTCTCGGCGAGCTTCTCGCGCTCGGCCTGGGCCTGGCTCTTCCAGTCGGAGTCGATGATCAACTTCGCGGGCTGCCCGGGATCGCTCGTCTCTGCCATCGTCGCACCTCCTGGACGCCCCACCCCCGGCCCGCCCGCCGTGGCACCCCGCCGGCGCCCCGATCGGCACCCGCACGGACACCGAAACAGGGCGGTGCCGGGCGGCCGTTGAGCGGTCGAGTCCGGGCCAGTGTAAGCCCCGCGGCGGCGGACGGCGAACGGCTGGGTCGCCGGCCGCACGGCGGGATGGATCGCGGCCCCGCCGGCGAGGTGCCGCGGCCGTCCGGCCCAAATGACTTAGCATGGGGTTGGCGAGTCGATTCGGCCGATGGGCCACGGAGCGATGATGCGGACTGCTCGACTGAACGCGGTGTGTGCGGCCGGGATGATGGGCCTGATCGTGGGGGGGTGCGCCTCTTCGGGTGATCGGCGGGGCCCCGTGCAGGTGCTTTCGGCGTCGGACTTTGCCACGGGTGAGGCGGTGCGCGGGGGCGGTCCGGCGATCGATGCGCCGGGGCCGGCGCGCCCGACGCCGACGGTGACCGCGGCGGAGGCGCGGCAGGGCGTGGGCGAGGTGAAGGTGCTGACCGGGCCGCCGCCGGCGGCCGGGGCCGCGCCCGCGGCGGGTTCGGCCGTTCCCGAGCGGCTGGCGGTGGACCAGATGGTGGGGCAGGTGAACGGGAAGCCGATCTACGCGCACGACTTCTTCGAGTCGTCGGACACGCGTCTGCGTCAGACGGCGGCGCAGATCAAGAACCGCGAGGGCGTGCGTTCGTGGATGAACGACGCCACCAAGGTGGTGGACGGGCAGCTCCGCGACCAGGTGCGCGACGAGCTGCTGCTGGCGGAGTTCAACGCGTCGCTGACGCCCGAGCAGCGGCAGGGGGCGCTGGCGTTCATCGAGTCGGTCCGGTCGGAGATCATCTCGGGGAACCTCGGCTCCGCCGAGCTCGCCCGCGAGCGGCTGGCGAAGGATGAAGAGCTGTCGCTGGAGCAGAAGGTCAAGCAGGAGACCGACCGCGAATTCGTGCGGACGCAGCTCAGCCGGCGGATCGCTTCGCGGGTGAACGTGAGCTTCCGCGACATCGAGCGGTACTACCAGCGGAACCCCGAGAAGTTCCGGCCTGCGCCGCGGGCCGAGTTCCGGGTGATCCGGCTTGCGGCGGCGGCGGAGCGCGACGCGGTGACGGCGGCGCTCGACGCGGGCGAGGGGTTCGAGAGCGTGGCGAGGCGGTTCAGCTCGTGGAGGCCGGACGATGCCAACCGGCGCGTGGTGGACCTGGCCCGCGACCCGCAGTCGGGCGCGCCGCTGCTGGGCAAGGCCGACGTGTTCGCGGCCGGCCCGCTGAACGACGCGGCGCGCGGCCTAACGCAGGGCGGCGTGGCCGGGCCGATCGAGACGGGCGGGGCCCTCTGGTGGCTGCGGTTGGACGACATCGTCGACCCGCCGGGCAAGGCGCTCTACGAGGTGCAGCGCGAGATCGAGGGGCTGGTGCGCGAGGAGCGCTGGGGCGAGGAGGAGCAGCGGTACTTCGACCAGCTGCTGAGCAACTCGACGGTGACGGACATCAAGACCATGCGCGACCGCCTTCGCGCCTACGCCGCCGAGCGGTACCTGCTGCAGCCGATGCTGCCGGAGGCCCGCCAGCCGGCGACGACCCCGGCCCCGGTGCCCACCAGCCCCGAGCGGGCGCAGCCGAGGCCGTGAGCCTCCGGGCCCTGCTCGCGCGGCTGCGGGGGCTGCTCGGCGGGTGTGCGTCGCTGGGGCGGAGAAGCGAGTCGGTGGCGGCCGAGCATCTCCGGAGGCTGGGCTACACCGTGCTGGCGCGGAACGTGGTGACGAAGGTGGGCGAGGCCGACCTGGTGTGCCGGGCGCCCGACGGCCGCACGCTGGTGGTGGTGGAGGTCAAGTCTCGGCGACTGTCGGATCGCGCACGCCCCCGCGCCGAGGAGCAGGTGGGCCCCGGCAAACGGGCCCGGCTGGCGCGCATCGCCGAGGTTCTCAGCCGCCACGGCAAGTGGGGCACGCCGGGAGGGGGCGTGCGCATCGACGTGGTGGCGGTCGACTGGCCCGCCGCCGGGCCGCCGTCGGTGCGGCACTACGCGGGGGCGGTGGGGGCCGGCGGGCGGGTGTAGGAGCGTTGGGAGAAGGCGGTCGACGGCGAGCGTGAGGGCAGTGGGGGGGGTCAGCGGAAGACCGACCGGCCGCGCTGGCGGGCGCTGCGGGCGCCGGCGCCCATGCCCAGCGTCCTGGGCTCGACCTTGGCGCGGGGTTCGATCTTGACGGGGACGACCACCGAGAACATCGAGCCGGCGCCGGGCTCGGACTCGAGCAGGATCTCGCCGCCGAGCATCTCGGCGAATTCCTTGGCGATGGCCAGCCCCAGGCCGGTGCCATCGTGCTTGCGGGTGTGGCCGCTTTCGAGCTGGGTGAACTTCTCGAAGATGATGGCGTGCTGATCGCGCGGGATGCCCGGGCCGGTGTCGAGGACCGAGATGCGGACGCGGGTCGAGCCGTCGCCGGCGAGGAGGCGTTCGGCGCGAAGGGTGACCTCGCCCTCCTCGGGGGTGAACTTCACGGCGTTGCTGAGGAAGTTGAAGACCACCTGCTGGAGCTTTTTGGCGTCGGTCTCGATGACGGGCATCTCGGCCAGGCGCGGGTCGGCCGTGAAGCCGCCGCGCCCGGAGCCCTGGAGCTCGAGACGGAGGCTGAGGCGCTTGCGGTCGGCCAGGGGGCGGATGAGCGCCAGCAGGCCCTCGCAGGTCTCCGCGACGTTCATGGGGCCGACGTGAATCTCGACGTTGCCGGCCTCGATACGGGCCATCATGAGCAGCTCGTTGATCATCTCGAGCAGGTTGCGGCCGGCGGAGACGATGTTCTCGAGGTAGCGGCGGCGCTTGGCGGCGTGGGGGTCGTCGGGCGGGTGGTCCTCGGCGCGGAGGATGTCCTGGAGGATCTCGGCGAAGCCGATGATCGAGTTCAGGGGCGTGCGAAGCTCGTGCGAGATGTTGGCGAGGAACTCGCCCTTGAGGCGTGCGGCCTCGTGGAGGGCGACGTTGCGCTCGTGCAGCTCGTTGATCTTCAGGTCGAGGCTGCGGTTGATGCCGCGGAGCTGGCTCTGCTGGTCGGCCAGCACGCCGAGCATGCTGTTGAAGGCGTCGGAGAGGTCCTGGAACTCGTCGCCGGTGCGGATGGCCGAGCGGGTGTTGAGATTGCCGGCGCGGACGAGCTCGGCGGTGTCGCGGAGCGAGCGCACGGGCGAGAGGATGATGCGCTTGGTCAGCACGTGGAAGAGGGCGATCGCCAGCAGGCCCGCCAGCGCGCCGGCGCCGAAAAGGAACACCCGGTCGAGGAACAGCACGCTGGAGGCGGTGGGCTGGCCCCGCTCGATGACCAGCACACCCCCGGCCGGTGGCCGCGCGGCGGCGTCGGCGCCGGCATCGCCCCCGGCCCCGGGCTCGGTCGCGGGGTTGGCGGCCGCCGGGGAGGGCTTCACGATGGCGGCGTAGCGGTAGACGCGTACCCCGCGGTCGGCCCAGAGGGCTTCGAAGACCTCGGTCTCGGTTTCCAGCGCCTTGCGGGCGGCCCGCTCGAAGTCTTCGCCCTTGCCGTCGAAGGCCGCGTCGCGCCAGCGCTCGGGGGTGAAGTAGCGGGCCCGCATGGGTGTGGCGCCGGGCTCGAAATCGCCCTCACCGGCCAGCTCGGCCGGAGGGGAGACCCCCCAGAGCCGCGCGAGCTGACGCGAGGTTTCGAGCTGCGTGTGGTCCGCCACCGAGCCCAGCCGGAACCACGGCACCACGAGGGCGGCGGCGATGATCACCACGATCGCCGCCCCGAAGAGCAACTGACACTTGTTGGCCAGCGAGAGTCCGGAGCGCATCGGCGTCGGCCCGGGGCGGTGCGGTGGGTCGGTGTCGGTCGGGGGGGAGGGGCTTGGGGGGAGACGTTTGGGGCGGGGGGTCAGGAATCGGGGAGCACGTCGTCGCGCGTGAGGCCGGCGCGGTTGCGCTCGTGGCGGGGCGAGTTCAGGACGGTGTCGCCGGGGCGGGCCCAGGTGAGCCGTTCGGCGTCGCCCCAGAGCATCTCCAGGTCGTAGAACTGGCGGGTGCCCGACTCGAAGAGGTGCACGACCACGTCGACGAAGTCGAGGACGATCCAGGTGGCCTGGTGCTCGCGGAGGTTGTCGCGGAAGCCGTCGAGGCCGCGCTCGCGGGCGAGCTCCTGCACGTGCATGCCGGCGGAGCGCATCTGCCGGTCGCTGGTGCCGGTGGCGATGACGAAGTAGTCGGTCATCTGGCTCTTGCCGCGAAGGTCAAGGACGAGGACGTCCTCGCACTTGTCGCCGTTGAGCGACCGGGCGGCGTCGAGGGCAAAGGCCAGCGCCTGCGCCTGCCGCTCGGGGCTGGGGTTCACGGTTACGCCGTGCCGTTCGGCCTGCAGCGAGACGTCGCGCGGTTCAGGATTCAGGGCCAATAGGCTCACTCCATGGCCCCCGGGGAGATCCGTTCGCCGCCCCGGGCAGCCCCCAACCAAACTCCCCGGTTCCGCCGCTGTCAACTTCCGGGCCGATTTCGCCCGCGTCGACGGGCGCGGTCGGTGCCGTCGGCCGCGGGCCGGGGCTCGCGGGCGGGGATGTCGGGCGTGTGCTCGAGCCAGCGTTGCATGTCGAGGTCCTCGGGCCGGATGGCCCCGCCCAGGGCCCGCAGCAGGTCGGCCAGTTCGGGCCGGGGCTCGGGCCGGGGGGGCGGTGGCGCGGGGGCGACGGGTCCGCCGCCGGGCGCGTTGATAGGCGGCGGCGTGCGGGCCGGGTCCGGGCGGGGACGCGGGGCGGGGTGTGGCGTGGGCGGCTCGCCGAAGCCCAGTTCACGCATCCAGAAGGCCGTGGAGGCGATGTCGAGCGGCACTTCCTCGGCGAAGGGCGGGCGGGCCGACTCGGCCGGGCCGCGGGCGGCGTCGGCCGAGAGCTGCGCCGCAAAGCCCTGGCTGGTCATGGTGGCCGCGCGGCGGCGTCTGGCGGCCTTGAGAATCCGCCGGTCGCTCGACACCACCAGCAACCTTCGCGGGGCGTGGTCGGCCAGGATCAGCCGCTCGATCACCGCGTCGGCGTCTTCGCCCTGCAGGCCGGCGAAGAGCACCTCGGCCCCGCGGATGCGCCGCAGCGGCACGGCCCCGGCCTCACCGGCGGGCCCGTGGCCGTCGCACACCAGCCGCACCCGCCGACCGGCGTACCGCGACCGCCCGATGCGCTCGGCCAGGGCCTCCAGTTCGACCGCCAGAGCCCCCACCGGGCCGCTCGACCAGACGTGCAGCAGGTTGAGGGCATCGACGATGAGCGACATCGGTGCACATCCCAATCACCTTCCGAACAAGTGCCTCCCCGGCCGCCCGGGGGGCGTTCCGACGGCGCCCCGGCAGCCTAGCCGGCCGGCGGCCGCCGCGGCGACCCGGACTTGCCTTGCATCGCCGGGGCGCAGATACTCCCCGCCCCAGATTTTCGGTTTTTCCCTTTTACCCCACGGATCCCCACCCCCATGGCCATCCGGATCAAGGCCCGCAGCGGCGAGTCCGCCGAGCAGATGCTCCGCCGGTTCAAGAAGCTTTGCGAGAAGGAAGGCCTCACGAAAGACGTGAAGCGCAAGGCCTTCTACGAGAAGCCCTCGGAGCGGGCCCGGCGTCAGCAGCGCAAGAGCCTCAAGCGGGCCCAGATCGCCGCGCTGCTCAAGGCCGGCATCAAGCTGCCCAAGCCCGACAAGAAGAAGAGCCGCTCCGGCCCGCGCGCGGGCTGACCGGCTCTCGGGCGGCCCACGGCCGCCGGGCGCTGCCGGAGCCTTCCCCGCGCTGGGCCGGGGTCCGGCCGCTGCGCCGTGACAAGTCCTCCAACTTGGTTCATCATCCGCAGACCGTGAGCGTGGCTCGCGGTCTGCTGCGTTGATCGGCTTCCCATCTCCCGCGGGCCTGCCATGCTGACGACTGTTCTCGCCGCTGCCGACGCCCCGATCCCGGGGGCGTTCCTGATCGCCCCCGCCGCCGCGATCGCGGCGCTCGGCACGGCGCTGGTGTTCTACCGCTCGGTGCTGGCGCGGCCCGAGGGGACGCCCGAGATGATCGCGATCGCCGGGGCGGTGCGGGAAGGGGCGGTGGCGTACCTCAAGCGGCAGTCGGCCGTGGTGGCCGCGGTCTTTGGGGTGCTGGCGCTGGTGCTGGCCGGGCAGGCGCTGATCGGGCTGGGGTCGATCTGGTCGGCGGTGGGAGTGGTGCTGGCGGGTTTCCTCTCGGCGATGTCGGGCTGGTTCGGCATGAAGACGGCGACGAGCGCCAGCCACCGCACGGCCGCCGCGGCCCGGCAGTCGCTCAACGACGGCCTCACCGTGGCGTTCCGCTCGGGCGCGGTGATGGGGCTGACGGTGGTGGGCCTGGCGCTGCTCGACGTGTCGTTCTGGTTCTTCTTCTTCAAGACCTTCGGCCCGCGCGTGGGCGTCGAAGGGGGGCTGGTCGAGATCCTCACGATCCTGGTGTCGTACAAGATGGGGGCGTCGCTGCAGGCCCTGTTCGCGCGGGTGGGCGGCGGCATCTTCACCAAGGCGGCGGACGTCGGGGCCGACCTCGTCGGCAAGGTGGAGGCGGGCATCCCCGAGGACGACCCGCGCAACCCCGCGACCATCGCCGACAACGTGGGCGACAACGTCGGCGACGTGGCGGGCATGGGCGCCGACCTCTACGAGTCGTACTACTCCGCGATCATCAGCACCATGGTGATCGGGGCCGGCGCCGCCGCGGCGCTGGGCCTGAACGCCGGCAGCACCGCCACGCTGGCGATGCTGCTGGTGGCGGCCCCGCTGGCGCTGGCCGGGCTGGGGATCCTGGCGTCGATCGCCGGCATCTTCACCGTCCGCGCCCGCGAGGGGGCCGGGTTTTCCGACCTCCTCAAGGCCCTGCGGCTGGGCGTGTGGACCGCTTCGGCCCTCATCGCCGCGGGCTCGCTGGGGATGCTCTACCTGCTGCTGGGCGGGCTGCGGTTCGACGAGAACCCGGGCAACCCGGTGTTCACGTGGTGGGGGCTGTGGCTGGCGATCGTGTCGGGGCTGGTTTCGGGCCTCATCATCGCGCAGGCCACCGAGTACTCGACCAGTTACGAGCACCCGCCGACGCGCCGCATCGCCCGTCAGGGCCTGACGGGCCCCGCCACCGTGATCATCGCGGGCATCGCCGAGGGGATGAAAAGCACGTGGGCGGCGCTGCTCACCGTGGTGGCCGCGACGCTCGCGGCGTTCCTCTTCGCCGGGGGTTCGCAGTCATTCCTCATGGGGCTCTACGGCGTGGCCATCGCCGCCGTCGGCATGCTCTCGACGCTCGGCATCACCCTGGCGACCGACGCGTACGGGCCGATCGCCGACAACGCGGGCGGCAACGCCGAGATGTCGGGCCAGCCGCCGGAAGTTCGCCGCCGCACCGACATGCTCGACAGCCTCGGCAACACGACCGCGGCGGTGGGCAAGGGCTTTGCGATCGGCTCTGCAGCCCTCACCGCCCTGGCGCTGCTCGTGGCGTTCGTGCAGGTCGTGCAGGTGCAGCAGACCCGCCTGGCCCGCGAGTTCCACGCGGGGTTCGACTACGCCTCGGCGGCGATGAAGGGCGGCGTCAGCCGGACCGCCCCGCACGCGATCTACCAGGGCCACGGCCGGTTCGCCATCGTGCTGCCCGCCGGCGGCGGCCCGCCGCTGGTCGACGGCGGGATCATCGACATGACCCGCCTGGAGGAGCACGTGCTCGAGGCGCTGCGCCCCGGCATGGTGCTGCCG
>JACVCL010000041.1 GCA_016742075.1 Phycisphaerales bacterium
GGGGGAGGGCGGGGCCGCGGGCCTACGCTCCTCGCCGATGATTCTTCTGATCGACAACTACGACTCGTTCACGTGGAACCTCGTGCAGCGCATCGGCGAGCTCGACGCCGCGCTCGACCTGCGCGTGGTCCGCAACGACAAAATCACCGCCGCCGAGGCCGAGGCCATGCGGCCGTCGCACGTGATCGTCTCGCCCGGGCCGTGCTCGCCGCGCGAGGCCGGGGTTTCCAACGATGTGATCTCGCGGCTCGCCGGGCGTGTGCCGGTGCTGGGCGTCTGCCTGGGCCACCAGTGCATGGGCTTCGTCCACGGCATGACCGTGACGCGCAACGTGAAAATCATGCACGGCAAGACCAGCCCCATCCACCATGACGGGCGGGGCCTGTTTCGGGGCGTCTCCAACCCCTTCACCGCCACCCGCTACCACAGCCTGGTTGTGCTGCGCGACACCGTTCCGCCGAAGGGCTGGGAAGTCTCGGCCTGGACGACCGACACGCTCGAGGACGGCTCGGTTCGCGAGGTGGTCATGGGCCTCCGCCGCGTCGCCGGACCCGGCGAGGCGCCCATGGAGGGCGTGCAGTTCCACCCCGAGAGCTTCCTGACTCTGGAGGGCCCCAAGCTGCTGGCGAACTTCCTGGGGCTGCCGGCCCCGGCGCTCGCCGCGGCGCGGGGGTAACATCGGCGAGAGGTGGTCCAGCGGGAACGGGGGACCGGAGCGTGCCATGGCTGTGATGTCGGAGTCGGCGAGCGGTGTTGGGCAGGGCGAGGCTCGGGGCGTGCTGGCGGAGGCCGGCGCCGATCGGATCGTCATGACCATCCCCGGTACGAGCTATCAGTTGCACCTGATTCCCACGGGGCCGGTCGGCGCGGCGGTGGGCAAACGGCTGGTCGGCGTCATTCGGGCCAACGCCCGCCGCCTCGACGTCACGCACACCGGGGGGAAGTACATCGAGCCGGTCTACGGCCGTCCCCGTCGCGTGCAGGGCTCGGTGGTGGCGATGGATGCCGCTGCGGGCACCGTGACGATCGACGCGAGCGTGCCGCTGGTGCTCAAGGTGCATCCGACCCAGCGGGCCGACCGGTTCAAGCCCGGCGACTTCGTCGCCTGTGACGTTGAGCCCGGGGCGACGTTCACACAGTCCACGACCTGACCGTTCGTTGGCCGTTGGGGCCGGCTTTTGCTCAAGGCAGCCCTTGGGGCCCGGCGTCGGTCAAGACGCGGGCTCAGGGGGCTCAGGAGGTCGGCTCGGCGATCGTGCCCATCGGCTTGTTGCCCTCATCGAAGGGCACGCCGATGACCGACTCGTGCGGATCGAGAACCCTCTCGCGCCGGTTGACCCACACCTCGATGTCGACCGAGCCGCTGCGGCCGTCGCGGGCGCAACGGTTCTTCCAAGCCCTTGGGGTGCCCTTGGCCGGGGCCGACGCCGGGGCCTTGGCCGGGGCCATGGCGGCGGATGCGGCTGGGAGCGGGGGTGGGGGGGTGCGGGTTTCGGGGGTCTTCGTGGGAATCATGGGCCACCGCCTTCCTTGATCCGGCCCACCGGACACGCAAGTGGCGCCTCAACCCTTGTGATGCCGAGTGCACCCTGAGGGTATTCGCCACCGGTGGACAGCCAACTATCAATGTCGGCACAAGCCGAGGAATTGGGCGAGATTCCGACGGAACAGTCCGCAGGGGCCGCGCGTCGCAAGGACGGGGTGCGGGACGACGCCCGAAGGGGCTACTCGCTCATCGACGCGTCGGCCCGGCGTACCGCCTCGCAGAACGCGGCGATCTTGTCGGGGTCTTTGACGCCCGGCTGGCCCTCCACCTCGACGCCGCTGGAGACATCGACGGCCCAAGGCCGGAGGAGATCGATGGCCTCGCCGACGTTCTCCGGGGTGAGCCCGCCGGCGATGATCAGCGGCTGGGCCGCCATCTCCTGCACCTCGGCGAGGCGCCGCCAGTTGAACGTCTGGCCGAGGCCACCGTCGGAGCCGTCGATGAGCAGCGCATCGACGTCGTCGATCTGCGCCCACTTGAGCAGGTCGGCCTCGATGGTCGTCGGGTCGAACTTCAGCGCCTTGATGACTCCCGGCCCGCAGGCGCGCACAGTAGGTTCCGACTCGGTGCCGTGGAGCTGGGCCGTGTCGAAGGGGCAGGCCTCGCGCACGGCGTGGAAGGCCTCGGGCCGCGCGTTCACGAACAGGCCCACCTTGGTGATGAACGGCGGCAGGTAGCACGCCGTCTCCCACGCCAGCTCGGGCTCGATGTACCTCGGCGAGGACTTGACGAACACGAATCCCACCGCGTCGGCCCCGCACTCGGCCGCCACGAGGGCGGTGTCGGGGTCGCGGACGCCACAGATCTTGATCCGGGTTCGGTGCATCGGGGGACAACACTACGGCGGCCGGGCCGCCTAGCCGCGGACCTCGGCGGAAAGCCGGTCGAACAGGGCGCGATGGTCGGGGCCCACGCCGGAGGCGCCCAGTTCGCCCAAAAGCCGCGCGGCTTCCGGGCGATTGCCCAGGTACCGCGCGTGGAGCAGGGCCAGCAGCAGCCGGACGTGCGGGGCCTCGGCATCGGCCCGGTGCCGGTCGAGGAATCCGGCGTAGGCCGCCGCGGCCGCGCGGTGCGCACCCAGCGAGAACAGTTCATTGGCCAGCAGCAGGTGCTGATCGCGGGGAAGCACCGGCGCGGGGGACCCGTCGAGGGCACCGGCGAAGATCTGCGCTGCGCCGGTCCGGTCGCCTGCCGCGAGCGCACGGGCGATCGAGGCCCGGAGCTCGGCCCTCCGCTCCTCGGCCGGATCGGGCGCCGCCGGTGCCGGGGCGCCGGAGCGCGGGATGTCGGCCTTCCACACCGCCGGGTTCCGGGCGGTGGCCAGCTCGCGGAACTGGCGGCGGCGGTTGGCGTGGCGGGCGATCGAGAACAGGTCGTACGTTTCTCGGGGGACCAGCCTGAGGCCCAGCAGCGCCATCGCGACGCCGAAGCCGAAGAAGTAGCCGCCGAGGTGCGCCCCATGGGCCACGCCGTCGGAGCCGGCCGCCTGCATGAACAGGTCTTTGACCACACCGAACAGCACGAACCACCACGCGGGCATCGCGAACACCCCGATGATGAAGAAGAACACCAGCACGCGCACGTGGATCAGCGGGAACAGCACCAGAAACGCCCCCGACACCGCCGCCACCGACCCGGACGCGCCGATCACCGGGGCCGAACTTGTCAGGCCGTGCACACCGCCGGCGAAGGCGCCGCCCACGAGGTAAAACGCCAGGAACGCCAGCCGGCCGAACCGGTCCTCGACCTGCGGGCCGAACACGAACAGGAACAGCATGTTGCCCAGCAGGTGGAGCAGATCGGCGTGCAGGAACTGATAGGTGAAGAACGCCCAGGGGTTCAGGGCGTCGGGAAAGAGGAACAGCGTGCGGGCGAACGGCTCGTACGCCGCGGGACGGGCCGCCATCACGGCGAGATGGGCGGCGAACACCAGCGCGTTGGCGGCGATCAGGCCGTAGGTGACGACGGTGGGCCTTCGGCGCGGTCGGTCTGTTCCCAGCGGGATGAACACGCGGGCATCGTAGGGGCGGGCCGCCGCCTCACCGCCCGGATCAGGCACGCCGCTCGCGGCGTCCTCGTGCCGCGATCCGGGGGCCTCCGGGACACTCGGCAGAAGCGCGGGCGGCCGACCCGGGCGGCCTGAAGGCGCCGGGCCCCTCCGGCCGATGGGGAGTACCATCAGGGCGAGATCCAGCGCATCGTTGCGCGGTCCGCCCACGCCGCGCCGGCGCACGAGTTGTTGTCAGCGCACCGCGAAAGGTCGGGCATGCGTCGATTGGCCACCGTTCTGCCGTTCGGGTTCGACTTCGATCCGGCGCGGTTCATGTCGGCCTACGCCGCGATGGGTGTCCGGGTGGCCCAGTTCTACCGGAACGTCGAGAAGCCGCCGACCGCGGCCGAGGCGGTGCGGCTGGTCCGCGGCCTGCACTGCGAGTTCGACTCGATCCACGCTGTTTTCGGCGCGCACATCGATCCGTCATCGCCCGATCCCGAGCACCGCGCCGAGTGCCTGCGCATCTACGCCGACGAGGCCCGCCTCTCGCTCGATCTGGGCGTGCGGATGCTCGTGGTGCACCCCGCCGCCCCGTTCAAGGAGCCCCGCCAGCTTTCTGAGGCGAGCGCCGACGCCATCGAGAGCCACCGCTGGCCCGCCTTCGAAGACTTCGCCCGCCGGCTGGCCGAGCAGGGCGAGAAAATGGGCGTCGTCTACCTCATCGAAAACCTGACACGGGCGTTCCCGATGGGCTTCCACGCCGGAGAACTGGCCCGGCGTGTGCTCGCGGTTGGATCCCCGGCCCTGCGCATGTGCTTCGACACCGGCCACGCGCACAACTGCGGCGATGTCGTCAGCGCCCTGCGCGCCTCGGCCCCGGCCATCGCCTACCTGCACGTCCACGACAACGACGGCAAGCTCGACGACCACCGCATGCCCGGCGACGGGACCATCGCGTGGTCGGCCTTCGCCGCCGCGCTCAATGAGCTGCGGCTGAACGTGCCCTGCATGTTCGAGGTCTTCTACGAAGAAGCACGCGTCGAGGCGCTGGCGAACGCCGGCCTGGGCCCGCGGCTGCACGCGGCGTGCGCGGTCGATTGAGCCCGGCCGCGCCGGCCACGTTGAGACGGGGCAGCGCTGCTGGCAGAATCCCCGCGTGGACGATCCCGGCACCAGAGGCACACAACGGTCGTTCGTCTGGCCCCCCGCGCCGGAGACCGCCTCGCCCGGGCCCCCGGCCAAGGAAATCCCCGAAGTCCCTCGGAAGGACCGCCGTGGCTCCGCGTCGCGCATGCGGGGGTGGTGGCGGCAGATTGAAGAAACCTGGCTCGACCCCGTGGCACCGCCGTTGGAACGCCGCGCCGAACTGGCCGGGTGGTCACCCGACAGCCCGGGCGAGTACTGCAACCGCTGCGGGCACGACGTGGGACCCGGTGAGGCCGACGAGTTTGGCTGCGCACGCTGCCGGGGCCGCGTGCTGCCGTGGCAGCGCTTCGTTCGGCTCGGGCGGTACGAGGCCGATCTTGCCCAGTGGGTTCAGGAAGTGAAGTTCACCGGTTTCGCCGCCCTGGGAAGCGGCCTGGGCGCGTTGCTCGGCGGAGCGCTTCGTGCGGCCGGGGTGCTCGGCAGCGGGGCGGCGTCGGGCGGCGGTGTGGTCGTGGTGCCGGTCGCGGCGAGCCTGCGCTCGCGGGTGCTCAGCGGGGTCGATCACGCCGCGGTGATCGCCGCCGGAGCCGCCGACGAGCTCGGCGTTCGATGCCTACCGGCGCTGGGACGGGCCCATCGGCCCAGCCAGCGAAGCCTCCCCGCCGGGCAGCGGCGCAGCAACGTGGCCGGCGCGTTCTGGCGGCGGCAGTGGGGGCCCTGGTGGCCGCTGTGGCGCGGGCCGCACTTGGGCGGCCGTCTGGTGGTGGTGGTCGATGACGTCAGCACCACTGGGGCCACGCTGGAAGCGGCGTGCCGGGCGATTCGCCGAGGGCTGCGGAAGCGCGAGGGAACCCAGCCGGCGGGCATCTGGGCCGCGGCGGTGGCGGTGACTCCCAACGACCGGGCCGGCCGTCGCCGGCCCGCGATCGATGTGGACAAGCCCGGGATGGCGGGCGGCCGACAGGCTGGAATGGCGGAATAACGCCATTCCGGTTCGATGCCGCGGCCGGGATGTCGAAAAACTCGGACTTCCGGTTGACAGTCGCTTGACAGGGCGGGGAGTGCTGCTATTCTGTTCCTCCCCACCGCGGATGAACGTCCACGGCGACCGACTGGGCGAGACGCCCGTCGGGGGGTTCGTGTCGGCCGGCAGCAATGGCCGAGTCTTTGGCAAGTGAACAGTTGGATGCCCGCGAGAATGTGCGGGCTCGGCTAGGGTGCACGCCCGAACGACGGTCACACGTCGCCGAGTCCGTATGAAAGTGTCGTCCGGGGTCACAGCCGGACGAGCTTGATTCTCGTGCCAAAATAGGTCGGGCCTTCGGGCCCGGCCGCTCGGTGGAGCAATCCACCCGAGATTCCAAAGAGAATGAGCAATCACACGGGTCGAAAAGCCGACTCGTGGCTCGTCGCTCGCCAGCGAGCGACGGGTGACCGGCCTTCGGGGTAGCACCTCGAAGGTGCCGGACCAAACCCTCTCGTTGAATTCTCCCCGCCGCCAAGCCCTCGGGCTGAAGCGGCGGGACAACGGAAATCAATTGAAGAGTTTGATCCTGGCTCAGATTGAACGCTGGCGGCGTGGCTAAAACATGCAAGTCGAACGAGAACCCCGCAAGGGGGGACAGTGGCGGAAGGGCGAGGAATGCATTCGAACGTGCCCCGAGGTGTGGGATAGGTACTGGAAACGGTGCGTAATACCACATGAGCTCGAGAGAGGAAAGCCGCAAGGCGCCTTGGGAGCGGCGAATGTCCTATCAGGTAGTTGGCGGGGTAATGGCCCACCAAGCCTACGACGGGTAGCCGGTGTGAGAGCACGGCCGGCCGCATCGGGACTGAGACACTGCCCGGACTCCTACGGGAGGCTGCAGTAACGAATATTCCGCAATGGGCGAAAGCCTGACGGAGCGACGCCGCGTGCAGGATGAAGCGGTTCTGCCGTGTAAACTGCTGTCAGGGGCTACTAACACTGAAGGGCCCCAGAGGAAGAGACGGCTAACCCTGTGCCAGCAGCCGCGGTAATACAGGGGTCTCAAGCGTTAATCGGAATCACTGGGCTTAAAGGGTGCGTAGGCGGATCTGTAAGCACTCCGTGAAATCCCCCGGCTCAACCGGGGACGTGCGGAGTGGACTGCAGGTCTTGAGGCAGGTAGGGGCCGGTGGAACGTTCGGTGGAGCGGTGAAATGCGTTGAGATCGAACGGAACGCCAAAGGTGAAGACAGCCGGCTGGGCCTGTCCTGACGCTGAGGCACGAAAGCGTGGGGATCAAACAGGATTAGATACCCTGGTAGTCCACGCTGTAAACGATGCGCACTAGATCGGTGCGGGTTTGACCCCGTGCTGGTCGGAGAGAAATTGTTAAGTGCGCCGCCTGGGAAGTACGGTCGCAAGGCTAAAACTCAAAGGAATTGACGGGGGCTCACACAAGCGGTGGAGCATGTTGCTTAATTCGAAGCAACGCGAAGAACCTTACCTGGGTTTGACATGCACGGATTAGTTTCTGGAAACAGAGATGACGCTCGCAAGAGTGGAACGTGCACAGGTGCTGCATGGCTGTCGTCAGCTCGTGCTGTGAAGTGTCGGGTTAAGTCCCTTAACGAGCGCAACCCCTGTCGCTAGTTGCTAACGCGTAATGGCGAGGACTCTAGCGAGACTGCCGGTGTCAAACCGGAGGAAGGTGGGGATGACGTCAAGTCCTCATGGCCCTTACATCCAGGGTTGCAAACGTGCTACAATGGCGTGCACAAAGCGACGCGAGGCCGCGAGGCGGAGCAAATCGCAAAAAACACGCCCCAGTTCGGATTGGAGTCTGCAACTCGACTCCATGAAGCCGGAATCGCTAGTAATCGGGGATCAGCCACGCCCCGGTGAATATGTTCCTGAGCCTTGTACACACCGCCCGTCAACTCATGGGAGCCGGGAAGGCCCGAAGTCGCCACACTTCAGTGGTGCCCACGGCCGGCTCGGTGACTGGGAGTAAGTCGTAACAAGGTAGCCGTAGGAGAACCTGCGGCTGGATCACCTCCTTTCTAAGGGATTTCCTTGGACCGGACACGCGATCGCACAACCGCGATCGCCGGACCGCGAGGTCCATCCGGAACAGTCAACACATCCTCGTGCCGATCGGGGTAACCCCTTCGGCCAAGCCCGCCGGTGACGGCGGGTTCAGCGGCATCCAACTGTTCTCGATACACGCAACGCCCGTCGGCTTACCCCGGCGGGCGTTGTCGCTTTTGTCCTCGCTCGCTTCCCACCCTGGCGGCGTCCCTCAAAGGTCCGAATCGGCGCGGCTGTATCCGGGCCCTCCCGACCCGGAAACCGCCCTGGTCTGATCGCCTTGGGCAATCCGAGCGGGCACCGAGCGTTTCGCCAAGGTACATTGGCCCGTCCACCCAAGCTCGCCGTGTGTCAAACGTCGCCCGGACGCGGCGTCGCGGCCCGGGCAAGGGTGGGCTTCCGAGGGCCCGCGGTTGTCCAGCGCCGGTTCGATGGAACCAGGTCAGCCTGTGCCGCCGCGCCGAATCCTCGGCGTCGACGCCGGGCGTGTCGTGGCCTCCGTCGCCACCGTCTGGCTGCACACCGTCCGGTCCCCCGAGCTCAAGCCCTTCGGTGTTTTCGGGAAGTTCGCCGTCCCGTACTTCAACTTCGTCGCCGCGATGTTCCTCGTGGAGTCCATCGAGCGGCATCCGGAGCGGCGGTGGCGCGACTACATCCGCGACCGGTTGCTTCGCCTCTACGTCCCCTTTGTGGTCTGGGCGATGGTCTATTACGGCCTTACCCAAGGCAACCGCGTGCTCGGCGGGGTCGTGGTGCCGTCGATTCAGTCCGGCACACTGCGGCTCGACCTTGTGCCCGCGATCGACTGGGCCCCGTTCATCCCGAGTTTCCTGTGGGTTGGGCCGTTCGCGCACCTGTGGTACCTCCCATCGTTGACCGTGTGGTGCGCTGTGGCGTTCCTGCTGATCCGCGCCGTGCTGGGCAAGCGCGAGCTGGAACTCGGCCTCGCTCTTGCGTGCTGCATCATGGGCGTCGAAATGGTCTCGCGCGCCGAGCCCGCGTGGATCGCCTCGATGCGCTCGTCCTCCGAGATCTGGATCCGTCACTCCTCGTACCTGATGGAGCGAAACTGGGCCCGGCTCCCGAGCTTCCTGTGGGGAATGGCTCTTGCGCTGGTGATCCGGGGCAAGCCCGACTCGTTCCGGCTCAACATCTGGACCAGCATCGCGGGCGGGGTGCTCGCCGGCTCGTGCCTGGCGTACACGCTCTGGTACGGCGAGCGTATTCCGAATCAGCCCTACGGCCAGCACAACCTGCTGGAGAACCTCGCGGGATTCGGCTTCCTCGTCGTCGCGCTCGGACCCTGGCCCGAGCGTCTGGTGAGGTGGGCCGCCCCGCTCGGCGCCCTCACGTTCGGCGTGTACCTCTGCCACATGATGTTCATCGAGGGCTTTCACCAGATCCGCGAGTACTTCGGGCAGCCGCCGCGCTGGTACCACGGCCTGACGATCGTCATTTTGTCAACGGCGCTCAGCTACCTGCTGGTGTCGCGTCTCCGGCGCTGGCGCTGGTCCCGCTGGATGGTGCCGTAGGACCGCCGTTGCCCTCGCCGGCCGGCGCCGCGAGCAGGTGCTCGGGCAGCAGGGGGCTGGGCAGCGCCTCGGGCGCCGCCGCCGCTTCGATGGTGTACGGCCCCACGGCGGTCCGCCGCAGCCCCGAGAGCATCCCGCCGACGCCGAGAGCGAGGCCGATGTCGCGGGCCAGGCTGCGGATGTACGTCCCCTTCCCGCACCGCACGGTGAGCACCAGCCTCGGAAACCGGTACTCGATCACGTCGATCGAGTGCACGATCACCGGCCGCGCGGCGATCTCCGGCGCCCGCCCAGCCCGGGCCAGGTCGTACGCCCGTCGACCGCCCAGCTTGATGGCCGAGAACGCCGGCGGCCGCTGCTGGATGACCCCGACGAAACGCTCCGCGATCACGCTGCGCACATCCCCCTCGCCCGGTGGCACAAAGTGGGGGGGCAGCGGGAAGTCCTGAACCGGCCCTTCTTCGTCGTCGGTCTCCGACACCCGGCGCAGATCGACTTCGGCCTTGTACACCTTCTCGCCGGCCATCAGCGCGGGGATCGCCTTGGTCGCCCGGCCGAGCGCCAGCACGAGCACGCCGGTGGCCAGCGGGTCGAGCGTCCCGGCGTGCCCCACCTTGGGCCCCCCGGCCCGCCTGCGCACCACCGCCACGGCCTTGGCACTCGACCAGCCCATCGGCTTGTCGATCACCAGAATTCCCGAAAGTTCCGGCCGACGATTCCGGGGCATCGCGTTCTTCACATCCTTCCGCCGCACCGGGCGGGCTCGATTGGCCCGAGTCGGGGTTTGTACCGCGCCGCTGGCGGTATCGGTCGGCCTGAGCCGTCGCCCGGCAGCCGCCCGCCGCGCGGCCACGCGAGCCACACGGTGGATGACTCACCCGCCCGGGCCCGGTACACTCCCCTCCCCCTTTCGCCCGCCCCAAGGGCCGCGGGGACCTTCGGAGAGGTGTCCGAGAGGCTGAAGGAGCAGCACTGGAAATGCTGTATACGGGTAACCGTATCGGGGGTTCGAATCCCCCCCTCTCCGCTTTCGATTGAGCAGCCGGGTGATGGCACCCGGGCCCGCCGTCCGGCGTCGCGGCCACGTCGTAGGCGTCTGCGGAAGAACACAACCGCGGGCCGGGCGAGGCTGGTGAGCGTCGCTGGGGCCCGCGGGTGCGAGGGGGAAGTCACGAAGAATTCGAGTCTTGCCGCGGCGGAGCGGCGGGGAGGCGGAGGCTGCCGGGCGGCTCAGCGGCGGCGGCGCCGGGCGGCGAAGAGTCCGGCGACGGCGACGGCCGCGGCGGCGCCCGGGGCGGGCACCGGGTTGAAGAAGACCGACGAGTTGCCGTACTGGCTGGTCTGCGGGTTGAAGCTGCCCGGCGGGTAGGGCTGGAGGCGGTCGAAGATGCCGCCGATGGCGGGGTCATCCTGGAAGTAGGTGCCGATCTTGACCTCGGTGCTGCGCGAGATGAGCAGGTCCTGGCCCTGGAAGAACGTCGGCGGGGGCACGGCCGCGATGTTCAGCGGGGTGTAGAAGGCGAAGGTGAGAGCGCGGGTGACGGTCTGGCCGACGGCGATGTTGCCGAAGTCCCACGCGGGGACCTGGTACGAGCCGCCGATGATGGTGCCGGGCAGCGGCTGGTTGTACGAGTACCAGGCCAGCGCGTCGTAGCCCATGGCGTAGGTGTTCGAGGTACCGGGCGAGGTGGAGGCCGGTCCGGGGTTGTTGCTCGGGATGTTGGCGCTGCCGGCCTGGAAGTTCAGGGGAATGCCATCATCGGCCCAGTGGGCGCAGAAGCGGACGTCGTACATGGTGCCGACGTACCGCGGCCAGGGCGTGAGCCGGTTCTCGCCGTGCGTGTTGGGCTGGCTCTGGTACGGGCCGTTGCTGATCGGCGTGTTGTTGGTGATCGAGACGTTGAGGGTGTAGCCCGTGATCTGCCCGTTGAAGGTGGTGTAGCCGGCGAAGGAACCCTGGATGGCGAGGTGGTTGGGGGGGCCGCCGCCGGCGCCGTCGATGTTGTCGTAGAACTGGTGGCTGCGGGCGCTCTCGGTGCCGTTGTTCTCGAGGAACCACTGGCCCTGCTGGGTGGTCGGATCGATGTTGGGGCCGGCGGGGGCGTTGCCCGGGGTGACGGGGCCGGTGGGGTTGCTGCGAATGTCGATGGCCGGCGAGGCCGAGGCTGCGCCGGCGAGGGCGATCAGCAGCAGGGCGGAGGACGTGGTCGTGCGAGCGTTCATGGTTCTGGTCTTTCAGGTGATCCGCGGCGTGGCGCGGGCGGTGTGATCGGGGGGTGTGGGTGCGCGGTGTGGGAGCGCCGCGCGTCGGGCACGTGGAAGAAGCGAGGCGGGGACGGAGGGGTTGGGGGTCGCGGCGGGGCGGCGAGGCGGCGCCGCCCCGTGCGGCGTCATCCGGTGCGGCGCCGGCGTCCGGCGACGAGCAGGCCGGCGATGCCGGCGATCGCGGCCGAGGCGGGCGTGGGCACGGCCGCGATATTCACGCCGACGCCGTCGCCCGGCAGCTGGTTGAAGAACACGGTGAGCGAGGAGATCGGGTCCATGATCTGGATCACGGCGAGGGAAGTGTTCCACCAGGGGTCCTGGCCGCCGGCGCCGGAGACGGAGTTGTTCAGCGAGAAGGTCCCGACGCCGCCGGTGTACTGCGTGAGGCCGTAGTTGCCGCCGCCCGACCAGTCGCCGAGGTAGTTGCCGTTCTGGTTGACGGTCGCGACGGTCATGCCGCCACCGAAGCTGGTGGTGCGGCCGAGGCCGGAGACGCCCAGGAAGATGGTGCCCGGGGCGAGGGTGCTGGAGAACGTGTACGTGATGCTCCACGGCGAGGTGGTCGAACCGCCGGAGGCGTTGTTCGTGGCGCCGAAGAGCTCGTGCGGGCCCCACGTGTAGGCGCCGGCGGCGACGTTGCCGTTGTTGAGCAGGGGGTTGTTGAAGCGGGCCTGGGTGAAGGACCCGGTGAAGGAGTAGCTGAGGGTGACCGGCCCGATACCCGGGATGTTGGAATAGACCGAGTTGTTGGGCACGGGCGAGCCGAACGTGGTGGGGGACATGTCGAGCCAGGTGAGCGTGGCGGCGCCGGCCGGGGCGGCCGCGATGCTCAGGGCGAGGCCGCAGACGGCCTTCAGTCGATTCGCAGGCATGGTTCTTCCTCCTCGCGCTGCGTGTGGTGATCTGCGGCACGAACGGCGTGCCGTCCCCATGTCTGCGAGCGAGGGTGCGAGATCTTGCAGTTCGGGGAAATGAAAATGGGGGACCTGCGCAATAGGGAAAGTGCCTAATCTGGACGGTGCCGGTTCGGTTGCGGCGCCGGGGTCGGGTACTGTGTGGCCGGTCCTGGGGTGGCGGTCATGCTTACCCGCACCAACACGCAAATCCTCGAATCGCTGCGCGACTCGGCGAACAACGCCCTGTGGCAGGAGTTCGACGCGCGGTATCGCCCGGTGCTGACGGCTTTTGCGCGGCGGCGGGGGCTTTCCGACGAGGACGCGGCGGAGGCGGCACAGACCACGCTGGCGCAGTTCGTCGCCGACTATCAGCAGGGCCGTTACGACCGCACGCGCGGGCGGCTGAGTTCGTGGATCATCGGCATCGCGAACCACCGGATCGCCGACCTGCGCAAGTCGGCGCACCGGCGGATGATCAGCCGGGGCGAGTCGGCGATCGACGGGGCGGTGGGGGGGGCGGGGGGCGACGAGCGAGCGGACTGGGACGACTCGGTGCAGAAGGTGATCCTCGAGCGGGCGATGGCGGCGCTGCACCACGGGACGCGCCTGGAGGAGCGTACGTTACGGGCGTTCGACCTGTGCGCGATGCGGGGTGTTCCTGCCGAGGCCGCGGCCGAGCAGTGCGGGATGACGGTGGCCGAGGTGTACGTGGCGAAGAACCGGGTGATCAAGAAGCTCCGCGAGATTGTCTCGCAGATGACCGAGGAGTTCGACGACCCGTGAGCCGCGCGGCCCCGACGGATTGCCCGGGCGCGGATGCTCTCGAGCGAGCGATCGAGTCGGGGGCGGTGCCGGAGGAGATGCGGTCGCACCTGCGGCGGTGCCCCGGGTGCGCGGAGCGCGCGCGGCAGATCGGCGAGAACCTGCGGTTCATGGCCGGGGCGAGGCGGCACGTGGGGCCCGAGGCGTTCGCCGAGGCGGCGCGTGCGCAGAGCGAGACGCCGCCGCCGCCGGAGGGTCTGCTGCCGAACTATCGGCTGGTGCGCGAGATCGGGCGGGGGTCGCAGGGTGTGCTGTACGAGGCGGTGCAGCTGGACACCAAGCGGCGGGTGGCGGTGAAGATCGTGGACCCCGGGGCCGCGGAGGCGTCGGGGGCGCGGCGCTTCCGGCGCGAGGCCGAGCTGGCGGCGAGCCTGCGGCACCCGAACATCGTGACGGTGTACCACAGCGTGGTGCTGCCCGACGGGCGGCTGGCGCTGGCGATGGAGTACGTGGACGGCGTGCCGCTCGACGAGTGGTCGTCGGCACTCGACGACACGGCGGCGGCCACGACGGAGGCACGCCGGCACGCGGTGCGGGTGAAGATGTCGGTGGCGTCGGCGGTGTGCGCGGCGGTGCACCATGCCCACTCGAACGGGGTGATCCACCGGGATCTCAAGCCGGCGAACGTGCTGATCACGCCGGACGGGACGCCGCGGGTAGTGGATTTCGGGATCGCGCGGCGGGTGGACGCGGGCACGCGGATCACGCGCGCGGGGGGGTTCGTGGGCACGCTGGCGTACGCCGCGCCGGAGCAGGTGTCGGGGCTGTCGGAGGACGTGGACACCCGGGCCGACGTGTACGCGCTGGGGCTGCTGCTGTACGAGTCGCTGGCGGGCCGGCGGCCGTACGACACGGGCAGCTCGCTGAGCGATGCGATCGCGAGCATCACGCACCGGGAGCCGGCTCCGCTGACCGTGGTGCAGCCGGGGAACCTCCCGGCGGGCGGGGAACTGCAGGCGATCGTGTCGAAGGCGCTGGAGAAAGCGCCCGATGAGCGGTACCAGTCGGCGGCGGCGCTGCGCGCGGACATCGAGAACTGGCTCGCCGGGCGCGCGGTCGATGCGCGTCGGCACAGCGCGGCGTACCTGCTCCGCAAGGCGGCGGGTCGGCACAAGGCGGCGGTGGCGGCGGGGTGCCTGATGTTCCTGTTTCTCACGGTGTTCGGCGTCTCGATGGCCTGGACCAACCGGGAACTGGCGCACCGCCAGGCGATGCTGTCCGAGTCGCTGGCCAGGAGCACGGTGGAGCGGGGACGGGCGGCGGCGCGCAGCGGCGAGAACACGCGGGCGGCGGCGCTGCTCTGGCCGCGGCTGCTGGCGTCGGGCGCGTCGGTCACGGACCCCGGGCTGCTGTTCCGTTCGTCTCCTGAGGCGATGCGGGCGGCGTGGGCGCTGGTCGAGCTGTCGAGCCGGCACCCGGAGCTGGGAAGGTGGGCGGCGTCGACGGACGCGGCGGCGTTGTCGCTCGAGGACGGTGGGCGGACGTTGAGGGTGATCGACGAGGACGGCGAGCAGCGGCTGATCGGCGTCGGCGACGGGCGGGTGAGCGTGGCGATGCCCAAGCTGCCGGGACCGCCCGCCCGGTTCGTGCGCGTCTCGACTTCGGGCCTGCACACGCTGTTCACGCGGCCGGGCGGTGCACCGTCGGTGGTCGAGCAGCGCAGCGGGCGGGAGGAGCGACTGGATCGTGCGCGGCTCGACGGGCACACCCTTCAGGACTTGACGCCCGATGGGTCAAGGTTGCTGACCACCACCGCCGATGCCCAGATTCACCTGTGGGCCACGCGTCCGCTGGCGCTCGTCGGTGCTCTCACGGGCCCCGCGCAGAATCGGGCAACCCCGCGGTTCTCGCACGATGGCCTGTCGGTCACCGGATGGGACAAGCGGCGGGTGTGTGTGTGGCGGGCGTCGGACGGCGTGCTGGAGGACTGGCGCGAGGTGCCCGACGAGATGTGGACCTCGGCGGTGCGCCTGGGGATCGGGGCGACGGGGCTGACGGCGGACCGATCGCGGATGGTGGTGGGCTTCCATGACAAGCTGCTGCTGTTCGACATGGGGCCGGGGTTGCGGGGTCCGGTGCGATCGTGGTCGGCCCACCGCGGGTTCGCGGCGTGGCTGTGCGTGCCCCGCCGCGGCGATCTGATCGTCTCGGTGGGCAGCGAGCTGACCGCGAGGGTGTGGGATCTTCGGACTGGCGAAGAGGTGGGGGGCTTTGAGTTCAGCGCTCCCGGGTCGGTGCCGGCGGTGGTCTCGGACGATGGCGAGGTGGCGGCGGTGCACGAGAGCTCGGGGGCGGTGCGTGTGTTCGAATGCCGGCCTCGTCAGTGGCGCCGGGTGCTGACGACGCCCGAGCACTCGGTGCACGCGGTGCGGTTCTCGCCGGACGGGTCGATCATGGCCGGCGCGACCGCCGACGGCGGGGTCCGGGCGTGGCGGGCGGAAGACGGGAAGCCCGCGTGGGTGGTCCGGACGGGGGCCGATTCGGTGGAGGCGCTGGCATTCTCGCCCGACGGCCGCCGGCTGGCGACGTCGGGGCCGGATGGCGCGGTCCGCGTGCTGGCGCTGGGCGATGGAGAGCGGCCGGGCGTGGTTGAATTGGGGACAGGCGTCAGGCTGACCACGTGGCTGGGATTCCATCCGCTGGGCCGTGTGATCGTCGCGGCCGGGGCCGATCCGGAGCTGGCGGTGCTCGATGCCTCAAGCGGTTCGGTGGTGCGCCGTGTGCGGGCCCATTCGGTCCGGAGCGCTGAGGCGGCGTTCAGCCCGGATGGTGGCGCGCTGTTCGTCGCGGGGAGCGACGGAGGGTGCATCGCGCTGAACACCGAGGACTGGACCGAGCGGTTCCGTACCGAGCCGGTGGCGGTGATGAGCCGCGCGGTGGCCGTTTCTCCGGACGGGCGGCTGGTGGCGGTGGGCAGCGACGACTGGAAGATCCGGCTGTGCGATGCCCGGACCGGGGCCACCGTGCGGACGATGACCGGGGTCCGGCAATCGGTGTTCTCGCTGGCGTTCCATCGCGACGGGAACATCCTCTTCTCCAGTGGCCGCGACAGCGAGATCCAGGTGTGGGATGTGCGGACCGGGGAGGAGCTGGCGAGGCTCGACGGGCATCGCGACATCGTGCTCACGCTGGCGCTGTCGCCCGACGGGCGGATGCTGGCGACCGGAAGCGCGGACCGTACGGCGGCGCTGTGGGATCTGGACTACTACCGCCGGCATCTGATGGGGAGCGTGGGGTACTGGTCGGCGGAGGTGGCCAAGGGGGTCACGGCGGCACCCTGACAACACGCCGCGGTCTCGGGCGGGGCACCGGTCGGTGGCGGGTTGGCGGGTTGGTGGGTTGGTGGGGCGGGG
>JACVCL010000235.1 GCA_016742075.1 Phycisphaerales bacterium
GGGGGGGGGGGCGGCCCGGAAACAAACAGGCCCGCCCCGGAGGGGGCGGGCCTGAGCGGTGGACAATGCGGCTGAGAGGAGTCGAACCTCCACGGGTGTTATCCCACTAGAACCTGAATCTAGCGCGTCTGCCAATTCCGCCACAGCCGCAGCGGGAAGGGGGGAAAGGATAGCCGTTTCGGCCGGGGGGACAAGTGGGCGGCCCGGAGGCCGTGGGAGGGGTGGGAACGGGGCGGAAGCCGGCAGCGGCGGGGGATCAGCCGGTCTTTTTGCGGCGGAGGGTGAAGACGGCCGGGCCGTGGTCGGCCTTGCCCGCGAAACTGCGCCAGGTCTGGCGGATGGTGCCGGCGTCGACGATGGTGAGCGTCATCTCGCCCATGTAGTGCTGATCGGGCCCGGCCCAGTTGGTGACCGAGTCGAATCGGAAGGGGATGACGCGGCCCTCGGGGGTCTGGCGGGACTCGGCGGCGCGCATGCGGGGCTGATTGCCGACGGCGCAATAGTGGGTCATGACGAGGTCGGGCCCGTCGAGGTGGTAGAGGTTGGTCATCTCGTGCGGGGAACCGGGGAACATGATCTCGCGGACGGCGGAGCCCCCGGAGGTGACGGCGAAGACCGCGGCGGTGATCGGCTTGCCGGACTCGTCGAGCACTTCCCACTCGCCGGCGAGGGCCTTGAGCGGGTCGAGCATCGAGGCTTGCTGCTCGGGGGTGGTGTGGCGGGCGGCGACAGCGCCGGTGCGGTGGGCGCAGCCGGGGGCGAGCGCGACGAGCGTGATCATCGCGGCGGCGGCGAGACGGGCGGGGCGCTTGGGCATGGGTGGCTCCGTTGCGGGACGGCGGTGGTGAGGGGACCGATCGGGCGCGGGGAGGCCACGCTACCGCGCTGGCAGCGGCGGTGGGGGGGCTGCGCGGGGGAGGGCGCTGAAACCGGGAAAGCGACTTACTCTTCGTCGCCGCCGGAGGCGGGGCGGGCGGGGAGCGGGGCGCCGCCGGCGAGGTGCTTGGCGAGGACGGTTTTGCGGATCTCGTCGGCGAGGTCGGGGTTCTCGCGGAGGAACTTCTTGGCGTTCTCGCGGCCCTGGCCGAGGCGGACGTCGCCGTAGCTGAACCAGGCGCCGGTTTTGTCGACGACGCTGTCGGAGATCGAGAGGTCGAGAAGGTCGCCGGAGGTGGAGATGCCCTCGTCGAACATGATGTCGAACTCGGCCTCGCGGAAGGGGGGGGCGAGCTTGTTCTTGACGACGCGGGCGCGGACGCGGTTGCCGATGTTGGTCTCGCCGTCCTTGATGGCGGAGATGCGGCGGATGTCGATGCGGATGGAGGCGTAGAACTTGAGGGCGCGGCCGCCGGTGGTGGTTTCGGGTGAGCCGAACATCACGCCGATCTTCTCGCGGATCTGGTTGATGAAGATGACGGTGCACTTGCTGCGGGCGATGGCGCCGGTGAGCTTGCGGAGGGCCTGGCTCATGAGGCGAGCCTGGAGGCCGACGTGGCTGTCGCCCATCTCGCCCTCGATCTCGGCGCGGGGGACGAGGGCGGCGACGGAGTCGACGATGATGACGTCGACGGCGTTGGAGCGGACGAGGAGTTCGCAGATTTCCAGGGCCTGCTCGCCGGTGTCGGGCTGGCTGACGAGCATGTCGTCGACGTTGACGCCCAGGCGGCGGGCCCATGAGGGGTCGAGGGCGTGCTCGGCATCGATGAAGGCGGCGACGCCGCCGGCGCGCTGCGACTGCGCGGCGACGGTGAGGGCGAGGGTGGTTTTGCCGGAGGACTCGGGGCCGTAGATCTCGACGATGCGGCCGACGGGGACGCCCTTGCCGCCCAGGGCCAGGTCGAGCGAGATGGCGCCGGTGGAGATACCGGGGATCGAGGCGATGGCCGACTCGTCGAGCTTCATGATCGAGCCCTTGCCGAAGGCCTTCTCGATCTGCTGGACGGTGCGTTCCAGAGCGGCGGCCTTCTCTTTGGCCTCGACGCTCATGGCGGGGGTGGAG
>JACVCL010000042.1 GCA_016742075.1 Phycisphaerales bacterium
GGGTGTGGGGCGTGCAGGAGGGCGCGGAGGGCGTCGAGCGTGTCGGCGTCGGCGGGGCGCTTGTCGGGGCGTCGGCGGGCGATGCGGGGGAAGCGCAGGGCGAGGCCGCTGCGGTGGCGGGAGGACTTCTGCACGGCCTGGAAGGCGATCTCGAAGACCAGCAGCGGCTCGACGGCGCGGACGGGGCCGTGGCGGCCGGTGGTGTGGGCGCGGATGAAGGCGTCGGTCTCACGGATCTCGTCGTCGGTGAGGCCGGAGTAGGCCTTGGCGACGGGGACGAGGCGGTGGCGGGAGGGGCCGTCCCAGAGGGCGAAGGTGTAGTCGGTGAAGAGCGAAGCTCGGCGGCCGTGGCCGGGCTGGGCGGCGACGAGGACGGCGTCGGCGTGGAAGGGATCGGTCTTGCGTTTCCACCACGACCCTCGCGAGCGGCCGACTCCGTAGGGGGCGTCGAGGCGCTTGAGCATGAGGCCCTCGGTGCGCTGCTCGCGGGCCCGGGCGGCAAGGGCGTCGAGGGCGGGCCAGTCGGGGGCGGTGAGCGCCGGCGAGAGGCGCAGACGCGGCAGGTCGGGGTGGTCGTTGATCAGTCGCTCGAGCAGGGCGCGGCGGTCGCGGAGGGGGAGCGCGCGGCGATCCTGAGAGTCGAGCTCGAGCAGGTCGTAGGCCATGAAGACGACGGGGACGTCGTCGAAGAGCGGGATGTCGCGCTGCTTGCGGTTGATGCGTCGCTGGAGGTCGGTGAACGGGAGCGGCAGGCCTTGCTCGAAGGCGAGGATCTCGCCGTCGAGCACCGTGCCGCGGGGAAGAGCGGCGGCGAGTTCGACGAGTTCGGGGAAGGCGTCGTTGAGGAGTTCCTCGCCGCGGGACCAGATGAGCGGCGGGCCGTCGCGGCGGATGAGCTGGGCGCGGAGGCCGTCCCACTTCCACTCGGCCTGCCACGCGGAGATGTCGCCCTGGGTCTCCAGCGGCTCGTCGAGCGGAAAGGCGAGGAAGAAGGGGTAGGGCCGGGCGGGGTCGTCGTCGGAAGAGGCCGGGGCGAGGACGCGGCGGAGATCGGCGACCGTGGGGTTGAGGACGCCGGTGAGGCGGTGCTCGAGGGTGGCCTCGGACGCACCGGTGAGCTGGGCGAGCGCGCGGACCAGCAGGCGGCGCTGGACGCCGAAGCGGAACGACCCGCTGATGAGCTTGTGGTAGATCAGCCGCTGCGTGGCGTCGAGAGCGCGCCAGGTGCGGGTGACCAGGGTGCGGCGGGCGTCGAGCGGGGCGGTGCGGAGCGGGGCGATGCGCTCCTCGATAATGGTGTGGAGGGCCGGCGCTTCGGCGGCGGTCGCGTCGGCCGGCGCGCGATCGGGCAGGACCAGCGAGATGGTTTCCGACAGATCGCCGACGGCCTCGTAGCAGTCTTCGATGAGCCAGGCGGGCAGGCCGGTCTCTTCGGCGGCCCATGCGCGGAGCTCGGCCGAGTTCACGACGCGGCTGAGGCGGCGGCCCGAGAGCAGGTAAAGCGTCCAGGCGGCATCGGCCTCGGGCTCGTCGCGGAAGTACTCGACCAGGGCCGCGAGCTTGTCGGTGGTGCGGGTGGTGCGGTCGAGGGCCAGGAAGAGCGAGGTGAAGAGTTTCACGGCCCGGGCTCCGGGCTGGTATCCGGGTTGGGATCCGAGGTGGGCTCGGGGCCGGGCTCGGGATTGACCGCCTCGTCGGTCTCGCCGGTGAAGCGGGTGGGGACCTCGAAGGCCTCGAGACCCTGCTGGCGGAGGTAGCGGACGAAGGGGTTGACGTAGCCGTGGGTGACGCCGATGGACCTGGCGCCGGTGGCGCGGACGGCCGAGAGCAGGCCGGGCCAGTCGGCGTGATCGGAGATGACGAAGCCGCGGTCGATGGCTCGGCGGCGGCGGGTGCCGCGGATGCGGGCCCAGCCGCTGGCCATGGCGTCGGAGAGGGGTTCGAACTTGGCGAGCCACGGCGAGCTGGCGGCGGAGGGTGGCGCGAGGACGAGCGCGCGGGATCGGTGGGCCCGGCGCGTGTCGGCGTCGGCGCGGAGGACCGTGGGCAGGCCGACGCCCGAGGCTTCGTAGGCGGGGAGCATGTTGGCGATGGCGCCGTGGGCGAGGATGGGCCCGATCGACGGGTCGATGCCCCGGAGGATGCGCTGGGCCTTGCCGAGCGAGTAGGCGTAGATGACGCTGGTGCGGCCCTGCTGCTGGTTGTCGCGCCACCAGGCGTTGATGTCGGCGAAGACGGAGTCGGGGTCGGGCCAGCGGTAGACGGGCAGGCCGAAGGTGGACTCGGTGACGAAGACGTCGCAGGGGAGGGGCTGGAAGGGCTCGCAGGTGGGGTCGGGCTGGAGCTTGTAGTCGCCTGAGACCACCCAGACGACGCCGCGGTGTTCGAGACGCACCTGGGCCGAGCCCAGGACGTGCCCGGCGGGGTGGAGGGAGATGGTGACGCCTCGGACGTCGATGGATCGGCCGTAGGGGAGGGTGTCGATGTGGGCGCGCTCGCCGAGGCGGTGCCGGAGCACGTGGAGGCCGGGCTCGGCAGTGAGGTAGCTGGTGCAGCCGGGCTTGGCATGGTCGGAGTGGGCGTGGGTGATGACGGCGCGGGGGACGGGGCGCCAGGGATCGATGTAGAGATCGGCGGCGGGGCAGTAGAGGCCGCGGTCGGTGGGGGTGAGGAAGTGGGTCATCGGGGTGCGCCGGTGCGGTCGCGCTCGGCGGCCTCGGCGCGGCGGGCGGCGTCGAGGCCGGCCTGCTCGTCGACGAAGAGTGTGAGCACGAGGCCGACCACGAAGAACCCGGCAAGCAGGCCCAGGGCGGCGACCTGGCCGATGCGGTCGGCGGCGACGCCGTAGAGGATGGTCATGACGCCCGCGAGCTTGAAGACCAGGCCCCAGAGGCCGAAGAACTCGGCGGTCTTGTGCGAGGGCGTGAAGTAGCCGACGAGCGAACGGCTGGCGGTGCCGAGGCCGCCGAGGCCGAAGCCAATGAGGTTGCCGATGAGCCACATTGGCCAGCGGGGGAAGGCGTCGGGATCGGGGCTGCTGGCGCGGAGCCAGGCGACGAGGGCGAGGGTGAGGGTGGTGATGGTCCAGACGGCGAGGAAGACCGCGACGGTGTTGCGGTGGCCGAAGCGGTCCTGGAAGAGCATGGGAAGGATGGTGCCGAGGCCGGCGGTAACGGTGATGACGGTGATGAAGATGACCAGGTCGAGGGCCTGGAAGCCGAACTGCCCGGCGATGATGGAGGCGAAGAAGATGATGGTCTGCATGCCGATGCCGAAGACGAAGAAGGCGGCGAGGAAGAGGGCCAGCTGGCGGTAGTGCGCGGCGGAGCGGGCGGTCTCGAACAGGCGGCGGAAGCCGACGGCGAGGAGCGCCGAGGCCGGGGTGCCCGCCGAGGCGGGGTCGGCCGGGCGCTCGCGGAGGTAGAGCATGGTGGGGGCGGCGAGCACGAGGAACCACAGGCCCGCGAAGACGAAGAAGGGCGGCCACTGCGCCTCGGTGCGCAGATTGAACGCGAACATGATCGCGGCGGCGATGACCAGCAGCAGCAGGGCGGCGAGGTAGCCGGTGGTCCAGCCCAGCCCCGAGACCCGGCCGATGTGCTCCTTGGGCGACACCTCGGGGATGAACGAGGCGAGGAAGTTTTCGCCCAGGGCGTAGGCGGCGTTGGCGGGCACATAGAGAAGGATCGCCGGCCAGATCATGCCTGGGCCGAGGAACGCCAGAGCGCAGGTGAGCAGCGAGCAGACGATGCCGGTGCCGATGAGGAAGCCCTTCTTCCACGCGCGGAAGTCGGCGACGGCGCCGGCGACCGGGGCGATGATGACCACCAGCAGCAGGCTTGCGGCGACGGTGACCGACCAGAGCAGTTCGTCGTGGCGAGGGTCGTTGACGACGACCTTCTTGAAGAAGAGCGCGAAGAACAGGGTGTTGATGAGCAGCGTGAAGGACTGGTTGGCGACGTCGTAGCTCGCCCACGCCCAGATCTGACGCTGGTTCGGTATGCCGCGGAGGGGGTTCAAACGCACGGCGGGAGACTAGCCCGTGCGGCCCGGGCGCGTCCGGGCCGCGGGGGATTCGGGGCCGACGCCACCGGGCGGCGGGCGGGCGGTAGGATGGGGGCATGTCGATCACCGCAGGGACGCCGTACGAGATCGGTCGGAGGACCAACGTGTGCGCCGCGACGGGGCGGGCGCTGGTGGCAGGCGAGCGGTACGTGGCGGTGCTGATCGAGCGCGAGGACGGGCAGGGGCTGGACCGGGCCGACTACAGCGAGGCGGGCTGGGCGGGGCTGAGCCCGCGGCCGCGGGGTCTGTTTGCGCACTGGCGGGGGGTGGTGGACGCCCCGGGGGCCAAGGGTCCGCGGCTGATCGATGACGGGGCGCTGATGGACCTCTTCGAGCAGCTCGGCGAGACGGACGATCCGCGGCGTGTGGCCTTCCGCTACGTGCTGGCGCTGCTGCTGGTGCGCAAGCGCCTGCTGGAGACCGTGAGCCAGAGGGCCGGCGTGCTGATGGTGCGCCGGCGCGGTGAAGAGGGCCCGGCGGCGGCGGTGCGGGCCCCGGAGCTCGATGCGCGGGCGATCGCCGACGCCACCGAGCAGCTGCAGGCGCTGCTGCGGGCCGAGGGGTGAGGAGGTGGCCGTGACGTCACGATCGATGGCTCGGCTGGCGGCGGCGGTGGTGGCGTGCGTGGGCGCGGGGGCGGGCCCCTCGGGGTGCGGCACGGCGCCGAAGGGTGAGGGCCCGTCGGAGGCGCCGCGCGTGCCGCTGGCGGAGGGGCCGAAGTACGGGGCGGTGGAAAAGGTGTTCAACGAGCGGGCCGCCCGCCTGCAGCGGGTGTGGGCGCTGGCGGTGACGAGTTTCCGGTGGACCGACGCCGAGGGCAAGAGCCGGTGGGAGCAGGGGGAGGGGCACTTTCAGTTCGTGGGCCCGCTGAGCTCGGCGATCAGCGTGGGGAAGGTGGGCGAGGTCATCCTGTGGCTTGGGTCGGACTCGACTCGGTACTGGATGTTCGATCGGACGGACGCCAAGCGGGCGTTCGTGGGCCGGCACGAGCGGTTCAGCGCCGAGACGGGGCGCCGGGTCGGCATGCCGGCGACGCCGAGGCAGATCCTGACGCTCACGGGGATGACGCCGATGTGGGCGGCGTCGCGGCTGGAGCGTGTGCGCTGGCCGCTGACGACGTGGGTGTCGCAGACGGTGCGGCTGAACGGCGGGGCGACGGTGATCGCGCAGGAGCCGGCGGCGGAGGGTGCGGTGAAGGGCGCCTGGCGGCGGTACATCGACCCGGCCACGGGCGAGGCGGCGCGCGTCGAGCTGGTGGACACCGCGGGTCGCACGGTGCTGTACAGCGAGCTGTCGGAGTACACGGCCATCAGGCTCACGGGCACCGGCGCGCTGGTGCGGGTGCCGGCGCGGATGCAGATCTTCCACCCCGAGACGGGCGCGTCGATGAGCATCGCGCTCGACCCCCCGAGCATCGAGGACGCCGCGGGCAGCCGGCGGAAGCTGCAGCCCTCGGTGTTCGACTTCGAGCAGTTGGTCGAGAGGCTCGGGCCCTTCACGCGGGTGATCGACATCGACGCGGCCCCGGCGCCGTCGCCGCCCCCTTCCGCCGCGCCCGTGGCGCCTGAGAAGCCTGCCCCCTCCCCGGCGGTCAAGGTCGGCGACCCGGTGAGCGCGGGCCCGGCGCGGCCCGCGGGCGGCGCGGGCCCGGGTCCGGCGCCGTGGTCGGAGCGCCGATGAGCCTGCTTCGGGCGATCGCTCTGCTGGCGGCGCTGTGCGGGCTGGTAGCGGCCGTCGGGACGTCGGCCGCCGCGCCGGCGGCGATGTGGGCGGGCGGCGATCGTCACGCGTGGGCGGTCTGGGCCGAGAGCGAGCGGGGGCGGTCGGGGGCCCGGCTGTGGCACATCCCGGGGGATGCACCGCCCGGCAGTCTGCGCGAGGGCCCCGATGTGGGCGGCGTGCCGCGGGCGATGGCGTCGTACGGCTCGACGGTGTTCATGGTGTTCGGCGCCGAAGAGCCCGGTGGCGGCGGGGCGGCTGGCGGGGAGTTCCGCCGGGTTCGGCGGGTGGAGATCGACACGCTCCGCGCCGGGGTGTACGGGTATTCGCGCCCGGAGGCGCTGCCGCCGCTGCCCGGCGACGGGGCTCTTCTGGGCCTGGCGGCCACGGGCCGGGGCCCGGTGGCCATGCTCGGGCCCGGCCCGGGCGACGAGGGCGGGCCGCGCCTGCTCCGGCTGGAGGCCGGCTCGTGGCAGCCGCTGTCGCTGCCGCCCGGGCTGTCGTCCGATGGTGCCGCCCGGGCGGGGCGGGGCGGGGGCTGGCGGCTGATCGGGCTGGCCGGCGGGGTGGGGATCATCGAGATGGGGTCGTCGGCCGCGGCGTCGGGCTCGCGGCTGTGGCGGTGGGCGAGGCCCGATGATCCGGCGTCGTGGGAGTCGGCGCCGGTGGCCGTGGCGCCGGGCGGGGCGGTGCTCACGGCCGGAGATCAGATCGTCCGGGCCGTGCGGCCGGGCGATTCGGCGCTGCTCCTGCAGCTGGTACGCGGCGACCGGGCGGTGGATCTGCGCGAGTTCGGCGACGTGCCGCCCGACGCGGCGGTGGTCGGCCTGGGCGACCGGCTGGCGATCGTGTGGCGCGAGGTGCGCGGGCCCGAAGCCGGGGCCAGGGCCGGCGCGGCGGCGGGCGTGAAGTTCCGCGTGCGCATGATCACGCTCGGGGGCACCGATCTGTACGACGGTCCGGCCGATCTGCTGCCCAGCGTGACGTTCACCGAGTCGCTGACGCTGGCGCTGATGGCCGGTTCGATGGTGCTGGGGCTGGGGGTGCTGGTGGTGCGGCCGGGGCTGAGGGGCCGCGATGCGCTGGGGCTGCCGCCGGGGGTGTCGCTGGCCGAGCCGCTGCGGCGGATGTTCGCGGGATCGGTGGACCTGCTGCCGGGGTTCCTGGCGGCTTCGGGCGTGGCGAGGGCGATGGGCTGGGACGCCGACGCCTCGGCCGCCGGCGTCACGCCGCTGCTGATCGTGGCTGGGGTGACGATCGCGCACTCGGCGATCGGCGAGGCGCTGGCGGGCGTGACCATGGGCAAACTGCTGGCCCGGTGCCGGACGGTGCGACCCGATGGGGCGCGGCCGCGGTGGTGGCAGGCGGTGGGGCGGAACACGGTGAAGATCCTGTGCCCGCCGCTGTGGCTGCTGGTGCTGATGAACCCCGCGGCGCCCCAGCCGGGGGGGTTCGGCACGTGGGTGGTGGTGGACGACGCGGCCGCGGGCGGGGCGGGCAGGGGGTAGCGGGCGGGCCGTCAGGGGCGTGGCTCGGGAGAGGCGAGGGCGCGTTCGATGGCGTCCCAGTACGTTTGCTGCCAGTCGCTGAGGCTCTTGCGATCCCGCGCGTTCCTGTTGAAGGGAGCGGCTTGACGGTCCCATGCGGCCATCGCTTCAACGGCGCCGGCGCGATCGCCGCACACGGCTCTGAGAATCGCTAAGTCGCCGTGCTCACTCGCAGGCACATCTTCTGTCGGTGGGTGGGCATTGTGCCAAGCGAGGAGATCGTGGCTGGTCCGGAACTGGCTGAGAAAGGGGGCGGAGATGTCCCGGCGAGTTCGCTGAAGATCTCCGGCGAGCGGAGGCGGATTACTAAGAGCGTCGGCCGAGAACAACCACCACGAGGGTCGTTCACCGGGGGGGTTGGATCCAGGGCCCGGAGCGATGGAAGAACACAGGACATGGCGGCTCACCCGCAGTCTTCTCCTCGCACGGGTCATACCTTCTGGCCTCGCACCATGCTTTCGAGAAGCAGCCGATGACGAGATCGAACTCGAAGGTCTGGGGTTCGGTGTACTTGGGAATGAAGAGCCCGATGGCTCGTGCGAGTGGCCCGGCGTCCTGCAGGAAGCGCATGCCGTAGCGGCGGTAGCCCAGGTCGACGATCGCGGGGGCCATCAGGCGGTCCATGAATCGGTGCCACTGTTTACGGGTCATTGGGGAGATCGCACATCAGGGGTCGTAGTAGATGACGCGGCACGGTAACCCATAAGGACCTCTGAACAACCGGGCGCAACCGTCGGCGGTGTCTGAGCGTAGACCTCGTAGGCGTGATCGACACGGCGAACGGAGGTCGTCATGGCCGAGCGAGTGAACGCGGATCACGGGCTGGTGGATGCGTGGACGGCGAACCTGGGCGGGCCACGGACGGCGGCGCTGCTGGAGCGGCTAGACCGGGCCGTGGCGTGGGATTCGCTGGTCCAACCCATCGCCGCGCTGCCCGAGTACCGCGGTGGGGAGAAGGGCGGGCGCCCCGCGTGGCCGGCGCTTACCATGCTCAAGTGCATGCTGCTGGCCAAGTGGTTCGGTCTACCGGCGTGCGCGGAACCGCGGGCGACGACGGAACGAACTGGACTTCGCCCTGAACCTGATCGCGTACAACTGGAAGCGGAGCCTGATCCGGGCCGGGTAGGCCGCCGGGACCGAGGGGGACAGCGCCCGTACGGCGGCCGAACAACGGCCGCACAGCGATCCGATCCCCCCGTCCACGCCGTCACGCCGTATCATGCCGCTGGTCGGAGCGGTTGTCCAGGAGTCCCACTAGAGAATACAATGCATAACTATACTAAAAAACGTTTTGCCCTGTTTCCTGCTTATTTATTCATTCGTTCGATCCTTGTGCTTTGGGCTGTTGTGCTACTATTGTTTGTCGGTGGGAATGGATTACTGCTGTGGCTTGTGGGGTCAGAGGTATTGGTTGTCGCTGCTCAGCCTGGCGATGCGCCTTCTGCTCCTAGTGTCGCGGCGCCGTCGCAGAGCGTCACGTCGCCCGTGGTCGCTACCCTTCGCACGGAGGCGGCTTGGGGGATAGCGCGCCCGATGCGCGATCGCTGGCCTCGTGACTGGCCGTTTGGCTATCCGGGTGGCGCCTTGTTTGCTCCGGCGAGCTTGGCGGCGGTCAGACACTCCGAGCCTGCGTATACGCTCGTTGTCAATGATTCAAATGGAGTCCAGTCGGAAATAATGTTCTTCGGGTATGAGCGTGCTCCGACTTTTATTCGTAGAAGCAATTATATTGTTGGCAGGTCTGAATTTAGAATGGTTCCGCTTACGTTGAATGTCTCCGATGCTGACTTGGCTAGATGTGTGCTGAAATTGCGACTGATCGCAGGTCGCCATGACCGATTGCCGGATGCCCCCGATATATTGATCGAGGTTGAACAAGAAAAGACCATCCGCCTCGTCAATGATCCAGCAGAGGTCATCGAAGATGATCCTCGTGATTTGATATCGGTCATTCGATCGTGGGATTTTGTAGCGTCCTTTGGTGGAAATGTCATTAACGATTCGATCCCCATCGATTTCACGGTGTATCCGGATGACGCAAGTCTTAAGAACCGTCCAGTATGGCCGCCAGATGTCGCTGCCTGCTTCATTGTCGAATTGGTGCGCCGTGACGAAGTTCTCGCATCTGGCCATTGGGTGCTGCACCCGCGCACCGCTCTGGATGCTCAAAGAATGATGATTCACCGATTGTCGCTGTTGTGCGATCGGTCCATGGAGTGGCCTCCGCAGAAGCTGGACGACTGGACGCTCCGTCTTCGCCCCGACCGCGATAATGCGATCAGGGAGACGGTACTCCCCAAGATCTGGAAGGGGGAGGTGAGTGTTCCCTTCCGGGTGCGCTTGTGAAGTTGGGTAACACTCAACGCCGAGAACTCTTCGTGCGGTGACGGTTTGCCAGGCTGTGCGGTGAGGCGATTTGGCGGGTGGTCCGAAGTGTGAGACGCCGACTGACAACCTGGGCGTCCCGGCGTGCCTCGGCGCCGCGGTTTCGAGCGGGCGCTTGGGGCGGGGCTGGAGTGGAAGGGCGGGGGGTGGCCACCAATCTCGATCCCGATCGAGATTGGTGGCTGGTGAGCGGCCCTTGGGGCGTGATGATCTGGGGGGTGTGGGTCGGGGGTGTATGTGGGCTTCGCGCCGTACACCTATCCTCCGTCGGAACCGAGGTTCGATCGCACCCCCGCGGCCATCAAGTGGCCACGCGGCCACCCGCCGGGGAGGGAGCGCCATGGGATCGGCCCACTCGGCCGGCATGTACATCATGAGCCCCCTCGACCTGTACAGGGACCGCCAGGTTAACCAGTACACCCGCTCGCCGGTCCATGACCTGCGGTACGACCCCAACGGCAGCCTACCCCCGATCCCCGCGGGCTGCTTCGCGGACGCCGACGGCAACGGCAAGGTGGGCGCCGACGACCTCTCGATGGTGCTGGCCGCGTACGGCACATCCCCCGGGCAGCCGGGCTGGGAGCCCAGGGCCGACGTCGATCTGAACGGATCGGTCGGGGCCAACGACCTGACCATGGTGCTGACCAACTGGGGCAAGGCCTGCCACCACTCGGTGATCGTGTACGATTTCCGTAACCAGATGGTGGCGTTCACGGCGTATCCCGAGGACAACCACGCGAACCCCGAGTCGCACAGCTACCACTACGACGCGCTCGGCCGCCGGGTCCGCAAGATCACCGACGAGGGGAGCAACTGGGAGACCTGGACGGTCTACGTGAACGGCGGCGACTCGGGCTGGCAGATCCTGGAAGAGCGCGAGGGCGCGGTGGTCACCGTGCAGAACAACACCCGGACGGTCACCTCGCTGGGCGCCGGCGGCGACACCCGGGCGAGCTGGGTCTATTCGGGCGGGTATATCGACGACGTGGTGTCGATGCGTCGGGACCCGGACGGGCCGGCCGGCCCCGAGGGGGTCGGGGACTTCTACTACCACGCCGACGACCAGTACTCGGTGCAGGCGATCACCGACTCGGCCCGGGCGGTGCGCGAGCGGTACGACTACCACGAGTACGGCACGCCGCGGTTCATGGGGGCGAACTGGATGATGACACAGTGGCTCTTTGTCATGGACGAGATCGAGGGCGGCGAGTTCGTCCAGGCCGGCCCGCCGCCGCGGCCGTCGAGCCGGATCGGCAACCCGTTCCTGTTCACCGGCCGCGAGTACGACCCCGAGACCAAGCTGTTCCACTACCGCACCCGCTACCTCCACACCGCCCTGGGGCGGTTCACCACGCGGGACACCATCGGCGTCTGGGGGGATCCCTGGAATCTGGGGAACGGGAGCCAGTATGTGGCGGCGATGCCGACTAGCTCCGTGGACCCCTCGGGTAATCAGGCGCAGCCAACCTCAGAGCGAGAGGATCCCGCCCGCGGCTGCGGTGTCCGGGTGAAACGCAACCTTGAGCCACAGGATGGTTTAAATTTTGGGCACGAGTGGATCGAGTTTGATGAACTGACCGATGGTCGGCTGTGGAGGCGTGGTTTGGGTTTTTGGCCGAGAGGTTGGTATCGGGGCAGAGATCCGGAGTCGAGTCATACTCCAAATGAGGCACCATCGAATGGAAAGGTTCCTATTTTCTACAATAATGATCCGTATACGGGCAAGCCGAAGGCCAAGGATCGCGTGGTGTGGCCAACGCGCGTCAAGCGGCGCGCGGTATTCAGCATCAACTCAGAGGACAAGCTGCGCTACGGTCGCGGCCAGGGTACAGCCTGCTCGAAGGCAACATGCGAGGACATACGGGACTGCCTGCGCAATTTCGTTCCAGACGAGCCCTGGGAGGGTATTGACAACAATTGTCGTCAGGCGGCTCGCGACGCGATCGAAGCCTGCTGCTTGGTGAGGGGACCCAGTGAACGATTCCCGTAAGACAATTCGGCGCAATTGGTTTGCAGTATTCCTCGTTGGTGTCGTGCCGGTAGTTGTCGGTGTCTTGATCGTCTTGGTGCTGCCCGTAGGACTCTGGTTCAATTCTACTCGAAACACTGCGTTTTACTGCGCTGCAAGGGGTGACACGGATTGCGTGCGACAATTTATTGAAAATGGGTTGCTGCCAGATACCCGTGTGGCGCACGCGATGGGCCTAACTCCCGGTGCGACTATGCTCATGCTCGCGGCCAGCAGCGGCAGTGAGCCATGCGTGAGGTATCTCGTTGGGCGAGGGGCGTCGATTACTGCTGTTGATGAGCACGGAGCCTGCGCGGCTGACTACGCGCTTGAGGCCGGCCATTCGGACATTGCTGAGCTTCTCGCGGAACTGGCCTCCGCCCGCAACCGAGACCCGCTTCGTCCATGACCGCGATCCGGGCCATCGAGAGGTTGGGCGGGCCCAATCAGAGGCGGGTGGCCCGGAATGATGTCGTGGGTCCCGGCGTCGGTGCTCGCTCACCCCAATCGGCGTTCCGACGACGCTTGGTGTCCGGCAGAAGCGGCGAGCAGCACGACGCCTCGGGCCACCCGCCAACGTGCTCACCCGGGCCATCGTGTGGGACGCGGCGGGGAACAAAGCCCGGCGGAGCAACGTGCAGACGGTGCCCGAGTCCCGGGTGTTCACGCACGGCTACGATCCTCTCAACCGGCTGGTCTCGACCACGGAGGGCGTGGCGGGCAGCCCGACGGACCCGATCGTGCGGACCGAGCAGCACAGCCTGGACCCCGTGCACAACCGCGCCGGCGTGAGCGGGGACGGCGCGTTCATGGCGGGCGTGTACCCGATGAGCGCCGGGGCCCCGCTGTTCGACCGGGAGATGAACCGGTACAGCCGGCAGGTGCCGCCGGCCGGGAGCGGGCTGCCGACGCGGGTGCTGCGTTACGACGGCCACTCGGGCCTGGCGGAGGACGCGTCGTTCTGCGCGGGGGACATCGACGGCGACCACGCGGTGGGGGCCAACGACCTGGCGGTCCTCATGGCGGCGTACGGGTCGACGGGCGGCTCTCCGGGGGGCCCGCCGGCGTCGGCGAACTGGAACGCCGCGGCGGACCTGGACCACAACGGCTCGGTGAGCGGGACGGACCTGTCGATCATGCTGGCCAACTACGGCCGGGCGTGCGACTACAGCCTGATCACCTACGACTACCGGAACCAGATGGTGGCCTTCGAGGCCTTCCCCGCGGCGACGGGCGGCAACGCCCGTGGCCCCGCCGAGCGGCACGAGTACCACTACGACGCCCTGGGCCGCCGGGTCCGCAAGATCACCGACGAGGGGAGCAACTGGGAGACCTGGACGGTCTACGTGAACGGCGGCGACTCGGGCTGGCAGATCCTGGAAGAGCGCGAGGGCGCGGTGGTCACCGTGCAGAACAACACCCGGACGGTCACCTCGCTGGGCGCCGGCGGCGACACCCGGGCGAGCTGGGTCTATTCGGGCGGGTATATCGACGACGTGGTGTCGATGCGTCGGGACCCGGACGGGCCGGCGGGCCCCGAGGGCGTCGGGGACTTCTACTACCACGCCGACGACCAGTACTCGGTGCAGGCGATCACCGACTCGGCGCGGACGGTGCGCGAGCGGTACGACTACCACGAGTACGGGACGCCGCGGTTCATGGGGGGGAACTGGTCGACGATGGTGTGGGCGCTGATCATGGAAGAGATCGAGGGCGGCGGCTTCGTGGAGTCGGGGCCGCCGGTGCGGCCGTCGAGCCGGATCGGCAACCCGTTCCTGTTCACCGGCCGCGAGTACGACCCCGAGACCAAGCTGTTCCACTACCGCACCCGATACCTCCACACCGCGCTCGGACGGTTCACCACGCGGGACACCATCGGGGTGTGGGGGGATGGCTGGAATCTGGGGAACGGGAGCCAGTATGTGGCGGCGATGCCGAACCGCAGGGTCGATCCGCTAGGTCAAGAGTCCACTGGCCCAACCGGACCCCCTGGTGGCGTACCCGGCCCCGTTGGCCCAATCGGACCCACTGGCCCAACTGGACCCACTGGCCCAACCGGACCCACTGGACCCACGGGCCCAACCGGACCCCCTGGCGCAACCGGCGTCGCTGATCCAGACGGACTCACTTCTGGCCCTCCGCTTCCGACAACCCTGATCGGCACATTGCTGGACGCGTGCCGCAAGATGAAATCAGATCCATGCGCCTCTTTGGCGCGCCGCAATGGATGCACTTTTCGCCGATGTCTAAAGGAAGCCTTTGTCATGATGTACAGGTACGTGTCTACTGTGTCCCGCATTGCGAACGGACCACCCCGCTACATGGAATGCAGCGATACCGCTGTAGCTGTCTTTGCGGGCGTAAAAGGCGATTACCGATGCTTTCGATTTGGATTTGGAATTAATAAAGGCATATTTGGCAACACGCACGTATACATACTTGTTGGTCGCATGTGCAACCAGGCGATTCGTCCAGCAATAGCTCTCGATCCATGGACTTATCGGCCGTGGAGCAACACACCTGCGTTCACGCCAGACTACACGCTGTATCCGCCAAAGCCAAGCTGGAAGATCACATGGCCTATCGGCGACAATCCGTTTAATAAATTTGATCCGATTCGCCGGAAGACGCACGTTCCGTTCGAAGGCCCTGATAGTAATGGGCCCTAACAGAAAGCCGGATCAAGGGTTCTGAAGCAGATGAGGATGCAGCCGAAGGAGAGGAAGGCATGGTGGATATCGGCGCGGCGTTCGTAGCGGACGCGGAGGCGGCGGAACTGGTGCAGCCACGCGATCGTGCGTTCCACCACCCACCGCAGCCTGCCCAGGCTGGTGTCGTCGTCGCTCCCCCGCCGCGGCAGGAGCGGTTCGATGCCCTTGACGTGCAGCATCACCTCGCGGAAGTTGGAGTGGTACGCCTTGTCGGCGGTGAGCGAGTCGGATCGGCGTCGCGGGGCGCCGACCTTGCCCTTGACCGCCGGGATCGCGTCGATCAGCGGCAAGAGTATCGCGCCGTCGCTCACGTTGGCGGCGGTGACCTGCGCCGCCAGCGGCGTGCCCCGCGCATCGGTCAGCAGTTGGTGTTTGGCGCCGGGCTTGCCGCAGTCGGTGGGGTTCGGGCCCGTTGCGTCGCCTCCCCGACGGCGCGGACGCTCGACGAATCCACGACCGCACGCGACTACTCGAGTCGCTCGGCGTTGTTCAGCCTTGCCAGCAGCACCTCGTGGACCCTCTGCCAGACACCCTCACGCTGCCACTCGGCCAGCCGCCGCCAACAGGTCATCCCGCAGCCGCAGCCCATCTCCTTGGGGAGCATCTCCCACTCGATACCGGTGAGCAGCGCGAAGAGGATGCCGGTCAAACATGCGCGGTCGGGCACCCTCTTCCGCACCGGATGCTTGAACCGCCGAGGCCTGACCGGGATGTGTGGCTCGATGATCTCCCACAACGCGTCGTCCAGCAGCGGCTTGGCCATGGCGTGCCTCGTTGCACGGCCACCTTACCGCAAAGACCATGTCATTCTTCTAGAGTCTCTCAAGTAATAGTCACACAACACAAATGGGATCTCTGAACAACTGGCACACCCCCTCTACGAGAGGGGCGAATCACCGGAGATTTCGCCATGTCCAATCGGCCGAGGGCGGGTTATTCAGAGATTTCTAATGGGCACAGACATAATAGGAGTGCATATCGAGCAGCGATCGATAAAGTGGGGCGGCATATAAAAAAAATAATAATATCTTTATTAATCTTCGCGTGCTTGTATGCCGCAATCACGATTCTTATTCCAAGTCTTCGCCGGGAATATTATCTCGCGCTCCGTGGCGGAGACAAAGTGATTGCCGCAAATAATAGGCGAGATTGGCTCTTGAATATTCGCGACTGCTGCGAGCGTTTTCGCGCCTCGTCTGGCCGTCTCCCCAAAACAGTTGACGAGATGTTGGCGTTCGACCCGACTTGTGCCCGGGCGATTCGTTATTGGCCAGAATGGGCGATCGAAAAATACCAAATTCCTGATTTTTCATTATTTTATTCAGATTCGTTTGTGATCATAATTGATGATCCTGGCCTTGATTGGCCTGGCACGCCCGCTATCAATGGTCAGTCGCCAGCTAGTTGGGAAGAATATCGGTATGTGCTGACGAGCGACAATCAAGTCTATTGGCGTCAGGCGGTCGTCAGGGCCGGCGGAGTTGCGCCTGATCCGAAGTATCGGGAGTGATCGATGTCGATGTCGATGTCGAATCGACGCGTATAGTAAGGCATTCTTATCATGCCCGTGGCAGGCAGTCGCGAGTAACGCACATCGCTTGGCCCCAACACAAAGGGCGTTATGTCAGGGCCTCCGCGCGGACGGGGACAACGCCTCATCTCGACCGCGTCGAAAATGCTTGACGAACGCCCCGCGGTGTGGCACGGTGGGGTTCGGTGTTCAACAGCACGCGGGGGTGGGCATGGGAGAGGTCAGAGTACGCAAGCTCGATGTTGGCGACATCTTCGAGCTCAAGGAGCGGGCCAAGCGGGAACGCACGAGCGTCGAGGCGATCCTGCGGCGGGTCATCGCCGAGGAGGCCCGGCGGCCCAGGCGCGAGCTCCTGGCGATGGTCGAGGAGCACCAGCAGCAGATCCGCGACACCTCCGGCGAGCTCCCCGACTCGACGCCCCTGATCCGCGAGGAGCGCGCGGCGTCG
>JACVCL010000236.1 GCA_016742075.1 Phycisphaerales bacterium
GGCAGGCGCCCCAGGGCGACGGTGGGGGCGGGGGTGGGGATGGGGCGCGCCGGGTGGGGGCGGGGGGCTAGGGCGGCGGACTTGGCCTGGGGCTTGGTCGTGGCGGGCTTGGCGTGGGTGGGCTTAGCGTGGGTGGGCTTAGCGTGGGTGGGCTTAGCGTGGGTGGGCTTAGCGTGGGTGGGCTTGTCGGGCGTAGCGGGCTTGGACTCGGCCGCGGGCTTGGCGGCTTCGGCGGGTTTGGGGTCGGAGGATGCGGGGTTGTCGGCCTCGGCGGCCTTTTTGTAGGAGTCGCTGCGGTAGTCGGTCTCGTAGAAGCCGCCGCCCTTGAAGAGGACGCCGGCGCCGGTGCCGATGAGACGCTCGAGGGCCTGCTTGCCGCAGTTGGGGCACTTGCGGAGCGGCTTGGCGGACATGGACTGGAATTCCTCGAACTCGTGGCCGCAGGCCGAGCAGCGGTAGTCGTAGGTGGGCATGGCGTTCAGGCTCCGGCGGGGTCGTCGGAGGGCTTGGCGACGGCGACCTTGGCGGGTCGCAGGGTGCGTCCCTCGAGGGCGTAACCTGCGGTGAGGAGCTGGGCGACGCGTCCGGGCTCGACGCCCGCGGCGGGGATCTGCAGGACGGCCTCGTGGCGGAGGGGGTCGAACTCGTCACCGGGCCCGGGCTCGATGACGGCGACGCCGTGGCCGGCGAGGACCTGGCGCATCATGTCGCGGATGGCGGTGACGCCGGAGAGGACCTGGCGGGCGGAGCTCTTCTCGGCGTCGACGTTCAGCGCGAGGCCGAAGTTGTCGAGGACGCCCAGCAGGTCGCGGACGACGGAGGCGATGGCCTGGCGTCGGGCCTCACGCTCGTTTTCGAGGGCGCGGCGCTGATAGTTCTGGAAGTCGGCCATGGCGCGCTGCCAGCGCAGGGTCATTTCGCCGAGCTGCTGCTCGGTTTCGGCGAGGCGCGCGTCGGCGGGCGATGGGCTGTCGGGCTTGGGCTCGACCTCGGCCTCTCCGGCGGCGCCGGCGACGCCCGCGGCGGCCGCGTCGTCGGGCTGCGGGGCCTGGGCGGCGTCGGTCTTGGGCTTGTCCTTCTTCCACATGGCGGTGGCGGGCTCCGTGGCTGGCGGGGTCGGGCGGGTCAGGCGCCGAAGAGGTCCTTCATCTTGGCCCAGAAGCCGTGGGTCTCGGGCATGACGCTCTTGTCGCTCTCGGTCTCGGCGAACTCGCGGAGGAGCTTCTGCTGGCGGTCGCTGAGTTTCTTGGGGATCTCAATCTTGAGGATGATGATGAGGTCGCCGCGGCGTCCGGAGCGGAGGTTGGGCAGTCCGGCGTCGCGGATGCGGAGGAGCGAACCGTGCTGGGCGCCCTTGGGGATGACGACGCTGGCGCGCTCGTCGAGGGTGGGGACCTCGAGGTGGGCGCCGAGAGCGGCCTGGGTGAAGCCGATGGGCATCTCGAGGACGAGGTTGTCGCCGTCGCGCTGGAAGACCGCGTGCTGACGGACGGAGATGACCACGTGCAGGTCGCCGCGGATGCCCTGGCCCTCGGGGGAGATCTCGGGCTGGGGCGGCTCGCCCTCGCCCTGGACGCGGACGGCTTGCCCGTCGCTGACGCCGGGTGGGATGCGGACCGAGAGCTTGCGGCTCTTGGGCACGCGGCCCTTGCCACCGCAGGAGTTGCAGCGCTCGGTGATCACCTGCCCGCGGCCGGCGCAGTGGGGGCAGTGCGTCTGCATGCGGAACATGCCGCCGAAGCCGGTCTGGACGACGACGCCGCGGCCGCCGCAGGTTTTGCAGGTCTGGGGCTTGCTGCCGGGCTTGGCGCCCGATCCCTTGCAGGGCTCGCAGACGTCGAGGCGGGTGAATTCGACATCGCGCTCGCAGCCCTTGAGGACGTCGGCGAGGGTGATCTCGACCTCGGTCTCCAGATCAAAGCCGCGCGGCACCCCCCCACCACCCC
>JACVCL010000043.1 GCA_016742075.1 Phycisphaerales bacterium
CACCAGACCACCAGCCCACCAGCCCACCAGACCACCAGACCACCAGCCCAGCCGTCGGCCCGGGCGCCCCCGGGGGTCAGGAACCGTTGGCGCAGCCGAAGCTGGTGAGGAGCAGGGTGAGGTCGGCGGCCCCGATGCAGGTGTTGCCGTCGAGGTCGGCCCGCGGGTCGTACCCGGGGCTGCCCGCGCAGCGGCCGAAGCTGATGAGGACGATCGTCAGGTCGCCGGCGCCCACCGCGCCGTTGCGGTCGGCGTCGCCGACGCAGCGGGTGTAAAAGCCGCGCGCGGAGGGTGTCGAGGCCGTCTGGACGCCGGTGGGGCCGTTGGCCTGCACGCCCCAGTAGTACCGGGTGTTGAACTGCAGGGTCTGGTCGGGGACGGTCCACGCGTTGGCGGCGACGCCGAAGGTGAAGGCGACGACCTGCTGCAGGGCGGGATCGAGCGCGACCACGACGTCGTAGCTGACGGCGTTCGGCGACGGGGACCACACGAGCGTCGGGCGCAGTTCCTGGGCGAGGGCGTCGGCCGCGGGGATCTGCAGCGAGAAGGGCCCCGGGGCCGCCGAGCCGCCGACGGTGATCTTGAACCACGCGATGTCGTGGGCCCGCGGCTTGGAGGCCGCGAAGACCCTGGGGCCCGTGCCGTCGTCGATCGAGAAGGGGATGGTGAGGCCCGGGACGACCGACGAGTTGGCCACGGCGAAAGCGAAGTCGAGCACGGGCTGGTTGGTCGAACGGTCGCCGGGCGCGGCGGGCTTCTCGGTGGCCAGGTTTTTGTCGGAGATCGCGAGGTAGTAGACGCCGGGGTTGAGCCCGGTGGTGAGGCGCGACTGGAGGCTGGTGCCCGGGTCGGGCTCGTCGTCGTTGCGGCCGTCGGAGATCGAGTTGAACTGGTCGTCGAAAACGGCGATCACGGTGTCGACGGCGGTGAGGCCGACGGTGGAGAAGGTGATCTGGCCGGGCTGGAACGTGCCGAGGTCGGTGGGGGTGACGGTCTCGGAGGTGAGCGTCGAGGTGTACGTGGGGGTTCCGACCGATCCGGCGGCGCCGTAGACACGGTAGTAGATCGACTCCTGCTTCCCGAAGCCGTACCACGTGTTGGAGCGGAACTGCAGCTGCCCGCCGACGGAGTTGTAGTCCTGCAGGAGCACGTCGTTGCCGGTGATCAGGCCGTTGACCTGCGTCGAGCCGCGGATCTGCGGCACGTGCACGGCGGTCTGCGTGCCGCCGCCCGACTGCAGCGTGAGCGTGTAGCGGTAGATGGCCGGCGGGCGGGCCGCGGTGCGGAGGCGGAAGTAGTTGAGCCCCGAGCAGCACGACTGCTTGCTGGTGCCGGTGATGGCGTCGCCGGGGGCCACGCCGTCGAAGAAGTCGGACCACTGGCGGAGGTTGTTGCCGCCCGAACTGGTCCACGTGGCGGCGGCCGGCGCGGCGGCGAACACCGCCGACGCGAGCGCGGCGGCGACCAGCGGGAGAAGGCGGACCTGCGGCATGTGTGAAGATCTCCGGTGGGACGCCCGCACGGTGCGTTCGGACGGGGCACTCGGGGGAAAGGCTAGCCGCGCCTCCACCCCGGAGCGACGGTCGGCCCCGGGCGGGGCTCAGAATCAGCATCTTCCCCAGAGGCCTCTTTGCCGATAACGCCGAGCGGGTTGTCAGATCGCCCGCCGGCAGGACGGCCGGGCGACACTCAAAGAAAACGGCCCGGCGCAAGGGCCGGGCCGTTCGGGGAGGCGGGAGGAAGAGTGGAAGCGTGCCGCGTGCTCAGCGGCGGCGGCGGAGACCGACGAGACCGGCGAGGCCGAAGAGGGCCGCGGTGCCGGGGGTCGGGATGGCCGACTGGTTGAGCGAGAAGGCCATCTCGACGACGGCCGAGTCGCCCACCGCGTTGAGCGTGACGGACCAGAGAAGGCCCGCCGCGGTGTTGGTGGAGTTGGAGACGGCGGAGTTGGCGAGCGCACCAGAGCCGGCGAGCGTGGCGTCGATGCTGCCCGAACCGTAGGCCAGGCCCGTGCCGAAGCTGGAGATGTTCGAGCCGTAGCCGACGACTTCGCCGAAGTCGATGCCGTTGCCCGCGGTGATCTTCATCCGCTTCTCGGCGGACGTGTTCGTGACGATCGACGCGGTGTTGCTGGCCACGGTGACGACGTCGAGGTCGACGAACGAGCCGAGGCCCAGGGTGATGGGCGCGCCGTCGCCGAAGGAGCGGCTGATGCGGGTCAGCGTCGCACGGGCGTACACGTTGGCCTGGCCGTTGCCGGCGCCCTCGGTGAGGAAGGTCTCGACCTTCATGTTCACACCCCAGGTGCTGGTGCCGATGTTGTTCATCGTGATCACGGCGTTGCCGCCCGAGTAGCTCTCGGTGTAGCCGGTCGCGGCGCCGGAGGCGCTGCCGTTCGGGGCGATACGGGCCCCGCCGGCGCTCGGGTTGTTGATGTACCAGCGGAACGCGTTGAGCTGGCTGACGGTGGTCGAGCCGCTGCTCATGAGGCTGCGGTAGCTGGTGCTCGAGGCCGGGGTGATGAAGTCGGTGTAGAGGCAGGCATCGCCGCTGGAGGTATTGGCGTTCTGGAAGGGCTTGGCCGAGCCGGTGGGGTTCACGTTCGAGAACCACCCCGGCGAGCTGCCGTAGCCGAAGCCGCCGGTGAGGGCGCTGCCGCTGGAGCCGATGCCGAAGGCCGAACTGTTGTTGGTGGTGACATCACCCGGGTCGCGGGTGAGGCCAGAGGCCAGCGCCGAGCCAGCGAAGGCCAAGCCGGCCAGAGCGGCCAGCGCAAGGGGACGGATCTGCATGACGTGTTCTCTCCTCGGTTCGCTCTGCGGGTTGGGTGGGTCCGTGCGCGCGGCCCGGAGAGGGCCCCGGTGCGACGCGAGCCCGACGGCGCCGCAGAGCACTGACAGACTCTGCGCCGTCGGACGGCGGACAAACGGTTTGACGATGTGAGGCGACGTGGTTCTTCCGGCCCCGGCGGGCTGGAGGGTGGGTCTCCGATGTGCCGGGTTCCTAGTCCGGCAGTGGGGAATCTACCGCCGAGTGCGCAGAAAGCGAGGGTCCTGTGAGAAGATTCGCATACTTCGCGAATATTCAGAAAATGACCTACTCGGGCGTTCCCTAGGGCCGTCTCGGCCCTGAAAATCCCCTATTCTGGTCATGTTCCGCAGCCGTAGTCGACGAGCAGCAGCGAGAGATCAGCGGCTCCGATGCTGCCGTTCCCGTCGAGGTCGGCTTGGGCGCAATTGCCCGAGGCCGACTGCCCGAAACAGGTGAGCATGATGGTGAGGTCGTTGGCGCCGACAGCGCCGTTGCGGTCGACATCGCCGGCGCAGCGGGTTCGGAACGTGAACGTGGTGGGGGTCGAGGCGCGGCTGCCGTTGGCGTTGGTGGCGGTGACGCCCCAGTAGTAGGGCGTGTTGAAGTTCAGGGGTGGGCTTACGGTCCAGGAGGTGCCCGCGAGGCCCGTGGCCGAGGCGACGACGTTGGTGAGCCCGGGATCGGTGGCAACCTTGACCGCGTAGGTGGCGGCGCCGGCGGATGCCGTCCAGGTGAGCGAGGGGGCCCTTTCCTGGGCGATGGCGTTGTTGGCGGGGGTGCTGAGCGAAAAGGCCGCGGGGGGCGTGCCGCCGACGACCGTGAACTTGGCCCAGTAGATCCCCCAGGGGCCGGGCTTGCTGGCGGCGAAGGCGCGGGTGCCGCCAGAGTCGGTGATGGTGAAGTTCAGGGGGATAGGGCCGCCGACGAACGGGGCGGTAGCGGCGGAGCTGCTGCAGAGGATCATGTTGGGGAACTGGAGGCGGTTGCCGTCGGTGCCGATGGGCGGCGGCTCGTCGCTGGCGGGGGGCTGGTCGTTCATGAGGCTGAATTCAGAGATGGCGAGGTAGTAGGTGCCAGCGGGGAAGTTGCGGGTGAGCAGGGACTGCAGCGAGTTGCCCGAGGGCTCGTCGTTGTTGGAGAAGTCGGGAACGGGGGTGAGATTCGCGTCGTAGACGCACAGACCGGTGTCGGTGGCGAAGAGGCCGGTGCCGACCTGGCCGACGGTGGAGATGGTCATCGACCCCGCGACGAAGGAGCCGATGTCGACGGGGGTGACCTCGGTGGTGCTGAGGGCGCCCGAGTAACTGACGCCCTGGTCGATGTTGACCGAGCGGACGGTGAGATAGAACTGCTCCTGCTTGCCGAAGCCGTACCAGACGTTGGTGCGGGGATTGGTGCCGACCGAGACCGACTGCTGGGCGCGGGCCTCGAGGAATCCGGTGACGTCGACGCCGCGGATCGAGGAGAACAGGACGTTGTTGTTGGTGTTCGGCGGGATGAGGGTGGAGGTGAAGACGAGCTGGTGGCGGTAGATCTTCAGCGGCCGGGCGGAGTTCTTGAAGAGGAAGTAATCGATGGACTGGAGTGGGTTCTGCGGGAAGTTGAAGTCGCCGGCGGTGGTGCCGGAGATGGTGTCGCCGTCGGCCATGCCGCCGGCGCCGCCGGCCGGGTTGGCGCTGGTGGTGTCGTCGTTGGGCTCGGTCTCGGGGTAGTCGGTGCGGCCGAAGGCGGGGGCGGCGGCGAGGGCGAGCAGCCCGAGCAGGACGGCGGGTCGAGCGATGCGCATGATGGCGGGTTCTCCTCAGAAGATTCGCCGGATCGGGGCGCTCGGCCGTGCCGATTCGGCTGATCAAGCAGACGCCCGATCCGACGGGAGGGCGAGCGGAGATGCCGGGAAGTCGGGAAGATCGCGCAGGATTCAGTGGAATCCCTACTCTGACCGAGGCGTGCACGTCGGGCGGAGTGTTGGGCTTGGCCGTCTTTTTTCTGCTGATCGGGTGGCTGTGAAGATGGGAAAGGCGGGACTGAGGGAGCGATGCTCGGCGGCCTGACATTCCTCACGCCCGCGACGGGGCTGATCGCCGCGGGGCTGTCGCTGCCGGCGTTGCTGGTGCTCTATTTCCTGAAACTGCGGCGGGCGCCGGTGCGGGTGTCGTCGAACCTGCTGTGGGAGTCGGCGGTGCGCGACATGCAGGTGAACGCGCCGTTCCGCTGGCTGCGGTTTTCGGTGCTGCTGGTGGTGCAGGTGCTGGTGCTCGGGCTGCTGTGCGGCGCGCTGGCCCGGCCGGCGCTCGAGGGGGCGGGGTTCGCGGGGGGAAGGGTGATCGTGCTGCTGGACCACGGGGCGACGATGAGCGCTCTCGACGGCGAGGGTGGTCGCGAGGGTCGGCCGGTGTCGCGGCTGGAGGAGGCGAAGCGGAAGGCCGGCGAACTGGTGGACCGGCTGGCGGGCGGGTCGGCCGAGATGATGGTGATCGCCTTCGCCGACCGGGCGTCGCCCATCGCGAGCTTCACGCGCGACCGGGGGATGCTGAAGAACGCGATCGACGCGGTGCCGCCGACCGATCAGCCCGCGCGGCTGGGGCCGGCGCTCAAGGTGGTCGAGGCGTTCGTGGGCACGAGCGACGAGGGTACGGGTGCCCGTGAGCCACCCACGGTGGTGCTGGTCAGCGACGGCGGCGCGGCCCTGGCGCCCGAGGCGGGGGCCGGCGCCGGGTGGGGCGTGGGCAACGCGGTGTTCCGGTATGTGCGGGCCGGTCCGGCGGCCGAGCGGCCGAAGAACAATGTGGGGATCGTCGCGATGAGCGCGCGGCGGGACTACGACGACCCGGGGGTTCTCCGGGTGTTCGTGCGTGTGCAGAGCGCCCTGGCTGAGGCGGTGACGACGACGCTGGCGCTGACGATGAACGATCGCCCGGCCGGGTCGCGGGCGATCGAGATCGGGGCCGGGGGCGAGATCAGCGAGACCTTCGAGGTGCGCGACCGCGACGGGGGCGTTCTGGTGGCGGCGCTCTCGCGGGGCGACGACCTGGCGAGCGACAACGCGGCGGCGGTGGCGGTGCAGCCGCCGGGCGATCTGCGGATCGTCCTGGTGCAGCCGGCGGCCCCGGCGACGGCGGCGGAGTTCGCGCTGGTGGACGGGTTGAAGTCGCTGGAGCCGCGGGAGCTGCGGCAACTGACGGCCGATGAGTACGAGAAGCGGCGCGCCGAGCCCGGGTTCTTCGACGGGGTGAGCCTGGCGGTCTTCGACCGGGTTCGGCCCGGGGCGACGCCGCCGGTGAGCACGCTGAGTTTCGCGGCGGGGCCGCCGCTCATGGGGCTGGGCGTGGCCCCGTTCGAAGACGGGGATGGGCGAGGGGCGGTCACCGACGTGGTGTTCTGGTCTCGGTCGCACCCGCTCATGCGGTTCGTGAGCCTGAACGGGGTCGTGGTGGGACGGCCGATGAGGCTGTTGCTGCCGGGGCTCGATGAGTCGGGAGAGCCCGGAGGCCCCGCGGCGGCGGGCCGGGTGCGGAGCGACGTGCTGGCGAGCGGCTCGGGGGGGCCGCTGATCGGCGTCGTCGAAGAGGGGCTGTCGCGGCACGTGGTGTGCGCTTTCTCGCTGGCCGACACGAACCTGTGGCGTGAACTGGGGTGGCCGGTGCTGCTGGCCAACGCGGCGGACACGCTCGGTGCGGCGGGCCCGGGGGGCGGCCCATCGGCGTCGGGAGCGATCGGCGCCGGGCGGGGCTGGCGGACCACCGACGCCGTGGAACTCCGAGGCCGGCCGGGGCAGAGCGGGCTGAGGCTGGAGGGCCCGGCGGAGGAAGGGCGGACGGTGTCGGCGGACGAGGACGGGCGGGTGCGGCTGGGCGTGCTGTCGAGGGCCGGGGTGTACCGGGTGCGGGGGCTGGCGGCGGGGCGCGACGCGGCGGCGGTGAATGTGCTGAGCGGCCGGGTCACGTCGATCGCGACGTCCGATGCCGTCGAGGTGGGCGGCAAGGCTCACCGGGCCGGCGGCGGGGGCGACGGGCCGCGCGAGATCTGGTGGTGGTTCGTGGCCGCCGCACTGGGGGTTCTCACGGTGGAGTGGCTGTGGTTCGCGCGTCGGATGCGGGTGTGAAGTAGATTCCGCATCCGGAGGAGTCGTCGGGCCGAAGCCTCCGGTTCCGGGTGGACCCGGGACAGGCTCATTCGAAAGGGCGGACATGCTCGAGTGCGTGTGGCGGATGGCGGCGGCGGCGGGATTGGGCGCGGTTCTCGCGGCGGCGGTGGCCGCGGAGCCGGCGGAGGGCGGGAGCGGGGCGACGCCTGCGTCGGCCGGGGGCGGTGTGTTGGGCGGTGCGCGGGAGGCGTCGAGCGGCGGCCCGCCTTCGGGCTGGACGTTCCGCGTGACCGCGGAGTCGGGGTATCAGTTCCGGTCGCAGCTCGAGGACGACCGGGGCCGGATGTCGGTGGTGCGGACGCGTGGCGGGGCGTCGGTGTTCTCGCCGCTGGACCGGACGCTGGTGTTCGGGCTGGACATCGAGGGGGAGATCTCGAACTACGACTTCCGTGATGCGCGGGGGCTGTTCACGGGGCGCGACGCGGACCCGGCCGACCGCGGCGGCTTCTCGGACATGTACGAGACGCGCCTGCGGCTGACGGGCATCTGGAACATCGACGAGCGGTGGTCGGTGGCGCTGAGCCCGGTGGCGCGGGCGGGCTGGGAGCGCGGGGCGAGCTTCGGTGACTCGATCACCGGCGGAGGCTTCGCGAGCTTCAGCTACAAGTTCAGCGACACGCTGCGCCTGGGCGCGGGCGTGGGCGCCGTGACGCGGCTGGAGGACTCGGCGCTGGTGATCCCCGTGTTCACGGTGCGGTGGGACATCACCGAGCGGGTGCGTCTGGAGAGCCAGGGGCTGGGCCTGAAGCTCTCGGCCCAGGCGGTGAAGGACACCCTCGACGTGTACCTGCGGGCCGGCTACGAGAATCGGGACTACCGCCTGCGCGACGAGCGGCCGGTGCTGCGTGAGGGTGTGGTCGAGGATCAGCGGGTGCCCGTGGCCCTGGGGCTGGAGTGGCGGCCGATCCCCAACCTGCGGGTGGGCGTGGAGGGGGGCGCTTTCGTGTGGCAGGAGCTGAAGTTCCGCGACCGGAACGGGGACAATCTTCACCGCGTCCGGGGCGACCCCGCGGCGTTCGTCGGGCTGAGACTGACGTACTCTTTCTGAGCCGGTGACTTCCCGCGTCGGGACGCGGCCGGCACGGGAGCGTGGCATGAGCGAGCAGGCGAGGCGGCATGCGGGGGCGAGCGATCTGACTCGGCGCCAGTTCCTGGGCGCGACGGCGGCGATCGGCGCTGCGTCGCTGCTTCCCGCGGGGGTGCTGGCGGGGCCGTCGGTGCCCGGCGGTCCCGAGGCGGCGCGCCGGGCGAGGAACGTGATCTTCTGCGTCTGCGACGGCATGAGCTACGGCTCGCTGGCGCTGGCCGATGAGATGCTGCGGCTCGACGGGCGGGGCCCGGCCCGCTGGCTGACGCTGATGAGCGATCCGCGGGCCCGGCGCAGCCTGGTGCGGACGGCCTCGGCGGACTCGGTCGTCACCGATTCGGCGGCGGCTTCGACGGCGTGGGGCATCGGCGAGGCGGTGAACAACGGCGCCATCGGAAAGACGCCCGACGGCCGCTTCCCGGACCCGATCCTGGTGCGGGCGAAGAAGGCCGGCAAGCGTACGGCACTGGTGACGAGCACGCGCATCACCCACGCCACCCCGGCGGGGTTCCTGTGCAACGTGCCGACGACCCGGGACCATGAGCAGGGCATCGCGGAGCAGATGATCGAGCGCCGACCCGACATCCTGCTGGGCGGCGGCGCGCGGTACTTCGACAAGGCCCTGCTGGCGGCGCGGCCCGAGCTGCGTGTGGTGCGCGATGCGGCGGGGCTGAAGGGCCTCGACCGGGCGGCCGATCTTTCGAAGGCGCCGGTGCTGGGGCTCTTCGCCGGCAGCCACATGACCTACGAGTTCGAGCGTCCCGAGACCGAGCCGCCGCTGTCGGAGATGGCCCGGGCCGCGCTGGCGATGCTGGAGCCTTCGGCCGGCGGTGACGGGTTCGTGATGCAGGTGGAGGGCGGACGCGTCGACCACGCCGGCCACGCCAACGACGCGGGGGCGCTGGTTTTCGATCAGATCGAGTTCGACCGGGCGCTGGGCGTGGTGCTCGGCTGGGCGCTCGAGCGCGACGACACGCTGGTGATCGTGACGGCCGACCACGCCACGGCCAACCCGGGGCTGACCGAGTACGGCCCGCGCGGGACCGAGGGCCTGCGTCGGCTGGCGAAGTTCCGCCACAGCTTCGAGTGGATGGACCGCCGGCTGGGGCCGCGGAAGGCCCTGGAGGGGCCCGAGCCCAAGGAGTTCAGCGGGCAGAAGAGCGGCGGCGTTGAGACCTCGGCGGTCGAAGAGCAGGACATCCGGGAGATCTTCGGCGAGGCCACGGGGCTGGAGCTGGCCCCGTGGGAGACCGAGGCGCTGGTGCGCTGGAAGCGCGGCGAGAAGGTGAGCGCGTTCGTGCTGGGCAACGCCCGCTGGGGCCCGCTGGGGGCGGTGGTCGCCAACCATACGGGCGTGGCGTTCCTGAGCCCCAACCACACATCGGACCTCGTGGAGCTCACCGCGATCGGCCCGGGGAGCGAGATGGTGGGCGGGTGGTCGCGGCTGGTCGATGCGCACGGGATGATGGTGCGGGCGCTGGGATTGACCTGAACCCGGAGCGGGGGCGCCGCGGCTACGATCGGGCGTGAGGCCGACCGACCGGCAGTTCGAGCTGGTGAGCGCGATGTCGCCGACCGGCGATCAGCCGCAGGCGATCCGCTCGATCGTGGAGCGGCTGGATCGCGGCGAGAAGTTCACCACGCTGCTGGGCGCCACCGGCACCGGCAAGACGTTCACGATGGCGAACGTCATCGCGCAGCGGCAGCGGCCGACGCTGATCCTGAGCCACAACAAGACGCTCGCGGCGCAGCTGTACGAGGAGATGCGGGAGCTGTTCCCGAACAACGCCGTCTCGTACTTCGTGAGCTACTACGACTACTACCAGCCCGAGGCGTACATCCCGCAGCGGGACATCTACATCGAGAAAGACGCCTCGCGGAACGACGACCTCGACCGGCTGCGGCTGGCGGCCACCAGCGGCATCCTGTCGCGGCGGGACGTGATTGTGGTGGCGAGCGTGTCGTGCATCTTCGGGCTGGGCTCGCCGGAGAACTACCGCGAGCGGGTGTTCGCGCTGCGGCGGGGCGAGTCGCTGGAGCGGCGGGGCTTCCTGCTGGCGCTGGCCGAGATGCAGTATCAGCGGGCGGAAATCGACTTCAAGCGCGGCACCTACCGGGTGCACGGCGACGTGATCGACGTGTACCCGGCGTACGAGCAGTACGCGGTGCGGGTGGAGCTGTTCGGCGACGAGATCGAGCGGCTGTCGCTGATCGACCCGCTGACCGGCGAGGTGCTGGCCGAGGAGTCGATGTTCTTTGTGTTCCCCGCGGTGCACTACGTGACCAAGGAGAGCACGCTGGAGGGGGCGGTGGCGGCCATCCGCGAGGAGCTGGACGCCCGCGTGCTGGCCCTGCGCTCGGAGGGCAAGCTGCTGGAGGCCCAGCGGCTGCTGGCGCGGACGAAGTACGACCTGGAGATGATCCAGGAGGTCGGCTACTGCTCGGGGATCGAGAATTACTCGCGGCACCTCGACGGCCGCAAGCCGGGTGAGAAGCCCTACACGCTGCTCGACTACTTCCGCTTCGGCCCCTCCGCGGGCGAGTGGCTGATGGTCATCGACGAGAGCCACGTGACGGTGCCGCAGGTTCGGGCGATGTACAACGGCGACCGGCAGCGGAAGGAGGTGCTCGTCGAGCACGGGTTCCGGCTGCCGAGCGCGCTCGACAACCGGCCGCTGCGCTTCGAGGAGTTCGAGGCCGCGCTGCCCAGCGTGGTGTTCGTGAGCGCCACGCCCGGACCCTACGAGCTGGAGCAGTGCCGGGGCGAGGTGGTGGAGCAGATCATCCGCCCGACGGGGCTGGTGGACCCCGAGCTTCACGTGCGCCCGGCGCAGGGGCAGGTGGCCGATCTTCTGGGTGAGTGCAAGGCCCGTGCCGAAGCGGGCGAGCGGGTGCTCATCACCGCCCTTACCAAGCGCCTGTGCGAGGACCTGACGAACTACCTCGACGACCAGGGCCTGCGCGTGCGGTACCTGCACAGCGAGATCGAGACGCTCGAGCGTCTGGAGATCATCCGGGAGCTGCGCGAGGGCGGGTTCGACGTGCTGGTGGGCGTGAACCTGCTGCGCGAGGGGCTGGACCTGCCCGAGGTGTCGCTGGTGTGCATCCTCGACGCCGACAAGGCCGGGTTCCTGCGCGGGGCGACGAGCCTGATCCAGACCATCGGGCGGGCGGCCCGCAACGTGCGCGGCAAGGTGATCCTGTACGCCGACGCGGTGACGCCGGCGATGCGCGAGGCCATCGACGAGACCGAGCGCCGACGCGCCAAGCAGCTGGCGTACAACCGCGAGCACGGGATCACCCCGGAGACCATCCGCAAGGAGATCCGGCGGGGCATCGAGGCCGAGCTGCGGGCACGGAAGACCGCCCGCGACGCGGTCCGCGGCGGGGAGCCGGAGGTGGCCGTCGCCGAGCTCATGGACGAACTTCAGGAAGAGATGCTCGCGGCGGCGCAGGCGCTGGAGTTCGAGAAGGCCGCCCGCCTGCGCGACCAGATCGCCATGCTCAAGGAGCGCGCCCTGGCGGTGCCCGACGAGAAGGTGCGGCGGTCGGAGGTCGAGGCCTCGGGCCCGCGCGGCGGGCAGCGCGGCCGGGGGACCGTTGGCGGGCGCGGTGGGGGGCGCGGCGGCGGGGACTCGGCGGGCGCCAAGCCCGGGATGCCCGGCAGCAAGGCCGGACGTCGGGGTCGGCGGGGCCGATAGCCGGGCTCGGCGGTCGGCCCGCGGCCGCGTCGCGGCTTACCATCGGCCCCTATGCGGATCGCCCTTCTCACCATGGCCGCCCCGTGGCAGCAGATGCCCCTGCTGGGCGTCTACACGCGGCACATGGCCCACGCGCTCAACGAGATCGGGCACCCCACCGAGGTGTTCACGCCGACGATGTCGTCGCCGCGGTTCGTCGAGCGCTTCGTGCCCAAGCTCAAGCGGTTCAACGACCGGCCGGACCACTACGAGTACGACGGCGTGCGGTTCCACTCGATCAAGGGGTACATGCCGCACCAGGTGTACCTGCGGTGGAAGGTCTCGCCGCGGTTTCCGAGGCTGTCGGCGAGGCTCATCGGCGCGACGGTGACGGGCGGGCTGATCCGCGAGGTGCGGGCGTTCCGGCCCGATGCGGTGCTCGTGCACGACGGTGTGATGCTCGGGCCGACGGGGAAGAAGGTGGCCCGGGCGGCCGGCGTGCCGTTCGGCGTCATCGAGCACGACCCGATCGATATGCCGCCGGACTCGGTGCTGGGGCGGTACTACGTCGAGACCGTGCGCGAGGCGAAGGTGATCTTTTCGGTGGGGTTCCCGTGGTACCGCTACCTGCGCGACACGCTGGGGCTCCAGCAGGCCCGGCTGGCGAGCAACGGCACCATCATGGCCACCGACGAGCAGCTGGGCACGCCGCGCCCGGAGAAGTGGCGCGGCAGGAAGGTGGTGCTGTGCGTGGGCGGGTACCTGGAGCGCAAGGGGCACGCGCTGCTGATCGAGGCCTTCGCCGCGGCGAACGTGCCCGGCACGCTGCTGGCGATCGTCGGCCCGCCGCCGGAGCCCATCGCGGCGCTGGTGAGGAAGCTGGGGGTCGAAGACCGCGTCGAGTTTCTGCCGCTCATGCCCCAGACCGAGGTGCTGCAGCACATGGCCTGGTCGGACCTGTTCGCCCTGCCGAGCTGGTGGGAGAGCTTCGGGCTGGTGTACGCCGAGGCGATGAGCGCCGCGTGCCCGGTGCTCATGACCACCGACTGCGGCATGGCCTTCAACATGACCGCCGGGGAGCACGGGTGGGTGATCCCGCCCCGGGATGTGCCGGCGCTCACGGCGGCGCTCCGGGAGGCGCTCACCACGGCCGACCTCAAGGCCATGGGCCGCGCCTGCCGCGAGCACGTGCTGAACAGGCTGACGTGGAAGCGTAACGCTCAGACCCTCGCGGCGGGGCTGAGCGGCGAGCCCGACCCGGACGCCCATCGGGCGCGATAGATGCCCGATATCGGGCATATTTCGGACGGGTTCGTGGCGTGGACCCGCCGTGCTCATGCGGGATTTTCGGAAAAAGGACGGGTATCATCCCGCCCGCGGGACGAGAGAGGGAGCGGCTGAGGTGCCGAGCGTGAAGGACAAGCCGGGCGTGACCCACGAGCGGAAGTCGGCGTCGGGGTCCAAGGGCCGCAAGGCGGGGGCCGAGCGGGCCCAGACCGTGCCCGGCGGGGCGATCACCCCCGCGCGGCCGGTGAGCGTGCGCGAGCTGGACACGGCCCGCTGCATCCGGGTGCGGGGGGCGCGGGAGCACAACCTCAAGGGGATCGACGTGCTGATCCCCCGCGACCGGCTGGTGGTCGTCACGGGGCTGTCGGGGTCGGGCAAGAGCAGCCTGGCGTTCGACACGATCTTCGCCGAGGGGCAGCGGAAGTACATGGAGTCGCTGTCGGCGTACGCCCGGCAGTTCCTCGAGCAGCTGAAGAAGCCCGACGTCGACGAGATCGAGGGCCTGCCGCCCACCATCGCCATCGAGCAGCGGACCAGCGGCCACAACCCGCGGTCGACGGTGGCGACGAGCACCGAGATCTACGACTACCTGCGGCTGCTGTTCGCCCGCTGCGGCACCCCCACGTGCTGGGCGCCGGTGAAGGAAAAGAAAGACGGCGGGGTGGTCGAACGGTGCGGGCGGCCGATCGCGGCGTCGAGCCCGAGCCAGATCACCGAGGCGGTCAGCCGTCTGCCCGAGGGCACGCGGCTGATGGTGCTGGCCCCGGTGGTGCGCGGCAAGAAGGGCTTCCACGCCGACGTGCTCGACGGGCTGCTCAAGCACGGCTTCGTGCGGGCGCGGGTGAACGGGTCGGTGGTCGACATCCGCGAAGCCCTGAAGAACGGCGGCGAGAACCCGCTGAAGCTTGGCCGCTACGAGAAGCACAGCATCGACGCGGTGGTGGACCGCGCGGTGGTGAAGCCCGAGGGGCGGCAGCGGCTGGCCGAGAGCGTTGAGACGGCCCTGAAGCTCGGCGAGGGCACGGTGGTGATCTCGGTGGAGGAGGGCTCGGGCGAGAAGGCCACGTGGCGCGACACGGTGTACAGCGAGAAGTACGCCTGCGCCCTGCACCCCGAGTGCGCCCTGGGCGAGCTCGAGCCGCGGCTGTTCAGCTTCAACTCGCCGTTCGGGGCGTGCCAGACCTCGGGCGCGGGCACCAGCGGCGGCGGGTGCGAGGGGCTGGGCATCGTCATGGAGTTCGACGAGGACCTGGTGATCCCCGACCCGTCGATGAGCCTCGACGACGGCGCGGTGGCGGCGTGGGCCAAGAACGGGCCGGTGAAGGCGTGGTTCAACCGCAAGCTGCGGCGGTTCTGCCGCGACTTTGAGGCCTCGTACTCGCGCCCGGTCAACCAGCTCACCGACGAGCAGCGGAAGATCCTGCTCTACGGCACGGGCCCTGCCGACGTCGATCTCTACGGCGCCCGCTTCGAGGGTGTCATCCCGAACATCACCGAGTGGTGGGGCAGCACGGAGAACGAGAGCGTCAAGGAGTGGCTGAGCGGGTTCATGAGCCAGAACCCGTGCCCGCGCTGCCACGGCGACCGGCTGCGGGTCGAGGCCCTCTCGGTGTTCCTGCGCACCGGCCACCGCCTGCCCGAGGGCGTGACGGCGCTGCGGCGCCGCCACGGGCTGAACGACGACCCGCACCTGCTGAACATCGCCGACTTCTCGAAACTGACGATCGACGAGGCTGTGAAGGCGGCCGCCTCGCTCGAGCTGACTGCCGAGCAGCGCGTCATCGCCGAGCCGATCCTGCGCGAGGTGACGGCCCGGCTGGGCTTCCTGGCCAGCGTGGGCCTGGAGTATCTCTCGCTCGACCGCAAGACCGCCACGCTCTCGGGCGGCGAAGCGCAGCGCATCCGCCTGGCGACGCAGGTGGGCAGCGGGCTGGTGGGCGCGTGCTACGTGCTCGACGAGCCCACCATCGGCCTGCACCAGCGCGACAACGACCGGCTCATCCGCACGCTGCGTCACCTGGCCGACATCGGCAACACGGTGCTGGTGGTCGAGCACGATGAAGACATGATCCGCCACGCCGACCACGTGCTGGACATCGGCCCCGGCCCGGGCGTGCACGGCGGGCGGGTGGTGGCCCAGGGCACCGTGCCCGAGCTGTGCGACGCCGAGGCGTCGCTGACCGGCCAGTACCTCTCGGGCCGGCGGCGGATCGACGCGCCGGCGGCCGGCGAGCGGCGGAAGGTCGGCGAGAAGCGGGCGGTGGTCGTGAAGGGCGCCGCCGCGAACAACCTGAAGTCCATCGACGCCGCGTTCCCCCTCGGCGGGGTGGTGTGCGTCACGGGCGTCTCGGGAAGCGGCAAGAGCACGCTGGTGAACGACGTCCTGCTGGCCGCGGCGAAGAAGCAGCTGCACGGCGGGCGCACCAAGCCCGGGGAGCACGCGCGGATCACCGGCCTCGGGCAGATCGACCGCGTCATCGAGGTCGACCAGACCCCCATCGGACGCACGCCGCGGAGCAACCCGGCCACCTACACCGGGCTGTTCGACGACGTGCGCCGCGTCTTCGCCGCCACCAAGGAAGCCAAGATCCGCGGCTACGAGCCCGGCCGGTTCAGCTTCAACGTCAAGGGCGGCCGCTGCGAGGCCTGCCAGGGGCAGGGCGTCAAGAAGATCGAGATGCACTTCCTGCCCGACGTGTTCGTCGAGTGCGAGGTGTGCAAGGGCACCCGGTACAACCGCGAGACGCTCGAGGTGCAGTACCGCGGGCGCAGCATCGCGCAGGTGCTGGGCATGACCGTCGAAGAGGCGTGCACCTTCTTCGAGAACCACCCCAAGATCGTCCGCTTCGCCCGCTGCCTGCACGACGTGGGCCTCGACTACATCACGCTCGGCCAGCCCAGCACCCAGCTCTCGGGCGGAGAGGCCCAGCGCATCAAGCTCGCCACCGAACTGGGCCAGAACGCCACCGGCAACACGCTGTACATCCTCGACGAGCCCACGACCGGCCTGCACTTCGAGGACGTCCGCAAGCTCATCGCCGTGCTCAACCGTCTGGCCGACGGCGGCAACACGCTCGTGGTCATCGAGCACAACCTCGACGTGATCAAGTGCGCCGACTGGATCATCGACCTCGGTCCCGAGGGCGGGGCCAACGGCGGCCGCGTCGTCGCCTGCGGCACGCCCGAGCAGGTGGCCGCCTCGCCCGACAGCCACACCGGCCGCTACCTGGCGCCGCTGCTCAGCCCGCGCTGACCCCCCACTCCCC
>JACVCL010000237.1 GCA_016742075.1 Phycisphaerales bacterium
GGCGAGCCCGCGCGGCCGGTCGACGGGGTGTACACGGTGTTCACCGACAAGCCCGGCGCCCAGTACGACGTGCGCGACCTCCTGGCCTGCGTGGCCGACGGGGCCTCGGGCGGCGCCGACTTCGACGAGTACAAGGCCGACTACGGGCAGTCGATCGTGTGCGGGTACGCGCGCGTGGGCGGGCGGGCGGTGGGGGTGGTGGCCAACCAGAAGAAGATCACCCACAGCAGCACGCCCGGCGGCAAGGCGGGCCCGGGCCGGCGCGTGAACATGCCCGGGGTGATCTACGACGACTCGGCCGACAAGGCCGCGCGGTTCATCATGGACGTGAACCAGCGGCGCATCCCGCTGCTGTTCCTGCACGACACCACGGGGTTCATGGTGGGGCGCGACAGCGAGCAGGGGGGCATCATCCGCGCCGGGGCGAAGATGGTGAACGCGATGAGCAACAGCGTGGTGCCCAAGATCGCCCTGTTCCTGGGCGGGTCGTACGGCGCGGGGAACTACGCCATGTGCGGGCGGGCCTTCGACCAGTTCCTGAGCCTGGCGTGGCCCTCTTCGAAGTGCGCGGTGATGGGGGCCAACCAGGCCACCGGCGTGCTGGTGACCATCGAGGAGGCCAGCCGCAAGCGCAAGGGCGAGCAGATCGACGAGGCGACGCACAAGGCCATCTACGGGGCCATCCACGCGGGGTACACCGAGCAGGCCGACATCCGCCACGCCGCCAGCCGGGGGTGGATCGACCGCCTGATCGAGCCGCACCGCACGCGCGAGGAGCTCATCGCGGCCCTCGACGCGGCCCAGCAGGGGTGGGACTACTCGGCCCCGTTCCGCACCGGCGTGCTGCAGACTTGAACGCCCGCACCGGCCCGGGGCCGATGGAAGGAGCGATGGGCGAGCGACCGAGCATCCCGCACCCCCCCCGCAAGGGCCCCGAGGTGGTCGTCGTGCTCGACGACGGGGGCCTGGCCACGGCGGTGGCCCGCGCCGGCGAGGAACAGGCCGGGCGCGTGGTGGTGCTGGCGGCCCCGGGCGAGGGGGGGCCTTCGGAGAGCCTGCTGGGCGCCTGCCGCGAGGCGGCGAAGCGGGGGGCCCGGCGGGTGGTGTGGCCGGTGTGGTGCGGGGGCGACGCGGCGGCGCTGCACGCGGCGTTCGAGCGGGCGTTCCTGATCCAGAAATTGGCGGCCCTCGACGCGGGGCCGGGGCGCGGGATCGCCGTCGAGACGCCCTTTGCCGACCTCACCGAGGCCCGGCTGCGGGAACTGGCCGAGGACCTCGACGTGGCCCTGCCGCGGGGCATGTGAACCGAACAGACCCCTTCCTTTGGGGTCGAGCGGAGGGTGGGCGCTTGTCCGGCGTGGGGCGGCTGCTACACTGCTCGACTCGCCCGAGTCCGGGCGTTCCCAGCAACCCGAAGCCGCCGGTGGGCGGCGTTCGTGTCGGAGCATCGCACCATGTACGCCATCTTCGAAGACAGCGGCACGCAGATCAAGGCTCAGGTTGGCGACACCCTGGTGCTGGACATCCGGGACCTGCCGGAGAACGCCAAGAACGTCAGCTTCGACCGGGTGCTGATGGTGGGCGGCGACGGCGCGGCGAAGATCGGCGCCCCGTACCTGAGCGGCGCGAAGGTTGAGGCCGAGATCCTCGTCCGCGACTTCAAGGGCGAGAAGATCCACGTGTGGCACTTCAAGAAGCGGAAGGGCTTCAAGAAGCACACCGGGCACCGCCAGCGGCACATGAAGGTGAAGGTCACGGCGATCAAGGGCTGAGCGACGCCCGACCGCCGAGATCACCGCTTCGGTACCACTGATGCTGAGCAACCGACCGGCCGCCCCGCGCGGCCGGTTGTCATTTTGGGCGCGGGGATCGGCGTCGGGGCCGCGGGGGCCCTGGGGCCCGGTGTGCGGCGAGGGCCGTGAGGAGGGGGCGGGGG
>JACVCL010000044.1 GCA_016742075.1 Phycisphaerales bacterium
GGGGCCCGGGGCCGCCCCCGGGCGGGGGCTCGGCGCCGGGCTCGGCCCCCAAACGCTCGGCCAGCGGGGTGGCCCTGGGACCCCCCCCCCCCCCACCCCCCCCCCCCCCACCCCCGCCGCCGCCGTGCCCGGCGCTCGTCGCGATGACCGCTGCCCCTCCCGCCGCGGGGGAGGCCGCCGGGGCGGGCTTGGGCTCTGCCGCCGGAGCCGCGGCCTTGGCCGCTGTGGCGGCGGGCGCGGCCTTGGGAGCCGCCGCGGCGCCGGCGGGCGCGGGGGCCGACTCATCGACGGTCGCGATGACCGCACCCACCTTGACGGTGTCGCCCGCGGCGGCGCCGTGCTTGAGCACGCCCGCGACCGGCGCGATGACGGTCTGGTTGATCTTGTCGGTCTCCAGCTCGACGATGTCCTCGTCGCGCTGCACGTACGCGCCGTCGGGCTTGAGCCACGAGGAGATGACCGCCTCGCTGATCGACTCGCCCATCGCCGGGATCACGATCTTGGTCGCCATAGGGAGAGGATTGTAGGGGCGGGCCGATCGTCTGGCCCGCCGATTCAGTGGGCCGGCGCCGCCACCGGCTGGGCCAGCGCCCCGACCGCGTCGGCCAGGAACTCCTGGAGCTGCTCGAAGTGCTTGCGGGGCGAGCCCGTGGCCGGCGTGGCGCTCGCCGGGCGGCCGACGTACGGCAGCTGCCAGCCCCACTCCTCGAAGAGCGTCATGAACACGTGCTGGTAGCCGCCCATGTTCTTGGGCTCTTCCTGCACCCAGACCACCTCGACATCTTTCGGGTAGCCCTTCATGATCTCGCCCAGCAGGGCGGTGTGCAGCGGGTAGAGCTGCTCGACCCGCACGATGGCCAGGTCGTCGCGCTTGAGCGCGGCCCGCCGCTCGGCCAGGTCGTAGTACACCTTGCCCGAGCACAGGATCACCCGCCGCACCTTGGACCGGGCGGCCCTGGGGTCGGCCGACTTGGCGAGCGCCGGGTCGTCGATGATCTCCTGGAACGTGCCGCTCATGAGCTCGGCCACGCGGCTGGCGGCGAACGGGGCCCGCAGCAGGCTCTTGGGCGTCATCACCACCAGCGGCTTGCGGAAGCTGCGCTTGACCTGCCGTCGAAGGGCGTGGAAGTACTGCGCGGGCGAGGTGGGGGCGATCACCTGCATGTTGTGGTCGGCGCACAGCTGCAGGAACCGCTCGAGGCGCGCCGACGAGTGCTCGGGCCCCTGGCCCTCGTAGCCGTGCGGCAGCAGCAGCACCAGGCCGCTCCAGCGGTCCCACTTGATCTCGGCCGAGGCCAGGTACTGGTCGATGGCCACCTGGGCGCCGTTGGCGAAGTCGCCGAACTGCGCCTCCCACATCACCAGCGCGTTGGGGGTGGTGATCGAGTATCCGTACTCGAAGGCCAGCACCGCGAACTCCGACAGCGGGCTGTCGTAGACCCAGTAGCGGGCTTCCATCTCCTTGCTCTTGGGCAGCGCGGCCTGCGCGGGGCGGATGGCGTCGGCTCCGGGCGTCTCGCTCAGGTGGTTCAGGGGCACGAACAGGGCGTTGGTGTTCTTGTCGCGCAGGGCCGCGTGGCGGTGGCTGAAGGTGCCGCGACGGCAGTCCTGGCCGCTCAGCCGGACGATCGTGCCCTCCTTCAGGAGGCTGCCGACGGCCAGGGCCTCGGCGGCGCCGAAATCCAGCGGCAGGTCGTCGCTCACGCAGCGCGCGCGGTCCTGCAGGATCTTCACCAGCTTCTCGTGCGGGGTGAACCCTTCGGGCCAGCGGCCCAGCGCCGAGGCGATCTCGGCCAGAACGTCGCGGGCCACGCCCGTGTCGACCGGCGCGAAGCTCCACTCGTTGGTCTGGCCCTCCCACTGCTGGTGCCCGGGGTCGGGCGTCGGGTCGACCGGAACCTGCTTCACCGCCAGGAACGCGCGGTCGAGGTTCTCGTCGAGACTCGCCCGCACCTCTCGCACCTGGTCGTCGGTGATGACCCCCTCGGCCCCGAGCCGCTGCGCGTACACGTTCACCACGCTGGGCTTGCCCTTGATCTCGTTGTACAGCAGCGGCTGGGTGAACGCGGCCTCGTCGGTCTCGTTGTGGCCGTGGCGGCGGTAGCAGACCATGTCCACCACCGCGTCCTTGCCGAATCGCATCCGGTATTCGAGGGCCAGCTCGATGGCCAGCACGCAGGCCTCGGGGTCTTCGCCGTTCACGTGGAAGACCGGGCACTCGATGATCTTGGCCGAGTCGGTGCAGTAGCGGCTCGAGCGCGCGTCGTCGGGGCCGGTGGTGAAGCCGATCAGGTTGTTGATCACCACGTGCACGGTGCCGCCGACCTTGTACCCGTCGAGCTGCGACATGTTGAAGCACTCGGCCACCACGCCCTGGCCGATCATCGCCGCGTCGCCGTGGATGAGCACCGGCACCTTCTTGCGGCGGTCGTAGTCGCGCGCCAGCCTCTGCTTGGCGCGGCAGCGGCCCAGCACCACCGCGTTCACGGACTCGAGATGGCTCGGGTTCGACGAGATGCTCAGCCACACGTGCCGCCCCGACGGCAGCAGCCGGTTGGAGGAGTAGCCGCGGTGGTACTTCACGTCGCCGCCGCCCGTGGCCGCGTCGGGCGTCCAGGCGTCGTCGAACTCCGTGAAGATCATCTCGTAGGTCTTGCCCATGATGTTGGTCAGCACGTTCAGCCGACCGCGGTGGGCCATCCCGAAGACGATCTCCGACACCTCGTAGCGGTCCCCCGCGCAGGCGATCAGCCGGTCGAGCATCGGGATCAGCGACTCGCCACCCTCCAGGCTGAACCGCTTGGCCCCCTTGTACCGCTTGGCGCAGAACAGCTCGAACATCTCCGAACGCTGCAGCTGCCGCAGGATTTCACGCTTCTCGTCGGCGCCGTACGACGGACGGTTGCGGATGCCCTCCATCCGCTCGATCAGCCACCGGCGCTCGGCCTCGTTGCTGATGTGCGTGAACTCGACGCCGATCGCCCCGCAGTAGGTCTGCTCGAGCGCCCCGATGATCGCCCGGAGCGTCATCGGCGCCCCGCCCGGCGAGAGCAGCCCCGCGTCGAACGGGCGGTCCAGGTGCTCGTCGCTCAGCCCGTGGTGGGCGTGGTTCAGGAACTCCGGACGGTCGGGCTCGCGGCCGAACGGGTCGGTCTGCGCCGCCATGTGCCCGTAGCGGCGGTAGCGCTCGATCAGCGCCGTCACCGCCGCCTGCGCCGGGGACACCCCGCCGCTCTCCGCGGCCGCGCCGCCCGAAGGCCCCCCGCCCGCCGCCGCCCCACCCGAGCCGCCAGCGGCCGCGAGGTCGAAGCCCGCGAGGAAGCTCGCCACATCCGCCGGCACGCTCCGCGGGTCGCGCTTCCACCGCTCGTACTGCCCCTCCAGGTAGTCCGCGTTCCAGCCGTTCACCGAGGGCAGCACCGCCTTGGGACCTTGGGCCATGTCGAGTCCGTTCCTGTGATCAAGAGGCCCGCGCGGCGGAGGCCGGCGGGCCGTCAATACGTGTCCGAGAGGATCCGAGTCCGATGCTCAATTCCGGGCCCGAGGCCCACTTTCGTGCATTCTAGAAGCCCCTGCCCGCCCGCCGGTGCCGGCGCCGGCCGCCCGAAGCACTCCCGGGGCCCCGCGGGCACGGCGGACACGGCGGACACGGCCCGAGGAGGCGTTCTGAGCGCCGCACCCAGCCCGGCTGGGCCCAGGCTGGCCGCGTGCTCCGGCACAGCGCCAGACCGGGCTCAGGGAGGTCCGAGAAAGCGTCGATAGCATAGCGCCACGCCGCGCGGCGGCCCTGTTCGGACCTATTCCGTACGGGTCTCGTTCGGATACGCCGCGCCCCGCCTCGGCGCCCCCGGAGCCCCCCATGCTCAAGTTCGACGTGTGCGTCATCGGCAGCGGCCCGGCCGGGCAGCGGTGCGCCATCCAGGCGGCCAAGCTCGGCAAGACCGCCTGCCTCATCGAGCGCTCCGAGGTCATCGGCGGCGTGGCGATCAACACCGGCACCATCCCCAGCAAGTCGCTGCGCGAGGCCATCCTGCACCTCACCGGTTTCGGCCACTCCTTCCGCACATCCGATTCGTTCTCCGCCGAGCGCCGCATCACCATCGACGACCTCATCCACTGGTGCCAGCACGTCGTCAAGCGTGAGATCGAGATCGTCCGCGGCCACATGGCCCGCAACGGCGTGCAGATGATCAACGGCACCGCCTCGCTGGCCAACCCGCGCACCGTCGTCGCCACGCGCGGCTCCGAGGTGACGGTGATCGAGGCCGACCGCATCCTCATCGCCACCGGCACCAAGCCCGCCCGGCCCGACAACCTCGCCTTCGACGGCCGGTACATCGTCGACGCCGACGGCATCCTGCGCCTGCCCAACCTGCCGCGGTCGCTGATCGTCGTCGGCGGCGGGGTCATCGGCACCGAGTACGCGTCGATGATGCAGGCCGTGGGCGTCAAGGTGACGCTCATCGAGGGGCGCGACACCATCCTCGAGTTCCTCGACCCCGAGATCCGCGAGGCCCTGCAGTACCACCTCCGCCAGGGGGGCATGACCCTGCGGATGGGCGAGAAGGTCGTCAAGGCCCAGGTGGTCGACGCCCCCGAGGGCGCCCGCGGGCTCGACGGCAAGCTCGTCGAGGCCACGCTCGAATCGGGCAAGACCATGCGGGCCGAGTGCCTGCTCTACGCCGTCGGCCGCCAGGGCTGCACCAGCGAGCTCGAGCTCGAGCGCGTCGGCCTCTCGGCCGACAACCGCGGCCGCATCGCCGTCGACATGAAGACCTTCCAGACCAAAGTGCCCTCGATCTACGCCGCGGGCGACGTCATCGGCTTCCCCGCTCTGGCCAGCACCAGCATGGAGCAGGGCCGCCTGGCCGCGTGCCACATGTTCGGGGTCAAGACCAACTCGGTCCCCGAGCTCTTCCCCTACGGCATCTACGCCATCCCCGAGATCTCCATGGTCGGCTTCAATGAAGACAAGCTCACCCGGGACGACATCCCCTTCGAGTCCGGCGTCGCGAACTACCGCGAGATCGCCCGCGGCCAGCTCATCGGCGACGAGGTGGGCATGCTCAAGATGCTCATCCACCAGGAAACCCGGCAGATCCTCGGCGTCCACTGCATCGGCACCGGCGCCACCGAGATCGTCCACATCGGGCAGGCCGTCATGGCCCTCAAGGGCACCGTCGACTACTTCGTCGACACCGTCTTCAACTACCCCACCCTCGCCGAGTGCTACAAGGTCGCCGCCCTCAACGGCGTCAACAAGCTCGCCCATGTCTGACCCCCCAGGTTCAATGGCCCGCTGACCCCGCCGCCGGGATCCGGGCCGACACGCCGAATGCCCAGACCGATCGAGATCCAGACGCAGCGGCTCGAGAAGAACTTCGGGCCCAACCGCGTGCTGCGCGGCGTCGACCTCACGATCGCCTCGGGCGATCTCGTCGCGGTCGTCGGGGGTTCGGGCTGCGGGAAGACGGTTCTTCTGGAGACGATTCTCGGCCACTACGCCCCCGACGGCGGGCGCGTGCTGCTGGCCGATCACGACGCGCCGCCCGGCCCGGACGGCTGCCCGCCGCTGGCCGACCTCGCCGGGCTCGACGACGAAGGCCTCGACCGGATCCGCCTGCACTGGGCGGTGGTCTTCCAGCGCAACGCCCTGTTCACCGGCAGCGTCTTTGAGAACCTGGCCCTCTGGCTCCGCGAGACCAAGGGCCTCACCGACGACCAGATCCGCCCCATCGCCCGGCGTGCTCTCGACGCCGTGGGCTTCGCGGGCGACGACACCATCCTCGCCAAGGACCGCGACGACCTCTCGGGCGGCATGGCCAAACGCGTGGCCATCGCCCGCGCCCTGGCGATGGACCCTCTCCTCATGTTCTACGACGAGCCGACCACCGGGCTCGACCCCGCCCACGCCGCGCAGATCCACAATCTCATCCGCACCACCCACGACCGCCGCCCCGCCGCGCCCGGGGTGGTCGCGCCCACCACTGTCATCGTCACCCACGACAAGGACCTGCTCCGCCGGCTCCGGCCGCGGGTGGTCATGCTCCACGAAGGAACGGTGTCCTTCGACGGCCCCTACGGCCAGTTCGCGGCCTCGGAGTCGCCGATCATCCGGCCGTACTTCGACGATGCCATGCCCATCCTGCACGGGCGGCCCACGCCCGGCTAGCGGGCGCCGCTCACGGCTCGGACCGGGCCAGCTTGCCCTTCGCCGGTTCGTCGCGCGGCGGCTCGGGCACGCCCAGGTAGTCCAGTGCGCGGTTCAGCGTCCGCAGCACCACCGGCCCGGCCACGATCGACCCGAAATGCGCCCGCCGGCGGATCATCGACGGCCCCGGGTCGTCGATGGTGACCAGGATCACCAGCCGGGGCTGGTCGAACGGCGCCGCGGCCACGAAGCTCGAGACATACTGGTGGCGGATGTACGCCCCGCCCCCCGGCCGAACCACGTTCGCCGTGCCCGATTTGCCGAACATCCCCCGGCGCACCTCGATGGTCTGCGACTCGCTCTCGTGCTCCTGAAGGGCCCGGCGCGTCATGTTCGAGCCGACGTCTTTCATCGCCTCGCGCGCCGCCTGCACCACCCAGTCCTGCAGCACGCGGTAGCGGATCTGCGGCGCGGGGTTCCGGCTGTCGGCCGCCGTCATCCGCAGCTCCGGCAGCGTGCCCATGAGCTCGCCCGACCGCGCGAACACGCTGAAGGCCCGGATCATCTGCAGCGGCGTCACCGACACCTCGTAGCCAAAGCTCACGGATGTCTGCGTGTAGTGCGTCCACTTGGCCAGCGGCGTGACGATGCCCGGCGACTCCTTCTTCGGACCGATGTTCGTCCGCTGGCCGAAGCCGAACCGCAGCACGTCGGCGTGCATCTGCTCATACGTCAGCCGCGACGTGCCCTGCACCATCCCGATGTTCGACGACTGCACCAGCACGTCCGACCACGTGAGCGACGGCTTGCCGAACACGTCGCGCACCACGCGCCCGTAGGGCAGCGTGTACGTGCCGTTGTAGGTGTTGAACACCTCCTCGGGCCGGGCCAGGCCGCGGTCGGTGACCGCCGACCACATGAACGTCTTGAAGGTCGAGCCGGGCTCGTACACGTCGACAATGCACCGGTTGCGACCCAGCGCCGGGTGCTTGGCCCGGTCGGGGTCGGGGTTGATCGTCACGAACCGCAGCGATGTGTCGGCGATGTTGTGCCGCTTCTTGTCGTACGTGATCAGCCCGGGCACGTCCCGGATGTGATCGACCATCGCCAGGATCTCGCCCGTGTTGGGGTCGGCGACGATGATCCGTCCGCCCGCCGCGTCGGCCTCTTCGACGCCGCGCCGGATCTCCTCGAAGGCGATCTGCTGCAGCGCCAGGTCGAAGCTCAGCCGCACGTCCTGACCAGCCGTCGGGTTGCGGAACTGCCCGGGCTCCACCCACATGGGGCGGCCCTTGGCGTCGCGGACGTAATCCAAGTACCCGTCCTGCGGGGACAGGTACTGCTGGAAGGCCAGCTCGGCGCCCATCAGGCCGTTGTCGTCGACGCCCACCTTGCCGACGAACGACGCCGCGGGCTCGCCCCCCGGCTCCTCGCGCACCGGACGGAGCTCCAGGTGCATGCCCTTGATCGTCAGCCGCCGCGCCGCCTCCAGTTGCCCGTCGGTCAGCGTCTTCCCGATCGACAGGTACCGTATGGGGTTCCGCCCCTCGTCCACGCGGCGGACGTTCTCGTTCATCCGCGTGTAAATCCGCTGGGCCACCTCTTCGGGCTTCTCGCCGCTGACCTCCGCCAGCGAGGCGATCGTGGACGTCAGCGTCTCCTGCTTCAGCTGCGTCGGGTCCACGAAGATCCGGAACCCCGTCCGCGTCGACGACAGCACCCGACCCACCCGGTCGGTGATGTCGCCCCGGGGCGCCGGCACCTCGCGCCGGGAGATACGGTCGGTCAGATGCGAACGCAGAAGCGGGTCGGGCCACACCTGCAACTGGACCACCCGCACCACCGACAGGCCCAGCAGCGTCGTCAGCCCCGCCAGGGTCAGCACCCCCACCTTGTGGATGCGGGCCGCCTGCTCACGCCGATCATGCCTCGGGTCGCCCGTCACGGCAGCGCACGCCCCCGGCGCAGCGTGCCCTCACCACGCCCGGCGTCGGCCAGCGGCTTGGCCCCCACGGGCTCGGGCACGCCCGGAAGCGGCGCAGCGCCCCGGACGATCGGCCTCCATTCCCCCGACGCCCGCGTCAGCTCCAGCACCTTCAGCGGCGTGATCGCCGCCGCCACCTCGGCGCGGATCCGCCACAGGTCACGGTCGAGCTTCGCCGCGCTATCCAGCGCCACGGCCATCTCGTGCACCGCCTGCAACCGCTGCTGGCGAACCACCAGCAGCCCGGCGGCGCCGACGCCCGACGCCAGAATCAGCACGCCCAACTTCGCGATCACGCCCGTGCTCCTGAGTTGCCGCCGCCCGGCCCCGACGCACAACGCCCCGACGCGGTCACCGCGCCGGCAGCTTCAGCACCATCCCCGCGGCCAGGTCGTCCTCCGACGAGAGCTTGTCGCGGTTGAGTTCCAGGATCTCCTGCCAGCGGCGCGACGTGCCCAGCGTCCGCTGCGAGATCTGCGAGAGCGAGTCGCCCCGCTGCACCGTGTACGTGCCACGCTTGCCCGCCGCGGCATCGGCCTTGCCGTCGCCCTCGGGCGCCTTCAGCGCCGTCCGTGTCTCGCGCGAACGCGGGTCGCGGCTGTCGCGAAGGTTGCCCCCGCCCGACCCGCCCGTCGGCCGGACCGTCTCCTCACGTCCCGGGCCGGGGGCCGGGGTGAGAGGAGCAGTGGTGGCCTCGGCCTTGCCGCTCAGGGCCTCTTTCGACGGCAGCAGCAGCGATCCGCCGACCCGCAGCTGCCCGCCCTTGCCCATGCGGTCCTTGTTGAACTCGGCCAGCTTCCCGGCCAGACGACCGTCGCCGTACTGCTCGCTGGCGATCCGCCAGAGGGTGTCCCCCTCCTTCACGGTGTACTTCTTGCCTTCGGCCTTGGCCGCCGCCGGGCCGCGGTCCGACAACCGCTCGGGGGTGCGCTCCGTGGCGCGGTCCGGGGTTCGCTCGGCCGTACGGTCGGGGGAGGGCGGTGGCGTCAGGGTCGAACCGCCGCGGAGGCCCAGCACGATCTCGCCCGGCCGCGAATCAGCGGGGTCGGGCACCACCGGCGGCGTGGTGCCGTCGGCCACGGGCGGCGCCGGCGGCACGAGCGCCGGGGGCGCGGGCACCACCTCGGCCAAAGGCCTGATCGGCTCGCCGATCACCTCGCGGCCGAACGCCACGGGGATCGACTCGGCGTGGCTCTGCGGCGGCGTTACCTGGGCCACCCTGGCCCCGCGCGCTCCGCTCAGATGGTCGGAAACCAGCACGCCCACCGCCAGCACGAGGGCGAACCCGATGATCATCGCCAGCTTCTGTTCACGCGTCATCCGCTGCGTCCTTGCCACGCCGAGTTGTCGGACGGACTCCCGCGCGCGATCCGTCACGCGCCGACCGTCTGGAATCCGCGAACCGCCGGGCAGTTATACCCGACCGCGACCGTCCCCCGCCCTTCCCCGCACGCACACCCGTCAATCCGCCAGCCGGATCGCCCGCAGCTTCGCCGAGCGGGCACGCGGGTTCTCCGACACTTCACCCTCCGTCGCCACCAGCGGCTTCCTCGTCACGTGCTCGGCCAGGCCCCGGTCGACCAGTTCGCCGAACGCGTGCTTGACCAGTCGATCCTCCAGCGAGTGGAAACTGATGATCCCGACGCGCGCCCCCGGCGCCAGCCACGACCCACCCCCGCCCGTCACCCCGCCTCCGGAACGCCTCGCCGATGCCGATCGGCCTACCGATTCCAGCAGCGACCGCAGGCTGCCCAGCTCGTCATTCACCGCGATCCGCAGGGCCTGAAACGTCCGCGTCGCCGGGTCGATCCGCGACCCGCCCGGCGCCTCCGGCCCGACCGCCGCGCGCACGAGCGCGGCCAATCGAGCCGTGGTTCGTATCGGCGAGGCCCCGCGTTCTTGGACAAGTTTTCGCGCCACCTGCCGCCACCGCCGCTCCTCACCGAAGTCCCGGATGATCTCGGCAAGTTCTGCCTCGGGCAGCGACTGCACAAGGTCTGCCGCCGATGCCGGCAGCGTCGGGTCCAGCCGCATGTCCAACGGGGCATCCCCCTGGAAGCTCAGCCCCCGGGACGGGTCCGACATCTGGTTCGATGCGAACCCCAGGTCCGCCAGCACCACCCCCGCCGAGAGCCCCGCCTCCGCCAGCCGCCGAGGAGCGTCCACAAAGTTCCCGGCCAGCATCACAACCCTCGGCCCGTTCGGAATCTGTTCACACCGGGCCCGAGCCGCCGCCGCCTGCGCCGGGTCCATGTCGTTCACCACCACCGTCCCTGAAGCCCCAACCGCCTCGCCGAGCCTCGCGGCGTGACCGCCCAAGCCCGCCGTGCAGTCCAGCACTGTCTCCCCCGGGCGCGGCGACAGCGTCGCCAGCACCTCGCGCATGAGCACCGGCACGTGCCACGCCCGGCCGCCATCGATTCCCGTCTCGCTCACCACGAGAGCGTACACCCGCCCCCTACACTCGCGCCCATGCCCACCCCGATCACTCCCCAGGCCGTGCGCCGATCCCTTCTCGCCGCTCTCGCGGCCGCGGCGGCCGGGCTCGCCGGTTGCATCCCCAGCCGCGTAACCCTCGATCTGGCCCCCGGCGACGGCAAGATCCGCGAGACCGAGGTCCTCGCCGACACCGCCACCGGCTTCGACCGGCCCAAGGTCGCCCTCATCGACGTCGCCGGCGTCATCTCCTCGGGCGCCACCCCCGGGCTGTTCGCGTCGCGCGGCAACCCGGTCGACTCGCTCGTCGCCCGGCTCGACAAGGCCGAGAAAGACCCCTCCGTGAAGGCCGTGCTGCTCCGCGTGAACTCGCCGGGCGGCACCGTCGCCGCCTCCGAGACCATGCACCGCGAGATCGCCGGCTTCCGCGCCCGCTCGGGCAAGCCCGTGGTGGTTTCCATGGGCGATGTCGCCGCGTCGGGTGGTTACTACATCTCCTTGGCCGGCGACCGCATCGTCGCCCAGCCCTCCACGATCACCGGCTCCATCGGCGTCATCGTGCAGACCTTCAACTTCGCCCGCGGCATGGACCGCATCGGCATCTCCGGCCGCGCCGTCACCAGCCGGCCCAATAAGGACCTCACCAACCCCTTCGAGCCCATGCGCGAAGACCACTACCGCATCATGCAGAGCATGGTCGACGACTTCTACGCCAAGTTCCGCGCGCTGGTGGTCGCTCGGCGCGGCGAGCGTCTGACCGCCCCGCCCCCCACACCCCCCACATCCCCCACATCCCCCACGCCCGTTTCCGGCGAGGACGCCGCCTTCGCCGCCTCCCTCCCCGCCGACCGCGACGCCCGCATCGATCTGCTCACCGACGGCCGCGTGCTCACCGGCTCGCAGGCCCTCGCCGCCGGGCTCATCGATCAGACCGGCGACCTGCGCGAGGCCTTCGCCGAGGCCAAGCGCCTCGCCGGGGTTCCCGCCGCCCGGCTCGTCAAGTACCACGCCGACGGCCAGGCTCCCAACTCCCCCTACGCGCTCACCGATCTCGAGCCGCGCGCCGCGGCCACCGGACGCCCCTCCGAGCTCAACCTCATCCAGATCAATCTGCCCGACAGTCTGCACCCCACCGCCGGGTTCTACTACCTCTGGTCCCCGGGCCTCTGACCCCCCCCAAAGAATCCCACCACCCCACCTCCACCCCCTCTCTCCCCCGACTGCCGCGACTCAGCGTGCACCGCCACCACCTCACGGAGCCACCATGTCCCGAACCGAGCGTCTGGCCCTCTACGCCCTCGTCCTGCTGGCGATCGCCCTCGCGCTGCGCCCCGGCTCGCTCACCGCGCCCGCCGCGGCCATCTCGGCCGCCCCGCCCGCCGCCGACCCGGCCCGCGTCGCCGTCGTCGCCGTCACCATCGTCGCCGACGAACTGATGAACAGCGACCGCTACCGCCCCAAGCGCGAGGAGTTCGAGAAGTCGCAGCGCGAAGACCTGCTCAAACCCCTCGAAGACGAGCTCGCCAAGCTCCGCGCCCGCGCCGAGCCGCTGGACCCCAAGGGCGACGAGTTCCGCCGACTCGCCGAAGAGGCCGCGCGTGTGCAGGGCCGCCTTGCCGCCACCCAGCAGGAGATCTCCCGCCGCTACGACCAGCTCATCGCCGGGCAGCTCAAGGAGGTCTACGGCCTCATCCGAGGCTCGGCCCAGGCGGTCGCCGAGAGCCGGGGCTTCTCGCACGTCGTCGCCTCCATGCGCCCCGACGACAAGCTCGTCGAGGCCGGCACCGACGCCCTCGTCAAAGACCTCCTCGGCCGCCCGCTGCTGGTGTACCCCGAGGCCGCCGACCTGACCGACGAGGTCCGCGCCGACCTGAAACTCAAGTAGCCCGCCCCTCCGCGTCCTCCAAGGAGCCCTCAACAGGCCGATCTGACGCCGCCTCCAACCGCGCCGTCAGCGCCGCGCCCACCGCCGCCTTCACCTCCGCCATCCCCGGGCACCCCGGGCCCAGCAGCCGCTGCAGCGACGTCACCGGCCGCCCAACCAGGCCGCACGGCACGATCAGCCCGAAATGATCGAGGTCCGTCGTCACGTTCAGCGCCAGCCCGTGCATCGACACCCACTTGCGCACCCGCACCCCCATCGCGCACAGCTTCGCCCCGGTCTTGTCCGCCGCGCACGCATCGCCCGCCCCCACCAAACCCGCCCCGGGCCCCTCACCGCCCACCCACACGCCGGTCGCGCACACATCGCGGTGCGCCGACACGCCGAACGACGCCACCGCGTCGATCACCGCCGCCTCCAGCAGCCGCATGTACGAGTGCAGGTTCAGCCGCAGCCGGTTGAGGTCCAGGATCGGGTACACCACCAATTGCCCAGGTCCGTGGTAGGTGATGTCCCCGCCACGGTCGGTCGCACGGAGCTGGATGCCCCGGGCCCTCAGGTGCTCCTCGCTCGCCAGGAGGTGCCGATCGGCCCCCTGACGCTTCGACACCGTGATCACCGGCGGGTCGTGCTCCAGCATCAGCAGCCGCCCCGCGGCCGTCGGCCCCTCGCCCCGCTCCCGGGCCTCGCGCCACCAGAGCACCTCCTCGGCCGTCCGCCCCTGCAGCTCCACCCCTTCGTCGTAGGACAGCCGTCCGACGTCCAATGTCTCCACCCGCTCTCTCCACGGCCGCGCGATCATCTCCGCCAAGCGTAGCGCCCCCACCCCGATCCCCACCCTCCGCCCTCGGCCGCCCGCACGCCGCGGCCCGCCCCCACTACCATCCCCGGCCACAGGAGCCACCGTGACCGACCCGCGAACCATCGAGCAAGTCCGAGAGGCCGCCGACGAGTTCCGCCGCGACTACGCCGCCGTCCGCGAGCAGATCGCCCGCGCCGTCGTCGGCCACGCCGACATCGTCGACGGCGTCCTCACCTGCCTCTTCACCGGCGGCCACTGCCTGCTCGAGGGCGTGCCCGGGCTCGGCAAAACGCTGCTGGTCCGCTCCCTCGCCCAGGCGCTCAGCCTCGACTTCCGCCGCGTCCAGTTCACCCCCGACCTCATGCCCGCCGACATCACCGGCACGCAGGTCGTCCGCGAGGTCGGCGGCGCCCGCCAGTTCGTCTTCGAGCCCGGCCCCGTCTTCACCCAGATTCTCCTCGCCGACGAGATCAACCGCGCCACACCCAAAACCCAGTCGGCCCTCCTCGAGGCCATGCAGGAGAAGAGCGTCACCGTCGCCGGCGAGACGCACCGCCTCAAACGCCCGTTCTTCGTCATGGCCACCCAGAACCCCCTCGAGCAGGAAGGCGTCTACCCCCTTCCCGAAGCCCAGCTCGACCGCTTCTTCTTCAAGCTCAACGTCGGCTACTCCGGCCGCGACGAGCTCGCCGAGATCCTCCGCCGCACCACCCAGGGCGTCACCGCCGAGATCACCCCGGTGCTCGCGGCCGAGCGCATCCTCGCGCACCAGGCGCTCGTTCAGCGCGTCGCCATCGCCGACCACGTGCAGGACTACGCCGTACGCATGGTCCTTGCCACCCACCCCGGCGGCGAATTCGCCGGCCCCGAGGTGGGCCGCTTCGTGAAGATCGGCGCTTCGCCCCGCGCCGCCCAGGCGCTCGTGCTGGCCGCCAAGTGCCGCGCCCTGGTCGCCGGCCGCGCCGCCGCCGCGCTCGAAGACATCCAGGCCGTCGCCCTCCCGGCCCTGCGCCACCGCGTGATCTTGAACTTCGAGGGCGAGGCCGAGGGCTTCACCACCGACCGCATCGTGCAGAACCTCGTCGGGGCCCTCCCCGTCGAGGCCGCCGCCGCGGCACGCTGATCGACACCCCCGTCCCCGCCGCCCTCAGATGAACGCGTCCGGCACCCGCTCGCGCACGATCCGAACGATCTGCTCGACCGTCTCAGCCTCGCTCAGGTGCGACGAATCCAGCACCACCGCCCCCTCCGGGCACACCAGCGGGCCCACCGCCCGCGTCGAGTCGCGCTCGTCCCTCTGAACGATCTCCGCCTCGATCGCGTCGATGTCCGTACGCCCGGTCTGCCGCGCCCGCCGCTCCGCCCGCACCCGCGACGACGCCGTGAGATAGATCTTCACGTCCGCGTCGAAGAACACCACCGACCCCTGATCGCGACCCTCCGACACCAGCCGCTGATGCGTCTCGCCGATCCGCCGCTGACGCTCCACCAGCACCTGACGAACCGACCGCAGCGTCGAGATCGGCGACACCGCGTCGTTCACATCTTTGTCGCGCAGCCGGGCCGCGATCGAACCCCCGAACGCCAGAAGCTCCGGCGGGTCGCACGACCAGTCAAACCGAAGGTCCGCCTCGCGCAGCAGTTCCGCCAGCGCCCGCTCGTTGGGCAGCGGCCCGCCCGGCGCCATCAGACCGTGGTCGAACGCCAGCGCCGCAACACCCCGGTACATCGCCCCGGTGTCCAGGAACGAAAGCTCCAGCGCCGCCGCCGCCTTCCGCGCGTTCGACGACTTCCCCGTACCCGCCGGGCCGTCGATCGTCACGATCACGCGGCGGGAACGACCCGACGACGATCCCGCCAGACGGCTGTCGGCGGGCGCAACAGGCTGAAGCATGGCGTCGCTCATGGCTGTTCCGGCTGGAGGAGCAACTCGGCCTGGGCCTTGGCATGGCGCACGGACGGAAGCGGATCACCGCTCCCCCGGTACTCTAGCGACAGGTTCCCCTCGAAGCCAACACTGTGCACAGCCGCAAGGCAGGCCGAGAAGTCAAACGGCTTGTGCTCCCCCTTGGCCGAGAAGTCCCGGAACGCCGCCGCCACCGCCGACGAATACGGCGTCAGCGCCCGCAGGTAGGCCACCATCGGCGTGGGCGCCGGACCCTCTGCCTTGACCTTGCCCTTCTTTTCGACAACCACCGCCGCGTCCGGCGTGAACGCCGCCGCGCACTCGAAGTCCGGGAACGATCCGATCCGGAATCCGCCGATCTTGCGCACCAGTTGGGTCAACTGATCCGGCTTCGCCAGCGGGCCCGTCGCCGAAGCGCCCAGCAGCACGTTCATCTCCAGCCGCTCGGCCTTCAACAGCAGGTCCTTCATCCGCGACACCGCCAGATCCAGCCCGGGCTCGCCCCCGGGGTCGCGGATCGTCAGCGACACCGCGCTGCACCCCAGACGGTGCGCCACCCGCACCACGCGTTCCATCCGCTCCAGCGCCGCCTCCGCCGCCGCGTCGTCCTCGCTCCCCAGCGGGTGCGCCTCGTGCTCCGACAGCAGCAGGATCGGGCAGCCCACCCGGTCTCCCAGGTCGCGCAGACGCTCCTGCGACGCCGGGTCGACCCCCGAGAGGTGACGGGTCGTCAGGTTCAGCCCAGCGATGCCCAGTTCTTCCCGAGTGAACTTCGGCAGATCGAGCAGCGTCAGGGCCTTGGGCCCCTTCATCAGCGACGCCAGCGAGTTGGCCGACAGAGCGATCAGCATGAACGCGGCGGAAATGTACCCGCATCCGCCCCCCGCACAACCGGCCGCGGAACCTGTCCCCACCCGCCGGGCCGACCGCCAACAAAGACGGCCGGGCCCGAAAGCCCGACCGCCTGGAGGGGAGAAAGACCGTCCGACGCCCATCCCACCGCCCCCGCCCGTCACCCCCCCGCCAGCAC
>JACVCL010000238.1 GCA_016742075.1 Phycisphaerales bacterium
GGTGGGGGTTGGGGACCGAGAGGTTGGTGGGTCAGGTGGCGACGCCGGCGTACTCGCCCCAGGGCTTGCTGCGGGCCTTGAGCTGGTCGGGGGCGATGCGGGTGATGGCCTCGACGAAGCGCATGGCGATCTGCTTGTTGGTGATGAGGGGGACGTTGAAGTCGACGGCGGAGCGGCGGATGAGGTAGCCGTTGGTGAGCTCTTCTTCCTTGTCGTCTTTGGGGATGTTGATGACGAGGTCGACCTTGCGCTCGCGGATGTAGTCGAGGGAGTTGGGGAGGGCGGCGGGGCCGGAGGGGGCGTGGCCCTTGTCGAGGGGCCAGCCGAGGACGTCGGCGGTGATGCCGCGATCGTGGAAGAAGCGTGCGGTGCCGGCGGTGGCGAAGACGCGGATGCCCTTGGCGGTGAGGGCGCGGGCGCTCTCGGCGAGGTCGATCTTGGACTCGACGGGCCCGGCGGAGATGAGGACGCTGCGGACGGGCAGGCGGTAGCCGACGCTGAGCATGGCCTTGAGGAAGGCCTCGTTGAAGTCGTCGCCGAGGCAGCCGACCTCGCCGGTGGAGGCCATCTCGACGCCGGTGGTGGGGTCGGCGCCCTCGAGGCGGGTGAAGCTGAACTGGGGGGCCTTGACGCCGACGTGGTTGAGCTCGAAGACGGCGTTGGCGGGGGGGTCGATGATGCGGCCCATGATGGCGCGGGTGGCGATGGAGATGAAGTTCTGCTTCTGGACCTTGGAGACGAAGGGGAAGCTGCGTGAGGCGCGGAGGTTGCACTCGATGACCTTGACGGCGTTGTCCTTGGCGATGAACTGGATGTTGAAGGGGCCGTTGATGTGCAGCCTGGCGGCGATGCGCTCGCCGATGGAGCGGATCTGGCGCATGGTTTCGAGATAGGTGCGCTGGGGCGGGAAGACGAGGGTGGCGTCGCCGGAGTGGACGCCGGCGTTCTCGACGTGCTCGCTGATGGCGTAGACGACGACCTTGCCGTCCTTGCCGACGGCGTCGTACTCGATTTCCTTGGCGTTCTCGAGGTACTTGCTGACGACGGTGGGGTGCTCGGGGGAGACGCGGGCGGCCTTTTCGAGGTACTTGGTGAGCTCGCCGTCGTTGCTGGCGACGGCCATGGCGGCGCCGGAGAGGACGTAGGAGGGGCGGACGAGGACGGGGTAGCCGACCTCTTTGGCGAAGGCCTTGGCCTCGTCGAGGGTGCGGAGCTCGTTCCAGCGGGGCTGGTCGATGCCGAGCTCGTCGAGCATGCTGCTGAACTTGTGGCGGTTCTCGGCGGCGTCGATGCTCTCGGCGCTGGTGCCGAGCACGCGGATGCCGGCGCGGTGGAGCTTCATGGCGAGGTTGTTGGGGATCTGCCCGCCCATGGAGACGACGACGCCGATGGGCCGGACCTTCTCGCAGATCTCGCGGACGCTCTCGAAGCTGATCTCGTCGAAGAAAAGCTGGTGGAACTCGTCGTAGTCGGTGCTGACGGTCTCTGGGTTGTAGTTGAGCATCACCGTCTTGTAGCCCAGCTCGCGCAGGGTGAGGCCGGCGTTGACGCAGCACCAGTCGAACTCGACCGAGCAGCCGATGCGGTAGGCGCCGGAGCCCAGGAGGAGGACGGAGTTATCGACGGGGAGCTGGGCGTCGTCTCTCTCGCCGTGGTAGGTGAGGTACAGGTAGTTGGTCTGGGCGGGGTACTCGGCGCCGAGGGTGTCGATCTGGCGGGCGACGGGGACGATGCCGGCGGCGTGGCGCTGGCGGAAGATGTCTTCCTCGGCGCGGCCGGTGAGGCGGCAGATCTGCTTGTCGGAGAAGCCCGAGCGCTTGGCCTCGCGGAGGAGGTCGGCGGGGATGGGCGCGGCGGCCGCGGTCGATCCGGGGGCGGGTGCGGGGGGGGGGGGGGGGGCGGGGGGGG
>JACVCL010000239.1 GCA_016742075.1 Phycisphaerales bacterium
CGACATGGGCGGCACCTCGACCGACGTCAGCCATTACGCCGGCCGCCTCGAGCGCGACAACGAGACCATCGTCGCCGGCACGCGCATCCGCGCCCCGATGCTGCGCATCCACACCGTTGCCGCCGGGGGAGGCTCGATCTGCCGCTGGGACGGCGCGCGCCTGCTCGTCGGCCCCGAAAGCGCCGGCGCGAACCCCGGACCCGCCGCCTACGGCCGCGGCGGGCCATTGACGGTCACCGACTGCAACGTCCTGCTCGGCAAAATCCAGCCCGACCATTTCCCGAAGCTCTTCGGCCCGAACGGCGACCAACCGCTCGACCGCGATATCGTCGTGCAGAAACTTGCGGCAATGGCCGCCGACGTCGGCAACATCACCGCCGAAGCGCTCGCCGAGGGCCTGCTCGCCATCGCCGTCCAGCAGATGGCGAACGCGATCAAGCGCATCACCATCGCGCGCGGCCACGACTTGACGCAGGGCTACAGCCTCATCGGCTTCGGCGGCGCAGCGGGCCAGCATGTCTGCCTCGTCGCCGACGCGCTCGGCGTCGATGATGTACTCGTGACGGCCGTCGGTGAGTTTGAGCAGATGGTCGGCCTCGTCGGGGACGAGCATGGCGTTCTTGACCTCGAGGCCGGCGCCCGGGCCGGGCGCGGCGTCGAAGGTCATCGCGACCGTGCGGTCGCCGCGGAGGCCCTTGAGCGCGTGCCTGAGCTGGTCGGCGTTCACGCGTCGAACCCCGGCCCCAGCGGCTGCGACCACATGAAGTCGGTGGTCGAGACCAGCCGCGACTCGGGCGCATCCCACGAGCGGACCTGGATGCCCATCAGGGTCGGCAGCTGCGCGCTCACCCCCTCGGCGGCGGAGATGCCGGCGAGGTGGTAGAGCTCGTACTTGCCGGCCTTGCTGAACTCCCACGCCACGCGCGTGCAGCCCGCGGTGACCGCGGCCTTCACGGCCGCCACCAGTGCGGCGGTGCGCTGCTCGCAGAGGGTTCGGTTGGCGGTGTCGATCATGCGGTTGGCCTTTCGCCCCCGGGGCGCTCGCGGCGTCGGTCCGACGCTCAGCCCTCGATCACCGCGAGAATCTCGTCCTCGCTCATGATCAGCAGCGTGTCCTTGTCGATCTTCACCTCGGTGCCGGCGTAGCTCGAGAAGATGACCTTGTCGCCCTTCTTCAGCGACAGCGGCACGCGCTCGCCGGTGTCGGTGTTCAGGGCCCCGGTGCCCACGGCCTGCACCGTGCCGGTCTTGGGCTTGTCCTTCGCCGACTCGGGGAGGAAGATGCCGCTCTCGGTGCGGGTCTCGGCCTCGTCGCGCTTCACAAGGATCTTGTCGCCCAGCGGCTTCACTTTCATGCCCATCTCTTGGCTCCTGATACGTGAACGGGAATACGGGAAAACGATCGATCAGACAACGGTTCAGTTACGCCATGGCCCCGCCGCAGCCGGGCCAGCGGTCGCGGTAGTGCCGCACGAACGCCCGGCGCATCGCCTCCAGCAGCAGCTCCAGCCGCACCGGGCGGTCGATGACCGCGAACGCTCCAGCGGCCAGCGCCGTCGCCAGCTCCTTGGCGTGCTCGCGACGCGTCCGACGGCGCTTGATCACCAGCGTCGGCGGCGGGTCGGGCAGACGCGCCAGCAACTCCAGGATCCGCTCGCCGCCCTCTTCCTCCGCCGGAGAGGCCGACTCGAGCGGCAGCGAAAGGTCCACCACCGCGATGTGCACCGGCGATCGCCGGATGAACTCCGCGGCGTCGCGGCCCGTCCCCACTCGGAACGCCTGCACCCCCATCGGGGCCAGCAGCGTGGGCAGCGAGTCGGCCCAGTGCTCCCCGGGCCAGGCCGCGGCGGTCACCAGCAGGTTCAGCCGAGCCCCCGACCCACCACCCCCCACCC
>JACVCL010000045.1 GCA_016742075.1 Phycisphaerales bacterium
GTGTGGGGGGCGGTGTGGGGGGCGGTGGCGTCGCGGCCGATGCGGAGGTTGCCCACGAAGGTGGCGCCCTCGGCGATGGAGATGGCGCCGGCGGTGATGTCGGCGTGGACGCGGGCGGTTTCGGCGAGGGTGACGCGGCTGCGGCCGCGGATTTCGCCCTCGACCGCGCCCTCGACGGTGACGGTGGCGGCCTCGATCGTGGCTTTGCAGACGCCGCCGGTTTCGACGAGCACCTCGGCCTGGGCGGCGATGCGGCCCTCAAGCTCGCCGGCGATGCGGACGACGCCGCTGGAGACGATCTCGCCCTTGAAGTGGGCGTCGGCGGCGAGGTAGGTGGGGGAGGTCTCGGGCATGGCGGCGTCTCCGGTCGGTTGGGCGGGCCTTTGTGGGAGCATCGACCGGGGGTCGTGCGGGGCTTGGGTTTTGGATCCGGCCCCGCGGCGGATGGTGTTAGTGTGACGCCGGTTTCGCGGCCGACGGTTTGGGCGCCGGGGGGCGGGGGATGAGGAGGTTGCGCGTGCGGCGGATGCTGGTGATGGTTGCGTGGGCGCTGCTGTGCCTGCCGGCGGCGGTGCGGGGCGAAGAGAAGAAGGACGACAAGGCCGCGGAGCCGGTGGTCACGCGGCACGTGGTGAGCATCGGCGGCCAGCCGGTGCACTTCACGGCCACGGCGGGGTTCCTGCCCATCAAGGAGGACGGGAAGAAGGAGCGGGCGCGGATGTTCTTCGTGGCGTACACGAGGACCGAGCCGCCCGCGGCCGGCGCGGGCGCGGACGCGCCGGCAGTGTTCCCTGCGCCGGAGGATCGGCCGATCACCTTCAGTTTCAACGGCGGGCCGGGTTCTTCGAGCGTGTGGCTGCACCTGGGGGTGCTGGGGCCGTTCCGCGTGGAGTGGGCGGACGACGCGGGGTCGAAGCCGGCGCCGCCGTACCGGCTGGTGGAGAACGCGCAGTCGATCGTGGACGTTTCGGACGTGGTGTTCATCGACCCGGTGACGACGGGGTTCTCGCGGGCGAGCGAGGGTACCGAGCCGCGGGCGTTCCACGGGGTGCAGGAGGATGTCGAGTCGGTGGCGGAGTTCATCCGGCTGTACCTGACGCGGAACAACCGGTGGACGAGCCCGAAGTTCGTGATCGGCGAGTCGTACGGCACGACGCGGGCGGCGAACCTGGCGAACTACCTGCAGGACCGGCTGGGCATCAACCTCAACGGCGTGATGCTGGTGTCGACGGTGCTGAACTTCCAGACCATCCGCTTCGACCGGGGCAACGACTGGCCGTTCGTGCTGTTCCTGCCGACGTACTCGGCGACGGCGTGGCACCACGGGCGCCTGCCGCAAGACCTTCAGGCCCGGCCGCTGCGCGAGGTGCTCGACGAGGTGGAGCGGTTCGCGATCGAGCGGTACCTGCCGGCGCTGGCCAAGGGTTCGACTTTGGGGGCGGAAGACGAGCGGGCGGTGGTGTCGGCGCTGGCGCGGTACACGGGGCTGGGCGAGGAGTACATCCGCCGGACGAACATGCGGATCGAGATCGGGCGCTTCACCAAGGAACTGCTGCGCGACCAGCGGCGGACGGTGGGGCGGTTTGACTCGAGATTCACCGGGATCGACTACGACGCGGCCGGAGAGCGATTCGACTACGACCCGAGCTACGCGAACATCCAGGGGCCGTTCACCGCCGGGCTGAACGACCTGGTGCGGCGGAAGCTGAAGTTCGAGAGCGACATGCCCTACGAGATCCTCACCGGGCGGGTGCAGCCCTGGAGCTACGAGCCGGCGAGCAACCGGTACCTGAACGTGGCCGAGCCGCTGCGATCGGCGATCACCGACAACCCGCGGCTGAAGGTGCTGTTCCTGAGCGGGTACTACGACTTGGCGACGCCGCACTTCGCGGCCGATTACACGATCAACCAGCTCGGGCTCGACCCGTCGCTGCGGGCGAACGTATCGCACACGTACTACCCGGCGGGGCACATGATGTACATCCACCGGCCGTCGCTCGAGCGGATGAAGAGGGACCTGGAGGCGTTCTACCGCTCGGCGGCGCCGTCGCGATGAAGCGGCGCCTGACGCCGGAGCTGATGGACGCGCCGGGGGTCGACCGGGCCGAGCTCGACCGCGCGCTGGCGTGGCTGCGCTGGGCCAACCGCCGGCTGGGGGGCGTGTCGGCGCTGACGGGGCATCTGAGGCGGTGGAGCCGGAACTGGCCGCGCCGGGGCGAGGGGGTGGTGACGCTGCTCGACGTGGGGTGCGGGTCGGCCGACATCCCCGTGGCGGTGCGGCGGTGGGGCGAGTCGGCGGGGTTCGACGTGCGGGTGACGGCGCTCGACCTGCACGGGACCACGGTGGACCTGGCCCGCGAGCACGTGTCCCGTGAGGGTGTGGGGGGGGTGGAGGTGGTCGCGGGCGATGCGCTGCGCATCGCGGAGACGTTCGGGGTGCGGAGCTTTGACTACTGCCACGCCGGGCTGTTCCTGCACCACCTGAGCGACGTGCAGGTGCTGACGGCGCTGGCGGCGATGGACCGCGTGGCCCGGCGGGGCCTGGTGTGGAACGACCTGGTGCGGTCGAGGTGGCACCGGGCGCTGGTCGAGTTCATCCTGGTGGGGGCGGGGCCGATCGTGCGGCACGACGCGCGGGTGAGCGTGGAGGCGGGGTTCACCCGGGGCGAGGCGCTCGACATCGCGCTGCGGCTGGGCCTGGGGTACCTGCGCTACCGGGGCGGCGGGCCGTGGTACCGGTTCACGATGGCCGGGGAGAAGCCCGGGGCGTGGGGCCCGGTGTGAGAGGGCGCTGGCCGGGTCGGCGTGGTGGGGGGCGGCGGTGGGGGGTGGGGGGGTGGGCGAAGGCCCGGGAAGGTCGGCGTGACGGACGACAAGCACTGGCTCATCGTGGTGGGCACCGCCCGCACCGTTCCGGAGGCTCTGGGGCGGCTGGCCACCTTCGCGGGCGGCTACGAGACGATTGGCGTCGTGGGCGTCACCGATACCGAGGCCGATGCACTTGGCCGGCTGGGCCTGCCGGTGCCCGTGCTGGGCACGGCCAGCGACTTGGCCGACATCCACGCCGAGCGGGGTTTCGGCGTCGCCCTGGTGAGCCTGCCGCACGCCATGAGCGCGGCGATCGGCCGCATCCGGGCGTCGCTGCGCCGGCTGGGAGTGGCCGAGCGGTTCCTTCCGACCTTTGAGGACGTTCTGGCCCGCGATCCCGAGTCGCTGGTGGTGGCCCCCGGCGAGATGGACCTCAGCCGACTCATCGGCCGCTCGCCGCGCTGCATGAACGAGCCGCTGGTCCGGTCGATCGTGGGCGGAAAGCGGGTGCTCATCACCGGGGCCGGCGGCAGCATCGGCAGCGAACTGGCCCGAATCTGCGCCGCGTTCGGGCCCGCCCAGCTCATCCTCATGGACCGGTCCGACAACGCCCTGTTCGAGATCGACCGGCAGGTCAAGGCCCGCTGGCCCGACGTCGAGCGCAAGACCGTGCTCCACGACGTGGTTGATGCCGAGGGCACCCTGCGCCGGCTGGTGGGCCTGAAGCCCGATGTGGTCTTCCACGCCGCGGCCCACAAGCACGTGCCGCTGATGGAAGATCACCCCTCCGCCGCGGTGAACAACAACCTCTTCGGCACCAAGAGCGTCGCCGACGCGGCCCTGGCGGTGAACGCCGAGCGGTTCGTGCTGATCTCGACCGACAAGGCCGTGAACCCGACCAGCGTCATGGGGGCCACCAAGCGACTGGCCGAGCAGTACGTCCGCTCGCTCAACGGCCAGGGCCGCACGAGGTTCTCGCTGGTCCGCTTCGGCAACGTGCTGGGCTCGGCGTGCAGCGTGCTGCCGATCTGGGCCAAGCAGATCGCCGAGGGCGGCCCGGTGACGGTGACCCACCCCGAGATGACCCGCTTCTTCATGACGATCCCCGAGGCGGCCAGCCTCGTGATTCAGGCGGCAGGCATCGAAAACCGCGAGGTCTTCGTGCTCGACATGGGCGAGCCCCTCCGCATCGCCGACCTCGCCCAGCGCTTCATCCGGGCCCACGGGCTGGAGCCCGCCGAAGCCCCCCGAAGCGGTGCCGCCGAGCTCGGCCTCCGGGCCCCCCGCCGGGCGACTGCCGGCACCATGCCCATTCAGTTCACCGGACCCCGCCCGGGCGAGAAGCTCTACGAGGAACTGGCCTACGCCGCCGAGGAGCTCGAGCCCACCGGGGTCGATGGCGTGCTGGCTTGGGCCGGGTCACGCCCAGACCGGGGAGAGACGGCGGTGATGGTCGCCGAGCTCTCAGCCGTCCGTCACACGCAAGATGGCCAAGCGGCGCTCGCGGCGCTCCATCGGCATGTCCCCGAACTGCGCCGGATGGTAAAAAACACCGCCGATACAGGGGATATTTCGATATCCGTTCGGATTCCTCAGCCCGAGGCGGCTTGAAACGCTGAGACGGATGGGGACAATCATCGCCTTCGGACGACCGAAGGACCGATGACCCCACGGTCGCCCTTTCGGCCCCGGCCCCCAACCGCACCGGCCCTCTCCGGTTCGATTCAGCGGCCGAGCCCGTCAGGGAACGACCAAGAGGACCCCGGAATGGTCAGAGCGATCGCGGAAGCCGATCCTGTCAGTTTGGGCAATTCTCCGAGCCTCGCCGCGGAGACTCTCCGGCGGCTGAAGTCCGAAGCCTCGGCGGTTCTGGCCCAGTTGGTGGATGCCAAGCAGGCCACGGAAGCCCACCTCGCCCGGGAGCGCCGGAGCGACGTTCTGAAGACGGTGACGGGTGAGTCGAGCCTCGATCGGGCGATCCAGGAAGTACGTTCGCGGATCGCCGAGCTGGCCGAGCGGCTCGATCGGCTCGAAGGGGTGAAGACGCCGGTGGTAGCGGTGCCGCTGGGCCGCCGGCTCGTTTGACCCGATCTTGACAATCTGAACCGGTGCTCTGCCTCTTTGGGGGGGAGGCGTGGGGGGTTCTACTCGGTGAGCGCCAGGTCGCCCACGAAGCGGACCGAGACGGTGTTGGTGGTGCCCGGCTTGCTGAGCGGCTTGCCGGCGAGAAAGACCACCGGATCGCCGGGGGTGGCCCACTGATGGTCGAGGATCAGCCGGTCGACCACCTTCGCAAAGTCGGAGCGGTGCTCGGGGATCTGCTCGCCGGGGAGCAACTGGGGGAAGACGCCGAAGAGCAGGCACATGCGGCGCACGGCGTGGGGGTCTGACGAAAAGGCGAGGATCGGGACGCCGAAGTCGTGGCGTGAGAGGTAGCGGGCGCCGCCGCCGCGCTGGCTCCAGATGACGACGAGCTTCGCGCCCACCTGCTGGGCGATGGTCCAGGCGCCGAGCGCCAGGGCCGGCAGGATCTGGCGCTCGGCCGGCGCCGGGGCGGTGGGCAGGTCGGCCGGCGGCGGCGGCGGGGCGGGGAGGTCCGAGGCGGCGGGGCGCCGCTCGTGGTCGCCGCGTTCGCGGAGGCTCTCCTCGGTGGCGATGGCCACGCGTCGCATGGCGTCGACGGCCAGGATGGGGTACTTCCCCACGGCGGTCTCGCCGGAGAGCATGACGGCGTCGGCCCCGTCGAGGATGGCGTTGGCCACGTCGCTGACCTCGGCGCGTGTGGGCGAGGCGCTGGAGATCATCGACTCGAGCATCTGCGTGGCGACGATCGCGGGCTTGCCGCGCCGGTGGGCGGCGGCGATGAGCTTCTTCTGGACCGTGGGCACCTGCGCGAGGTCCATTTCGACGCCCAGATCGCCGCGGGCCACCATGATGGCGTCGGAGACGCTGAGGATAGGATCGATGTTGCGCACGGCCTGCGGCGTCTCGATCTTGGCCACGATCGGGATGATGGGCTCGCCCGAGGCGTCGACCAGCCCGTGCCCGCAGCGCTCGGGGGTGCAGATCTGGGCCAGGCGCTCGCGGAGCTGGCGGACGTCCTCGGCCCGGCGCACGAACGAAAGGGCGAGATAGTCGAGCCGGTGCTCGACGGCCCAGATCACCCACTCCCAGTCGCGGTCGGTGAGGGCGGGGATGGTGAGATCGGTGTTGGGGAGGTTCAGGCCCTTGTTCGACGAGACCAGCCCGCCGACGGTGACGCGGCACAGAAGCTGCCCGCCCTCGGATTCGACGGCGAGCATGCGGATGGCCCCGTCGTTGATGAGCACGCGGTGGCCGGGCTTCACCTCGCGGGCGATGTCGGCGTAGTTGCAGCCGAGCACGGCGAGTTCGGAGCGGGCGGTGCCGGTGGCCGGGCGGCAGGAGGGCTCGCCGCCGCGGACGATGACGTCCTGCCCGCGGACGACCTCGAAGCCGGGGTCGGCGACCTTGGTGAGGCGGATCTTGGGCCCGGGCAGATCGCCCAGCACGGCGACGGTTCGGCCGAGGTTGCCCGCGGTCTCGCGGACCAGCGCCAGGCGGCGCGCGTGGTCGTCGGCCGAACCGTGCGACATGTTGAGCCGGAAGAGCGACGCCCCGGCCTCGATGATCTTCTCGAGAGTCTTGGGCGAGTCGGTCGCCGGGCCGAGCGTGGCCAGGATCTTCGTGAGCGACGGCGCGGGGGCCGAGCCGGAGAGCGTGTCGTGGGCGCTGGGCATGGGCGAAGGGGGTTGGTTCTGGTTGGGTGGGGGGGCGGCCGGCGATCCTCACCGGATCCCATACTGGTCGGCCAGTTCGATCACACGCCGGTACTGATCCCTGAAGAACGTGGTGTAGGCGATCAGCGTCTCGGTGCGCGGGCGGCGGGCGGGCCAGTCCTTGAGGATCTCGGGCCAGTTGGCCTCGTTGAAGGCCAGTTCTCGGCCGTCGGCCGTGCGGTGGGCGGGGAAGGAGAAGAAGAGTTCCTCCATGCGGGCGACGGTCTCGGGCGGCACGGGGGTGCCCGGGGCCTTGGCCGCGGCGAGGGCCCGCCAGGCGCGGGTGCAGTCGTGGTGCACGTCGATCGCGAAGGCGCCGACCATGGGCGAGACGGCGCTCCGCCAGCCGCGGCTCTTGTTGGCCGAGGCGATCTGGAAGGGGTTCACCCTGTCCATGAAGCGGTCGGGGTGCTTCTCGTACATCACGCGGCGGACGGGCAGGCGGCGGAGCTCGTACTTCACCGGGCCGAGGCCGGGCTTCTCGCCCCGGGCGTGGAAGTTCCACAGAGCCTGGCCTTCCTCGCTCATGACGAACTCGACAAAGTGCCGGGCCGTCTCGAGGTTGCGGCCGCCGCGGAGGATCGTGATGGGGTCGGGGTCGATGTACACCAGCCCCGGCGGGTCGACGTAGCCGACGCGCGACGTCTCGGGCGTCTCGCCGGGTCGCATGACGGCCTGGCTCTGGAAGCGTCCGTAGAAGTCGATCGCCACGCCCGCGGCGGCCTGGCCCTGCGAGACGTCGATGGGGATCTTCGGGGCCGAGTTGGAGAAGTAGCGCGAGTTGCCCGCCATCGCCCTCAGGGTGCGCCAGCCCTTTTCCCACCCGTAGTTGTTCAGCACGCTTTCGAGCAGGGTGGCCACCGAGCCCGACTGCCGCGGGTCGGCCAGGGCCAGCCACGTGGCGTAGCGCGCGTCGGCGAGGTCTTCCCAGCTCGCCGGCTCGTGCAGCCCCAGGCGGCGGAGCACGTCGCGGTTGAAGACGATGCCGAATCCCGAGACGGCGGTGCCGAGCCAGTACTGGCCGGGGTCGTAGAGCCGGGACGAGCCGATCTCGTTGTTGCCGAACCACTCGTCGAGGCGGGCCTGATCGAAGCCCATCGGCACCGACATGGGGATGGTGACCACGGCCTTCGTGGCCGGGTGCTCGCCCTTCACGCCGTCCTTCATCTGGCCGTGCTCGAAGGTGCCGCCGCCGAAGAGCATGTCGGGCAGATCGGAGTCCTTCACGGCCAGCGAGCCGTCGGGGTTGAAGACCCCGTTGGCCAGCGCCTTGCTGTAGATCGACTGCAGCTGCTTGCGGATCTCGGAGGTGCCGCCGGGGTTGCGCCAGTCGATCACGGCCGGGCGGCCGAAGCGGGCGCGGTGCCACTCGTCGAAGGCCCGGGCAAACTCCTGGCGGATGAGCTCGTTGTGCGGCGTGTACACCACGAGCCGGGCGGCGCCCTTCGGCTCGACTGCGGCGGGCGGCTGGAAGGCGAAGGGCACGCCCAGCACCAGCAGCATGGCCCCGAGGATGAGAATCTTCTGGAGGGACATGCGTCTAGAGTAGCCGCAGGGACGGGGCGCGCCGGGACCGAGCGGGGGCACGGAGGGTGCAGCGTGCAGGAACGCGTGGCGATCGTGACCGGGGCGGGCTCGGGGATCGGGCTGGCGACCGCGCGGATGCTGGCCGAGCGGGGGTACGCGCTGGTCTTAGCCGGCCGCGACGCCGGCAGGCTCGGGCGCGCCGCGGCGGCGTGCGGGCGATCGCCCCGGGTGATCGCCCAGCCGACCGACATGAGCCGCCCCGACGAGGTCGAGCGTCTGGTGCGCACCGCCGACGAGCGGATGGGCCGGATCGACGTGCTGGTGAACAACGCCGGCGACGGGCGGCTGGTGCCCATCGACGAGACGGGCGAGAGCGAGCTGCGCCGGGCGTTCGCCGTGAACACCATCGGCCCCGCGCTCGCCATCCACCACGCGTGGCCGGTCTTCAAGCGGCAGAAATCGGGGTTGATCGTCAACGTGTCGAGCGTGGCGGCGCTCGACCCGTTCCCCGGGTTCTTCGCCTACGGGGCGAGCAAGGCGGCGGTGAACCTCCTGGGCAAGAGCGCGGCCAAGGAAGGCGCGGCGTTCGGCGTTCGGGCCTTCACGGTGGGGCCCGGCGCGGTCGAAACGCCGCTGCTGCGCTCGCTGGCCGACGAGCGGACCGTCCCGCCGGAGGTGTGCCTGACGCCCGACGACGTGGCCCGCGTCATCGTGCGGTGCATCGAGGGCGAGCGCGACGCGGCCAACGGGCGGGTGATCTACATGGTCCGCGAGAGCGCGGGCGTGCGGGAGTGGGTCGAGGGGTAGATTCCCCGGGCGTCGTGCCCGGGGTGGGGGGTGGTGGGGGCGAGGGCCGTCCGTGGGTAAGCCGATCTCCATCCTCATCTGCCCCGACAAGTTCAAGGGGTCGCTCACGGCCACCCAGGCGGCCGAGGCGATGGCCCGTGGGGCGGTGCGGGCCGGCGAGCGTGCGGGGCGGCGTGTCGCCCCGTCGCTGTGGCCGATGTCCGACGGGGGCGAGGGGTTTCTGGAGTCGGCCCTTGCGGAGCACGGCCGGGGCGAGCTGCGGTCGTGCACCGTCACAGGGCCGACCGGCGAGCCCGTGGAGGCGCGCTGGCTGTACGTGGTGCAGCACTCGGAGATTCTTGACGCCGAGATTCCGACGGCGTGCATCGAGTCGGCCCAGGCCGCGGGGCTGCACCTGGTGCCCAAGGACCGGCGCGATCCGACGCGGGCGACCACGTTCGGCGTTGGCGAGTTGATCCGGGCCGCGGCCGACGCGGGGTGCCGGTTCATCGTGGTGGGGCTGGGCGGCTCGGCCACGGTCGACGGGGGCATCGGCATGGCCGCGGCCCTGGGCGCCCGATTCCTCGACGCCAACGGGAACGAGCTCGAGCCCGTCGGGGCCAACCTCGGGCGCATCGCGGCGGTCGATCGCACGCGGCTGGGCGTGCGCGGGCCCGATGGGCAGCCCGTGACCGTCGCCGGCTGCCGCGACGTCGACAGCCCGCTGCTGGGGCCCGAGGGCGCCGCGGCGGTCTTCGGGCCGCAGAAGGGGGCCACGCCCGAGCAGGTGCGCCAGCTCGACGAAGGGCTGGCCAACCTGGCCCGGGTCGCCTGGCCGCCTTCGCGGCAACGGCCCGACGCGGTGCTCAGCGGCCTCGGCGCGGCCGGCGGGCTCGCGTTCGGGCTCGCGGCTTTCGGCGGTGTCGCACTGTGGATGGATACGCTCGCCTTGAGCGATGACCCCAAGGCCCGCCGCCGCTTCCGGGCGGCCCGCCTCGTGCTGACGGGCGAGGGGAAGTTCGACCCGCAGACCCTGCGGGGCAAGGTGGTGGCCCAAGTCTGTGCCGCCGCGGGGGAGGCCCGGCGTCCGGTGGCGGTGATCGCCGGGGACGCCGAGAAGCCCGAGGAGGTCCGGGCCGAATTGGAGAGGCGGGGCTGCCGTGTGATCGCGGTGCGGACGCTCGTGGGGCCGGGGGTGAGCCGGGAAGAGGCCGAGCGTTCCGCAGCCGCGCTGCTGGAGCAGGCGGCCGACGACGTGGTCTCGGCGTGGCTGAACAGCGGCCTCCGCGGCTGGCTTCGGCGGGTGGGCTTGGGCCGGCTGGCCGGGTGGGTATAGTCAGGGTATGACGGTCCGTCCCGACGACATCATCAGCCTGTCGCGTCCGCCGATGACACAGCTTGAGGCGGTGTATCTCCCCGAGATCATCCGCGGGTTCGGCACGACGATGCGGCACTTCTTCACCAGTTTCGGCCAGTCGAAGCTGCCGATCCTCGGCCGCAGCAAGACCACCCGCACCATGCAATACCCCGAGGAGCGCCGCGAAGACATGCCGGTGCTCGACGGCGGCTCCGAGGCCTCGAACTTCCGCGGCGTGCACCGTCTGAACCGCGACGAGCAGGGCCGGCCCAAGTGCGTGGCGTGCATGATGTGCCCCACGGCCTGCCCCGCCAACTGCATCCACATCGTGGCCGGCGAGAGCCCCTGGGACGATCGCGAGAAGTACCCCGTCAAATTCGAGATCGACGAGCTGCGGTGCATTTTCTGCGGCATGTGCGAAGAAGCCTGCCCGGTCGACGCCATCGAGCTGACCACCGAGTACGACGTGGTCGGCCTCTCACGCCAGGAGATGGTGTTCGACAAGGAGAAGCTGCTGCACGTCTACGACGTGACGGTGAGCAAGAAGCCCGTGTGACCGCGGGGCCCGGGAGAGGGCCGGCGGCGCCCGCCTCGCAGAGATTTGGAGAGGTGGGGAGTGGGGGGTGGAAGGCGGGGTGTGTGGGGGGGGGGTCAGGCGTTGTCGAGCAGCTCGACGCTCTCGAACTTTTTGCCGCTGAGCATCTCGAGGCTGGCGCCGCCGCCAGTCGAGACGTGGCTGAGCTTGTCGGCCACGCCGAACTCTTCGGCCGCGGCCGCGGAGTCGCCGCCGCCAACGATCGTGATCGCCCCCGACTGCGTCGCCTTGACCAGGGCCGAGGCCAGGGCCTTGGTGCCCGCGGCGAAGTTCGCCCACTCGAAGACGCCCATCGGGCCGTTCCACACCACGGTCTTGGCGGCGAGCACGGCCGCCGAATAGGCGGCGACGGTCTCGGGCCCGATGTCGAGCCCCATGAGCCCGGCGGGGATCTCGCCCTTCACAGTCTTCGGGGCGGCCGATTCCTCGAACTTCTCGGCGCAGACGTGATCGACCGGCAGATGCAGGGCGCAGCCTTTGCTCTTGGCCTCGGCGAGGATGCGCTTGGCGGTCTCGAGCTGGTCTTCCTCAACGCGGCTGGCGCCCACGCCCTTGCCCTGCGCCTTGAGGAACGTGTAGGCCATCGCCCCGCCGATGATGATGTGCTGCGCCTTGGGCAGCAGGAACTCGATGGCGGGCAGTTTGTCGCTCACCTTCGCGCCGCCGAGGATGACGGCGAAGGGCTTCTTCGGATCGGTGACGGCGGCGGAGAGGAAGCGGATCTCCTTCTCGACGAGGCTTCCGCACACCCGGGGCTTGCCGGCCATGGCCTTGGGCACGCCGACCATCGACGCGTCGGGGCGGTGGCAGGTGCCGAAGGCGTTGTTGCAGTACACGTCGCCGTAGGCGGCCAGCTTCGCGGCGAAGACCGGGTCGCCCTTCTGCTCGGCCTTGTGGAAGCGCAGGTTGTCGAGCAGCAGGCACTCGCCGTCGGACATCATGCCGACGCTGGCGGTGGCCGCGCCGTCGATGCAGTCGTGGCTCGGGAACTTCACGCCGCCCCCGGCCTTGGCGCCGAGCATCTCGCCCAGCCGCTTGGCGCACGGCTCGAGCGTGAACGCCGGCTCGAAGCCCTTGCCCTCGGGCCGGCCCAGGTGCGACATGAGGATCAGCCGGCCGCCGCGGGCCAGAACGCTCTCGATCGAAGGGAGAGCCTCGCGGATGCGCCGGTCGTCGGTGATGCGGCCGTCCTTGATCGGGACGTTGAAATCCACCCGCATCAGGACCTTCTTGCCCTTCACGTCCACCTTGTCGATCGTTCGTTTGGCCACCGTGGTGCTCCTCAAAAGACCGGTCCATCGTACCGGATCGCGGCCCCTTGACCGGGCCCGCCGAACCACGAACCCTTCCGCGATGCCGAGCACCGATCCGGTCTTCCCGCTCATCATCGGCCCCACCGCCGGGGGCAAGTCGCGCCTCGCCCTGGAACTGGCCGCGAGGCTGCCGCAGGCCGAGATCGTCACCGCCGACTCGATGCAGGTCTACCGCGGCTTGGACATCGGCACGGCCAAACCCACCCCGGCCGAGCAGCAGGCCGTGCGGCACCATCTCATCGACATCGCCGAGCCCACCGAGGCCTTCAGCGTCTCGCGTTGGCTCGCCCTCGCCGAGGCTGTCATCGCCGACTGCCGGTCGCGCGGCGTCACGCCAGTCGTGGTCGGCGGCTCGCACCTTTACGCCAAAGCGCTGCTCGAGGGCCTGTTCGAGGGCCCCGCCGCCGATCCCGCGCTCCGGGCCCAGTTGGGTGCCATGCCGCCCGAGCAACTCCGGGCGGCCCTCGAAGAAGCCGACCCCGCCGCGGCCCGGCGCATCCACCCGGCCGACACCCGCCGCACCATCCGGGCCCTGGAGGTCTTCCGCACCACGGGCCGACCGATCTCCGAGCATCAGCAGCAGTGGGACGCCGGGCGCATCCGCCCCGACGTGCTGCTCGTCAGCCTCGACTGGCCCGCCGAGCTGGTCAACCGCCGCATCAACGCCCGGGTAAAGGCCATGTTCGAGCAGGGGCTGGTGCACGAGGCCCGCGCGCTGTTCGAGGCCGGCCGGCTGGGCCCCCAGGCCCGGGAAGCGCTGGGGTATAAGCAGCTCGTCGGCCACTTCGAGGGCCGGATGTCGCTCGACGACGCGTTCGAGAAGATCAAGATCGAGACCCGCCGCTTCGCCAAGAACCAGCGCACCTGGCTCCGCCGCCTCTCGGCCGCGCCGGGCTGCGTTGTTCTGAGGGCCGAGCATCATGCACCCGAAACGTGGGCTGGCACCGTCGCGGCGGCCTTGACGGCCCGCCGATCAGACCTCTAAACACCCTACAACGGGTGTTTTTGATCGATGGTGCCTGTCTCTCCGACCAGCCTGTCGGGTACCGGCGCTTGACTTGCCGACGAATCCTTATCTAAATGCTCCCCCGGGGCTGCCGAAAACCGAACGATACCCGAACTTTTCTTCCTGTTGCCCGATGGCCAAAAAGACCACCAAGAAGACCGCCAGCAAGCCCGCCGCCCGAGCCCGCCGCGGCCCCCGCGACGACGGTCCGGCGTTCGATCCCGCCACCGCCGCGGGCAAGCGCCTGGTGATCGTGGAGTCGCCGGCCAAGGCCAAGACGATCAACAAGTACCTCGGCTCGGGCTACATCGTGAAGGCGTCGGTGGGGCACATCCGCGACCTGCCCACCAAGGCCCCCAAGGGTGACAAGTCGCCGGTGCCGGGCGTCGATCTGGAGCGCAACTTCGAGCCCACCTACGAGGTGCTCGAGGGCAAAGGCAAGACGGTGTCGGACCTCAAGCGTGCCGCCAAGGCCGCCGCCGAGGTCTGGTTCGCGACCGACTTGGACCGTGAAGGCGAGGCCATCGCCTGGCACCTGGCGCAGCTGCTGGGCATCGACCCCTCGCAGGCCCGGCGCGTGGTGTTCAACGCCATCACCAAGGACGAGATCCAGCGGGCGTTCCAGAACCCGCACCCGATCGATCAGAGCAAGGTCGACGCGCAGCAGGCCCGGCGCATCCTCGACCGCATCGTGGGATACCAGGTCTCGCCGCTTCTGTGGAAGAAGGTGGCCCGGGGTCTCTCGGCCGGGCGGGTGCAGTCGGTGGCGGTGCGGCTCGTGGTCGAGCGCGAGCGCGAGATCCGCGCCTTCATGCCCGACGAATACTGGTCGCTGACGGCCCGGTTCGCGCTCTCGCCGGCAGAGGCCGCCAAGCTCGGCCCCCAGTGGGCGGGCCTGCTGGCCCAGCGCGACGCCAAGGGCAACCCGCCCACGGTGCGCGAGCAGAACGCGTGGCTGGGCCAGCACCGGGCCATCACCGCCGAACTCGTGGGCGTCGGGGGCGACAAGTTCGACCTCTCGGCGACCATGGACGACCGCGGCCGAGCGCCCGACCTGGCGCCGCGGGTGGAGGAGATCGCCCGCCTGGCCGGTCTGAAGAACGCCCGCTGGTCCCGCTCGGAGAACCCCAAGGCCAAGGGCTTGGCCCGCAACATCCGGGCGCTCAGCGGCGACGCCGACCCCGCCACGCCCTACCGCGTGGTGTCGATCGAGACCAAGCGCACGCGCACCCGCCCGCCGGCGCCCTTCATCACCAGCACGCTGCAGCAGGCCGCGTCGTCGCGGCTGGGCTTCGGCGCCCAGCGGACCATGCGCACGGCCCAGCGCCTCTACGAGGGCATCGAGATCAAGGGCGAGGGCGCGGTGGGCCTCATCACCTACATGCGCACCGACTCGACGCACATCTCGGGCGCCGCCCTGTCGATGGTGCGCGAGTTCATCGGCCAGCGCTTCGGGCCCCGCTACCTGCCCGAGTCGCCGAACTTCTTCGGGTCCAGCAACAAGGCCGCGCAGGAGGCCCACGAGGCCATCCGCCCCACCAGCCTCGACTACCCGCCCTCACGCGTGAAAGACGCCCTCGAGCCCGACCAGTTCCGGCTCTACAGCCTGATCTGGGAGCGGTTCATCGCCTGCCAGATGACCGCCGCCGAGTGGGACTCCACCGCCGTCTCCATCAAGGGCGGCGCCGACCCAGCCCGGCCGCTCACCTTCCGCGCCACCGGCCGCGTGCTGGTGTTCGACGGCTTCTACAAGGTCGCCGGCGTGCCCACCAGCGCCGACGAGCAGACCCTGCCCGCGCTCGCCGAGCAGCAGCCCCTCTCGGCCTTCTCGCTCGAGCCCGAGCAGAAGTTCACCAGCCCGCCGCCGAGGTACTCCGAAGCCTCGCTCATCAAGAAGCTCGAGGAGGAGGGCATCGGCCGCCCGTCCACCTACGCCTCGATCATCAGCGTGATCCAGGACCGCAAGTACGTCGAGCAGCTCGACCGCCGCTTCTACGCCACCGACCTCGGCGAGGTCGTCACCGACAAGCTCACCGAGGCCTTCCCCGAGATCATGGAGCTCTCCTACACCCGCGAGATGGAGGCCGAGCTCGACCACATCGAGGACGAGCGCAAAGACTGGCGGCAGGTCCTCCAACACTTCTACGACCCCTTCCGCGCCAAGCTCGAGCACGCCCACGACAACCTCAGCCACGCCAAGGCCGAGACCACCCCCGCCCCGAAGGAATACCGCTGCGGCAAGTGCGGCAGCGACACGGTCTACCGCTTCGGGAAAAACGGCCGCTTCCTCAGCTGCTCGACCTACCCCAAGTGCGACTACGCCGCACCCGTCGACCGCGACGGCGTCCCGCGCCCGCCCGAGCACGCCAACGTCGCCTGCCATAAGTGCGGCTCGCCCATGAACAAGCGCACCGGCCGCTTCGGCGCCTTCCTCGGCTGCTCGCGCTACCCCGAGTGCGACGGCATCCTCAAGCTCGACAAGGCCGGGAACGCCCTCGCCCCCGCCATGCCACCCATGGACACCGACGTCCCCTGCGCCAAGTGCGGGTCGATGCTCTACGTCCGCTCCGGCGCACGGGGCCCGTGGCTGTCGTGCTCGGCGTTCCCCCGGTGCCGCGGCCGCGGCAAGTGGACCGACCTCCCGCCCGAGAAGGCCAAGGCCCTCGAAGACGCCTTCGCCGCCCACGAACGCGCCCACCCCACCGTGATCATCAAGGATCTGCAGGGCCACCCGCTCACCGACGCCAAGGGCAAGCCGCTGGCCTCGGCCAAGGGCGGGAAGGCCGGCCAGGCCGACGACGACTTCGCCGCCGAGCCCTCCGACGACATGGCCGACGCCGCGGTGTAACCGTCCCCGCCCCCCACCCC
>JACVCL010000240.1 GCA_016742075.1 Phycisphaerales bacterium
CCATGGGGGTGGGCGGCGGTCGTCCCCGCAAGCCGGGGGGTGGCGGTGGTGCGGGCGCCGGCGAAGGGGGCCAGGATGAGCGCGACGGGGCGGCGCCGCGTCCCGACGCCGGGGACAACTTCGACCCGGCGCAGCTCGAGTCGCTGGCGCCGCTCCCGGCGCCGAAAGGCGAGACCACCCGTGAATCGGGGTATCGCTACACCATCACGTGGACCATGCAGTTGAAGGATCCGCACGCCAAGCCGGCCGGTGCTGAGGGTGCTCAGCCGCAGGCGGGCGGGGCCGGTTCCGGCACGGAGGGCCGTTCGTGAACAAGGTTCTTCCCTGGGTGAAGTCGAATCTGGTCACGGTCATCTCGATGGCCGTGGCGATCATCGCGCTGCCGGTGATGCTGTGGTTCAGCTCGGGCTGGAACCAGTCGAACCTGTCGAGTGTTCAGACCGACGTGAGCGGCGCGGTGTCGAAGCTGTCGGGGCTATCGGTGAGCTACCGGATCCCCGAGGTCATGCCCGGGCAGGGGGAGTGGTCGCTGTCGGGGCGGCCCAACGGCGCGATGACCAGCCGGGTGGTGGAGGTGCTCAAGCAGATCTCCTCCGACAGCGAGTCGGTGCGTGAGCGTGCCGAGCGGCACAACCGCGAGGGCAAGGCCGAGCTGGTGCCGGGCCTGTTCTCGAAGCCGACGAGCGATCCGTCGCAGGTGCCGCTCGTGGACCGGATGATCAAATTGTGGCCACGGGCCAACGCCGAGCTGCTGGAGAAGGCCGGCGCGGGCCGGCCGCCGACGGGGGCCGAGGTGTTCCGGCGCCTGAGCGACTTCAAGGCCGCGGAGGTGCGGGCGATCACCGGCGGGCGCGAGGAGCAGAAGCTCTCGGCCGACGAGGAGAAGACCCTGGCTTCGAAGGTGGCCGATTTCCGTCTGGGCCTGTACCGGGCCGAGGCTCAGCGCCTGCGGTTCTACGGGTGGCCGGCGGTGCTGAAGAGCGTGGTGGAATGGCGAGATTCGGCCCAGCCGACCGACGCGGCGATGTGGGAGTGGCAGCACGTTACGTGGATCAACCAGGACCTGATCCGAGCGCTGACCAAGGCGAACACCGACGCCACCGGCGGCACGCTCGACGCGACGCGCGGGCCGGTGAAGCGGATCGAATCGATCCTCGTCGAGCCGTTCCCGGCCCCGCAGAACCGCGAGAACCAGGGGCTGGACGGCGGGCAGACCGCCGCGGCGGCGCCGGCGGCCGGTGCGTCGTCGCCGATCGCGCCGGTGTACACGGTGTCGCACACCGGCCGGGCGGGGTACCCGACGGCGCCGAACCAGCTGTACGTGCTCCGCTACGCCGAGGTGGTGCTGCTGGCCGACGTCAACCAGTTGCCGAAGATCATCAACGCCATCTCGTCCACGAACTTCATGAGCGTGGTCGGGATGGACGTTCAGCGGTACGACGGGCTGCAGGACGCACCGCAGGGGTTCTTCTACGGCTCGGACGCCCTGGCCCGGGTGACGCTGAAGGTCGAGACGATCTGGCTGTTCAGCTGGATGAAGCCGCTGATGCCGGCGAGCGTGCGGCAGAAGTTCGGGCTGCCGGAGGATCCCAAGCCCGCGGCGGGGCAGTCGCCGGATCAGGGCGCCGCGCCGGCGTCGATGTAGCCGCACCGCGGGGGCACGAGGGGCCGAGAGGCTCGGGGCGGGGGGCGGGGGGGGGGGGGCGGGGGGGGGGGGGGCGGGGGGGCATCGCGGCCGCCGGGGCAGGCGGAGGGCCTGGCGGTCAGAAGGGGGGGGGCGGAGCGGGGGGTAGGGCGACCCCACTCGGAGCGGTCGGCCTGGACGTGGAGGGAGGGACGCCCTGGGGGCGGCACGCGCATGAGAGCGGGCGTGGGGGTCTCGG
>JACVCL010000241.1 GCA_016742075.1 Phycisphaerales bacterium
TCGCCGTTCGGGCCTGACGGGTTTGTCGTGCTGGATACGCAGATGCAGGTGGTGAGCCATCCGGAGGAGCAGTTTGTCGGGACGAATCTGCTGCAAGAAGCGGGGCGGATGCCGGGGGGTGAGAAGGCTTTCCAGCGGGTCCGGGGGGGGGTGAACAGGGGCGCGGGGGCGGGGGTGGTGCCGGGGCCGAAGAGGGCGGCGAAGTCGGGCGGGGTGAGGGAGGGCTGGCCGAGAACCTCGACGCCGCGGTGGGTGGCGAAGACGAGGTGGCCGAGGACCCAGAGTCCGCAGTGATGGCCCGGGCTCATGGGCCGGCGGAGGTCGTCGTCGGACATGTCGGCGACGAGACCGCCAAGCCAACCGAGGGTGAAGTTATAGACTCGGAGGATGTCGGCGAGGTCGGGCGCCATCGGAAGGTGTGGACCGTCCGGCGGGGGGCGGGAGGGTGCTCAGCGGGCGGGCTGGCGCTTGCGGGCGGTGCCGGAGAAGGTGGGGATGCCGTCGCCCTTCTCGAAGAGGTCGGCGAACTTGAAGGCCTTGCGCTTCTTCCAGGCGCCGCGGTGGTAGGCGTCGGAGGCGAGGAGGGGGAAGAGCGCGGAGATCTCGCCGAAGACCATCTGCTCGTGGACGACATCGACCTTGCCCCAGGAGCAGGCCTCGCGGAGGGTGCTGCCGGAGAGGGCGCCGTCGCGCGAGTCGGCGACGGTGAGCTGGATGGCGTACTTGTGCATGCCGATGTCGCCACGGGCCTTGCCGCCCTTGCGCTCGCTGAGGAGCTCGGCGGCGACGACGATGTCCTGGGCGAAGTTCTTGGGGACGCCGCCGCCGAGCATGAGCAGGCCGGTGTCTTTGCAGGCGAGCTTGATGTCGGTGAGCTCGCGGAAGTCTTTGCCGCTGTCGAACGCGACGAGGGCGCGGCCCTGCTCGATGGCCTCGGTCTGCTGGAGGACGATGCCGAAGCCGGCTGAGCAGTCGGAGAATGCGGGGACGAAGATGGGGACGCGCTTGAGGTAGCACGACTTGACGATGGACTCGTTCCGGGGATGGTTGCGGGCGAGGTAGGCGCCCATGGCCTCGATGAACTCGCGGCTGGAGTAGGCGCCGGGCTCGAAGGCGTTAAAGATCTCGTGGGTCCTGGCGTCGCAGGCGCGGAGGTCGTCCTCGTCGATGTAGGTGTCGTAGATGCGGTCGATCATCCAGTTGCGGAGGGTGAGGTCGTCGACGGGCGGGGCCTCGGGGCTGCCGGGGGCGATGTAGTGCTTGAAGCCCAGGCCCTCGAAGAAGTCCTGATCGACGATGTTGGCGCCGGTCGACACGATGGCGTCGACCATGTTGTTCTCGACGAGGGTGACGACGGCCTTCTTGAGGCCGGCGGAGATCAGCGAGCCGGCGAGGGTGAGGATGACGCCGCACTCGCGGTCGCGGAGCATCATCGAGTAGATGTCGGCGGCCTGCGCGAGTGTGCGCGAGGAGAAGGCCATGAGGCGGTAGCTGTCGATGACGGGCCGCGCGTCGAACGCCGTGATGTCGACGTGCTTGACGGGGCGGGAGAGCAGGTCTTTCTTCGTCCACTTGGCGCCGTTGGGCATGGGCATGGTCCTTCTGGGCCGAACCCCCCTCGGCGTGACGCGGCGTGGAACTCGGCCCCGGGGGTGGCGGGGCTGGCCGCGGACTTGGGAAGTGTAGTCGTGCGGCGGGCTTCGGCGTGCGGGGCAAGGGCTGGTAGTCTGACCGGCTGGGAGGTGCGCCGTGGGCAACAACGCCGGCAAGACCGCGAAGAACATCGGGACCAAGCGGGTTGGGGCGGGCACGCGGGCGCGGGGGTCATCGGGCGGTCGGGCGAGGACGGAACGGGGTGGTGGCGGGGCG
>JACVCL010000242.1 GCA_016742075.1 Phycisphaerales bacterium
CCCCTCAGCACTCGCCTCAGGGGCCGAACCGCGGTGCGGCGTCGGACGGTGGGTCTTCGGCCGGGAATCCGTGGGGCGCGGGGGCGACGCCGTACGAGGCGCTCGGCGGCGACGCGGCGGTGCGCGGGCTGGTGGACCGGTTCTACGACCTGATGCGCGATGAGTACCCGCGGCTGCGGGGCATTCATCCGCCGGACGATGCTCACAGCCGCGAGAAGCTGTATGAGTTTCTCTCGGGGTGGCTGGGCGGGCCGCCGCTGTACGTGCAGAAGCACGGTCACCCGCGGCTGCGGGCGCGGCACCTGCCGTTCGCGATCGATCAGCGGGGCGTCGACGAGTGGCTGGCGTGCATGCACCGGGCTATGGACGACCGGGGGGTGGCCGGCGCGCTGCGGGCGTTTCTTTCGGAGCGGCTGACGCACACGGCGAATTTCATGCGGAACTGCTGAGCGGTCGGCGCGTCGAACCGCTGCGTGCGGGGGTGGGGCGGTGGTGCGCGCTAGGCTGTGCGGTTGATCTCTGGAGGCGGTGCGATGAGGCGAGCGTGGGCCGTGCTGCTGGGGCTGGCGGGGGCGCTGGGGTTGCTGGCGATAGGCGTGCCGGCGGGCGCGCAGGGGCGCGGGGGCGGATCGGGCGCCGGGGGCGCGGGAGATGAGCCGCCGCCGATCCTGCGGGCGCACCCGATCGACCGGCGGGATTGGACGCTGTTCTGCGAGGTGGGGCTGTTCGGCGCGCAGACGAGGAACTTCTCGAACGAGTTTCCCACGCCGACGCAGCCGGTGGCGTTCGACTCGGCGGTGTTCGTGTTCCCGGTGATCGCGGGGACGTCGATGAGCCGGACGGACACAGACAAGGCGCGGGTGCGGATCCGGGTGGACGGGAGGGTGCTGGACCTCACGCCGCGGATCCTGGAGGGGTACCAGGGGCCGACGCGCCTGGCGGCGCTGGACGTGGGGGAGACTCGGGCGCTGCCGGTGCGTCTGGAGGCGCGGCTGCCGATGACGTGCTGGGACACGAGCATCGACGAGAAGCGGGCGATGGGGGTTCCGTGGCCGGAGAAGCCGTGGAGCCCGGAGATTGCGCTGAACCTGCAGCCGCAGTTGTTCGTGGAGAGCGACCACCCGGAGATCCGGGCGCTGGTGGAGAAGTGGGCGGGGCCGGACGTTCGGAAGTACAAGCCCTACGAACTGGCGAAGGTGCTGGCGGCGGCGGTGATCGACTATTACCAGCCCAACGGCGGTCCGATCGTGATCGTGCCGCGGGGGCCGATCCGCGGGGAGGTGAGCGGGCTGCTGGCGTCGGGGCTGCGGGTGGAGGGTGCGCTGGCGGCGTCGCGCGAGGGGCGGGGCTCGCCGCTGGACATGTCGAACCTGCTGACGGCGTTGTACCGGGCGGCGGGGCTGCCGGCGCGGGTGGTGGTGGCGTACGAGCTGTCGGGCCGCGACGCGGGGATGGACCGCGGGCCGGGCGACAATCCGGACACGCGCGAGCGGCCGCAGATGAAGGCGTGGACCGAGTTTTACCTGCTCGACGAGCGGGTGAACCCGGAGAAGGGCGGGCGGGGGGAGTGGATCCCCGTGGACGTGCAGCGGCAACGGCAGATGTCGTCGCGTGCGCCGCCGACGGACCGGCCGTGGCCGTACTTCGGGAACAACCGGGGCTTTCGGTTCACCGCGCCGATCGCGTTCCACTGGCACCCGCCGACGGTGGTGACCAACGCGTTCGAGTACCCCGGGCTGTGGGGTTGGCTGCCGCTGCCGGCGGTGCCGCGGACGGACACGGCGCTGAACTTCCGGGTGATCGGAACCCCCCGGGGGGGCGGGGGTGAGCAGGGGTGGTGAGGGGTGGGGC
>JACVCL010000243.1 GCA_016742075.1 Phycisphaerales bacterium
CACGCACCCCCCAGCACCTCTCACCTCCCCCTGCATGACCACCGACACCACCCGCCAGCCGAACCCCGCCGAGCTCCGCACCCGTATCGGCCGATCGTGGCTGCGGAAGATGATCGTCATCGCGATCTTCGGCGTGGGCCTGGGTGTGTGGGGCACGCTCGATGCGTTCTGGATTTACCCCGCCCGCGGGCGCGAGCACACGCAGTTCACGCTCAAGGGCTACCTGGAGGCGATGCAGCGGAACGGGCGGCTGAGCCAGGCGTCGGTGCCCGACCCCGCGGCCGAGTACCAGCGGCTGGTCGACACCCCGCCGGGCTCGCGGAGCGACCTGGAGAACATCAAGCTCGACTGGCTGCGGTCGCTGTCGCGGGTGTACTCGCTGGAGCAGTTGAAGGCCGAGAACGACGCGGCCGCCGCGTCGGGCGAGAAGAAGGACACGCGCACCGTCTTCCCCCGGCCGGAGTTCACCCTCGATGACCTGACGCAGAAGCTGGCCGGGCAGCAGTCGCCCAAGCCGCTGGCGTATTACGACATCCCGGTGCAGTACCTGTTCATGGCGGTGGGGTTCGGCCTGGGGCTGTATCTGCTGGTGCTGGTGCGGGGGGTGGCCTCGAAGGTGTACCGCTACGACCCCGCGGCCAAGCGGCTGACGCTGCCCGGCGGCAAGAGCTTCGTGCCCGCCGACATCGACGAGGTCGACAAGCGGAAGTGGGACAAGTACTTCGTGTTCCTGAAACTCCGCGACGGCTCGCCCGAGATCAGGCTCGACCTGTACCGGTACGAGCCGCTGGAGGATTGGGTGCTGGAGATGGAGAAGCTGCACCCCAACTACGTGGAGCCCGAGGACGACGAAGACGAGGACGAGGGCGAGGGCGGCGAAGAGGCCGGGGCGGGCGCGGGGGAGAAGGCCGAGAAGGCCTGATCGGCGGGCCGGGCCGGCGGACGGGCCGGCCCCGGCGGAAGCGGCGGGCGGGGGTTCCGAAGAACGGGTGCAGATGGCGATTGTGCTGGGCATCGCGTTCACGTTCACGGCCGCGGCGTGCGTCGTGAGCACGCTCTTCATGCTGCCGGGGACGTGGGTGATGCTGCTGGCGGCGGTGGGGCTGAACGTGTACCAGCCCGAGACGTTCTCGTGGTGGACGATCGGGGTGGCGGCGGCGCTGGCGGTGGGCGGGGAGATCGCCGAGACGGTGTCGGGCGCGGCGGGGGCGAGGGCGGCCAACGGCTCGCGCCGGTCGATGGCGGGGGCGATCGTGGGCGGGATCGTCGGCGCGGTGGCGGGCACGTTCGTGGTGCCGGTGCCGATGCTGGGGACGATCGTGGGCGGCGCGGCGGGCGCGGGCGTGGGGGCGGGGCTTCTGGAGGCGACGAAGGAGGGCCACAGCGGCGGCGACGCGGTGAAGGTGGCGTCGGGCGCCGCGGTGGGCCGGTTCTTCGCGACGGTGTTCAAGATGGCCTTCGCCCTGGCGATGTTCTTCGTGCTGGTGGTGGCGGTGTTCGTGTGACGGTGCGTGGTGTCGGTGCGCATGGGTGGAGCCCTCCGGCGAGCGCGGCGGATGGCCGACGCTCTACCCATGGCGGCGCGCGACGCGCCTGAGCGCTCAGGGGGCGAGATGCGCGCGGGCGGCCGCCGGCCCGGCGGGCCGGATTGGCGTGGCGGGGCGCGCGTTGGTCGGCGTGGGGCGCTTTTTTCCCTGGTGGGGTGGTTCGTGTGGTGGTGGGGTGGCGGGTGCGGTCACGCTTGGGGGCGGGGGGGGTGTGGTGTGGGGGGGGTGCGGCCGGCTGGCGCGGCCCTGCTCCGGGGTGGTGGCGGGG
>JACVCL010000046.1 GCA_016742075.1 Phycisphaerales bacterium
CGTCCCCCCCCACCCACCACCACCCCACGCGCCCACCGACGCGCCCACCCCGTGACCTCTCCGGTTACGGGCAGACGGCGCCGAAGTTGGCCAGCAGGATCGACAGGTCGTTGGCCCCGATGGCGCCGTTGCCGTCGATGTCGGCGTTCTGTCGCGAGGCCCAGTCGGGGGTCGGCGGGGCCGATGCGCTCTGGCCGAAGAGGCCGAGCAGGAGCGAGAGATCGTTGGCGCCGACGCTGCGGTTGCCGTCGAGGTCGCCGGGGCACACCGGCGCGCCGATGAGCGTGAAGGCCGAGTCGCCGTTGGGCGACTGGTAGTAGAAGTCGCCGACGGCCGCGATGCGGCGGAAGTACTTGCCGTCGCCGTTGGCGGCGAAGGTCAGGCCCCAGTCGGGGATGCCCTCCTGCGTGGCGACGATGCGCAGCCAGTAGCGCACCCCGGCGGTGGCCCTGAAGGGCTGCGGCAGCACGGCGTGGTAGCCGTAGAGGCCGACGCCGCCGAAGACGCCCAGCGGGGATTCCTCGGCGGTCCCGGCGATGCTCGCCGTGAGCAGCGGCGCGGCCAGGATGTCGGGCTGGATGCCGGCGGGGATCGACGGGCAGATGTGGATCTCAAAGCCGGTGAGCGGGCCGATGAACGGGCTGCCGGGGTAGATGTGCCCGCCCTCCCAGATGATCTCGGTGACGAGCGTGTCGGCCGGGAACGAGAAGGCGTCCCACACGATCTGGTCGTAGTCGCTGCCGTCGGGCGAGAACCACGACGACTGCATGAGCCGGCCGGTGCCGTCGGGGAACTGGGCCCGCACGACGCCGGAAGCGGCGGCCGGGGCCGCGCCGATCAGCACCGCGGCGATCGCGGCGATGGCGTTCATGGACGATCTCCTGCCGGCGGCCGAAGTTGAGATGCCCCCGGGAACCGCACAAGGGCCACACGTCCGTGCGGCGCGGCCGCCCAGTGGATTATGCCACTTTCGCCCTGCTCCACAAGGCCGGAACGGGTATTTCCGGACACTTTTGTCGTAAATATGATGATGTGGCCGAATCGGCGGATGGAATCTCGCCGTCGCCGCGGCGGAGTGCCCTCATCGGGGCGGCCGGCACCGCCGCCGCGGCGCGGGTACCGTCCACCTGGATCTGCGATGGACCGCCCGCCGCTGACCTTCCGCCGACGCCAGAGGCTCACGCACGACCGTGAGTTCCAGCGGGTGTACGCGCAGGGCGTGCGCCGGCACCGAGGGCCGATCACCGTGGTGGGGGTGGTGAACTCGCTGGGCTACGCGCGGCTGGGGCTGGCGGTGGGCCGGCGCGTGGGCGGGGCGGCGGTGCGGAACGCCGTGAAGCGTCGGCTGCGCGAGGCGTTCCGGCTGAGCCAGCACACGCTGCTGCCGCCCGGCGCGGGCCTCGATCTGGTGGTGAGCGTGCGGCCGGGCCGGGTGGAATCGGTCGGCGACTACGCCTCGATGCTCGGCGCGTGCGTGGGCGCCATCGAGCGCGAGTTGCGGCGCATGCCCCCTCCGGCGCCGTGACCCGTGGCCGAGCACGCGCCAGCCTCGCCGCACGACATCGCCCCGGCGCCGACCGGCTGGCGCTGGGTGAACCTGCCCTGGCTGGGCCTGCTGCGTCTGTACCAGTGGACGGTCTCGCCCCTCGTGGGCGGCCACTGCCGGTTCGTGCCGACGTGCAGCCGGTACGCGCAGCACGCGTTCCGGGCCTACAACCCGCTGACGGCCTCGTGGCTCACGGCCCGGCGGCTGGCCCGGTGCCACCCGTGGGGGGGCGCGGGCTTCGATCCGGTGCCGGATCGAGAAGATCATCGCGAATCTCCGGCCAAAAGATAGGGTCTTGTTCGGTGTCGTTTTGCCGGAAACCCGCACGATTGGGCCATTTTTGAGGATGATCCCCTCATGGACCCGGGTGAATTCGAGCGAAGTTAGTGTAGATTCACGGATGACCGTCGATCACTAACTTGCGCGGACCGCGCCGTCCCCGGAAGCCTCAGATGACCCGACTGCCCGCGGCCCAACGCAAAGAGCAACTCCTGGACGTGGCGGTGAAGCTCTTCTCCGAGCGCGGGTACGCCGGGGCGACGACGGCGGACCTGGCCAAGGCCGCGGGGGTGACCGAGCCCATCATCTACCGGCACTTTGACAGCAAGAAGGACCTGTTCATCGCGGTGATCGACCGCACGAGCCAGGAGACGATCGGCACGTGGGAGCGGCAGCTGCGGGGGGCGCGCGACGCGGCCCAGCGGCTGCGGCGGCTGATCGCGGCCAACCCCTTGGCCCACGACCGCGGCCGCGGCATCTACCGGGTGCTGGTGCAGGCGATGATGGAGATCGAGGAGCCCGACATCCTCGCGGCCATCCAGCGGCACGTGCAGGAATTGCACAAGTTCGTCAGCGCGCAGGTGGTGGTGGCGCAGCAGGAGGGGCTGGTGAGCAAGGCGTTCAGCCCCGAGATCACGGCGTGGACGCTGCTGCACCTGGGCCTGGGCTACGGCATCCTGGCGCCGCTGAACATCCCGCACCACGCCGAGGACGACCGCGGCATGCGCGTGCGCGATGTCGTCGAGCTGCTCATGCTGGGCGAGCACGCCAAGCAGCGGCAGGACGAGATGATGGCCCGGCGGGAACGCGGCGACGTAGAGTCGGAGCTCGATTAGCCGCGCTCTGACTGCCGGCTTGTTCCGGGCGGATGAGGCGGCGCTCCGGCGATGCGGCCGTCGAGGCGCAGCGTGCGGGCGCAGCGGTGGTGATCGGATCGGGCGGCGCGGGGGAGGACGCGGCGAATCGTTCGACGCGCAGCGGAATCTGATCGGATGGGTCCTGACCTTCCGCTTGGGCGGATGCGCTCAGGCCGCCCGACCGGTTCAACGGTCGGGCACGACCTCGCGCGCTCCGGGGCGGGGGCCGGGGCCCGCCACGATCAGGGAATATCCCGGCCGCGCAACCCGCCGGGCGTCGCGATGCCCTCGATCGGCGCCAGCCCGAAGGGCCGGCTCACCGTCCGATCGGTGCCGATCCCCGGCTCGCGCTCGCGGGCCGATCCGTCGACCAGCCCCACCGTCCACCCCGCGTAACGCCCCGCCCGCGACACCGGGCTCACCAGGAGGATCTTCTGCGACGGGCTGGCCACCTCGGTCACCCGTGTGGGGCGCAGGTCGTCGGTCTCCTCGGTCCATGGGCCCTCGAAGAACCGCGGGGCGGCACCCGTCGCCCCCGAGAGCATGAACGATGAATTGATGTACCACGCCGGCAGGCCGAGGTCCGGGTTCACACCCTTGAACTCGCCGTCCGAGGTCCAGGGCTCGACGCGGACTTCCGCGTAGTCCGGGGCCACCAGGTTGATCCATGCGAACGTGATGGTGCTGAAGTACATGCTCCCATTCGGCGGGATGACAAGCCCGCGGATGATCGTCGGCGACCACGGGTCACGCGGCCGGACCGGGTACGGGAACTGCTGGCGGTGATCCGTCCCGTACATCTGGATGGCGGCGAGCATCTGCCGCTGGGTCGACAGCCTGGTCGCCACCGCCACCCGGTCGCGCACCCGCGAGATCGCCGGGAACGACACTGCCGCCCAGATCGCCACGACCGCGATGACCACCAGCAGCTCAACGAGCGTGAAGCCCGCTCCGAACATCCGTGTCGTGGTCTTCACGGATAATCCCCACGGGAGGTGGCGACTTCGTCGGCTAAAAGAAGGTGATCTCGAGATTCCCGGCCTCCCCAAACTCATCGGTACGATGCAGGGCCACTCGATCGAGAATCCACCGGCCCTGACGGTCGTTGAACATATAGAGCATCTGGATCGGCAGATGCCGACCCTGATTGGTCTCGACGATCACAGCAATACGAACGGCCCTGATCGACCGGCGCTCCTGGCGGATCTCCTCCCAGCGCGGCACTGGAACCATCCACTGATTCAGGTTGGCCGCCTGCCCGGGCGGAGCGAACTCCTCCGATGCGATGGCCCCGGACACCTCAGCAAGTTCCATCAGGCTCGGATCGCGGTCGATCGTGCCGCACGATAGACCGACCGCTACCGGCTCGGCGGCGATCCGCTCAGCTCGCCCGTTGGGCCATCTCTGCCGCTCCCACTTCAACACCTCGATGAACTCGCTGCGCAGATCGGCATCGACCGAGAACGTGCGGCCAACGTGCTTCTCGTAGGTGTACTTGAGGTCCCAGTAGCGGTCCATCTCCGCCATCGTCATAAGGCGGTACCCGTTGGTCAGCCGCCAGTCGATGTACCGCTCGATGTCGGCCTCGGTCCGCCAACCGAGCCGCAACCCGACGAACTTCGCCGCATCCTCAGCAAGTTGGGCCGTGGCCGGAAGATCCGCGAATCGGCGATCTCGGCTCATCGCCGCCGATAGCGCGTCCCGCACCGGAACACTGTCGGTCACCGGGCGCCAATCGGCGATCTTCGCCAATGCTTCGTTCCAAGAGAGCGCCGGCCGAACGGACACGCCGATCGGCGAAGCGGCCGACGGGTCCACCGACTCTGCTCCGCCACCGTTGATCGAGCGAAAACCTCGCGAGTGGTCTGGGACGGCGCCCGGGGGCTTGGGACCGCTCAGCAGAATGAAGGCGCCCATCGCCAGACCGATGCCGCCCACGATCACCCCCCCCCACACCACAGCCGGACGGGCTGAGCCGGACGGCGACTTCATATCGCACACTTGTTGTAGCCCGTCGGAGGTGTACCGCTCGGTAGGCACTGATCAGGATCGTGGCACACGCACTCCCAGCGAGCCGGGGTCCCGGGCTTCTGGCAGCAGCACGCGGACTGCACGCTGTTACAGGTCCTCGACTGACCGCGGCACCGATCGCTCGAGCACGTCGTGGTCGCCGAGATCGGCCCACTCGGCCCCGTCGGCCCCGGCGGCGGCAGCGTGCCCCGCGGAAGCTCCTCTTCCCGAGCCAGAGCCCGATCGGCTCCCATGACGCCCGCACCGAGCAGAACGACCAACAGCAGAACCCCGATCGATCGACGCTTGGTTGTGTTCACGTTCATTGCGACCGCCGATGTTCATGAACGTACTCCCGGTAAAACCACAAGTCAAGACAAGTCTGAAACCTTTGCAGGGCATTCTCGCGGCCGCCACAGAACTGAGGCACACAAGCCTTGAATCGCCACAGTTCTGTGCAATCGCGGCCTTTCCGCCCGACCCCTCCCCCACCGCCACAACTTTGAGCGAAAACCCCCCTCCGACGCCGCAACTCTGTGGCGACCGAACCGAAAACCCGCCCATCCACGTCGCCCGCACCACACAAACGAGCCGCCCCGCGCACCGGCGCGGGGCGGCCATGAATCCTGCGACAACCCCCCGGCCGCGGGCCTCAGTCCCCCGAGGGGGCCGAGTCGTCGCCGCCGGCGGGCCGCCCGCCCGCGGGGACCTGCGGCGCGGGCCCATCGCCGGTGCGGCCGGGCTGCTCGCCGAAGAACATGAACCCCCCGATGACGCCTCTGATCCGATTCGCGTTGTTCGTATCCAGCGCGTCGTGCGTTTTCTCGATCCGCGGCACCGGCTTCGTTGAGCGAGGGAGAATGCACGTGGGCCGAGCGGTGGGTCCGCCGACATCCTGGGATGCATCGTGTCGATGATCGGTCGGACAGAATCTCGCCGCGCCGGAGGCAACAGGGCCGCCCGCCGGCCCGGGGCCGGGCGGCGGCCGATCAGTTCCCGAAGAGGTTCTTCTCGGCGAACATGCCCTTGGCCTCGAAGTGGGCCAGAGCGTCGGCGGTGGAGGTGAAGATCTTGGTGGCGGTTTCGGTGATGAAGGGGCTGGGGGCCTTCTGGGGCTTCCAGACGACGTAGACCTCTTTGGTGTGCTCGAAGGCGTGCTGGAGCTCGCGTTCGACGCCGCTGGAGAGGCCGGGGATGCCGGGCCCGCCCTTGGGGTTGGGCAGCTCGGGGATGTAGCTGACGATCATGTCGGACTGGTCGATGAGTTTGAAGTCGCGCATGTAGATCTGGCCGTCGACGTCGCCGGCGATGTCGAGCACCTGGCGGACGCTGACGCGGATGGGCGGGGCGCTGCGCGAGCCGCCGAAGGAGTGCGGGACGACGTCGATGTGGTCCTTGCCCTCGCGCGCGGCGGCGATGGCGCGGTCGAGGAGCAGTTTCTCGTCGACGTCGCCGGGGTCGAAGGTGATGAAGTGCTCGGCCAGGGCGGCGCGGAAGGCGTCGATCTCGGCGAGCACGTCGGGCATGTCGACGACGTGCGACATCGGGAACGAGGGGTACACGGTGCGCATCTGCGAGCGGCAGATGAGGCGGAAGAGCGTGCGGATGGTGGGGGCGTGGCGGCCCTTGGAGAGGATGAAGAAGGGCTTGTGCAGGGCCTGGGCCATGAGCTCGGTGGCCAGGATCTCTTCCTCGCGCCAGACCATGCAGTCTTTGAGGCTGGCGTCGGTGTCGTGGTCGCGGTGGAGGTTGTGGTGGACGACCTCGATGTTGTCGACGAGGCAGATGAACACATCCGGCTCGAGCTTGGCGATCTGGTCGAAGTCGAAGGCCGAGAAGAGCCCGTGCCGCCAGCGGAAGGTGCCGTGGGTGTTCACCAGGATGTGCTGGTGGCCCTTGGCCTCGGCGATGATGTCCTTGAAGGCGGCGCGTCGGAGCGAGTTGAGGCGCGACCACGGCAGGTCGAGGATGCGGCCGGGGCGGACGTCGCGGGCCTCCTGGTACATGCGGTCGCCGACGTGGTAGACCTGAACCGTCTCGCCCTGCTGGCCGGCGAAGGCGGCCGTCTGGTCGCAGTACTGCTTCTTGTCCATCCCGATCTGGCCGGTGATCACCGCTCTCATAGGGGGCGAGTATAGGGGTCGGCCCCGCGGCGGCCGCGGCGGGCTGACGGAGGGGCGCGGGCGGCGCGTCTCCCGGGGGCACACCGTTCCCGAGGGTCCGCGCATGTTCACATCCGCCTGGTCGTATCTCGTCGGCTTTGCCGCTGGGGTGGTCATGATGTTCACGGGCGACCCGGCGGCACCGGCCCCGCCCGCCCCGGCCCCCGCGCCCGGGTTGGCGGCCGCGCCGGAGGTGCAGCAGGACTTCGGCGGGCTGCCGCGCCGGGCGTGGCTGGGCGCGGCTCTCGAGACGGGGTCGGCCGGCGGGGTGATCGTGCGGCGGGTGATCCCCGGCGGCACGGCCGAGCGGAGCGAGCTTCGGGTGGGGGACCGGATCCTGGAGATCAACGGCGGCGCCATCGGCGACGTGCCGGACCTGCTGGCGCTGCTCAAGCGGTTGCCCGCGGGGCCGGGCGCCTCGGCCCGTGTGGCGCGGGGCGAGGCCACGGTGGAGGTGCCGCTGACCGTCGTCTCCACGCCGCGGGAGGCGCCGACCGACGACACGTACACCATCTCCTACAGCGTGGCCCGGCGGTCGGATGGGACGCGGCTGCGCACCATCATCACGGTGCCGGTGAAGGACACCGGCCGCCGGCCGGCGGTGCTGTTCATCCAGGGCATCACGTGCTCGAGCGTGGACCACGGGCCGAACCTGCCCGGGCCCGACGTGGCGGTGGTGCAGGGGCTGGCGGCGCGCGGCTTCGTCACGATGCGCGTCGACAAGCCGGGCGTGGGCGACTCGGAGGGCCGGCCGTGCGCCGACATGGACTTTGACACCGAGCTCGACGGCTACCTCGCGGCGATGGAGGCCCTGCGGGCCCACCCGCGGGTGAACCCCGACCGGGTGTTCATCTTCGGGCACTCGATGGGCGGGGTGATGGCGCCGTACGTGGCGGCGAAGTTCCCGGTGCGCGGCATCGCGGCCTTCGGCACCACGGCCCGCACGTGGATGGAGTACACGCTGGAGAACAGCCGGCGGCAACTGGGGCTGGTGGGCGTGCCGGCCGACCAGATCAACGAAGAGATGGGCAAGATCGCCCGGTTCCACGCCCTGGTGCTGCTCGACGGGCTGACCCCCGGCGAGGCGTGGCAGAAGTTCCCCGAGCTGGAGGCCCGCGGGCCCGGCAGCGACGAGCTTCGTATGTCCGGGCGTCACGTGAAATTCTTCCAGCAGCTGCAGGCACGGAACCCGGCCGCGGCGTGGAGCGCCTTCAACGGCGATGCGCTGCTCGTGCACGGCGAGTACGACTGGGTGAGCAGCGAGGCCGACCACCGCGAGATCGTGGCCCTGCTCGACTCGCGCCGGCCCGACGCGGCCCGGTTCCTCTCGGCCGACGGCCTCGACCACGCGATGACCGCCCACAGCACCCTCAGCGCCAGCCTCCAGGGCATGGGCGGCGGGGTGCGCGACGACCGGCTGATTGCGCCCCTGGCGAAGTGGATCGAGGAGATCTCGCTGGTCGATGCGCCGGCCCGGGCGGACGGGGCTGAGGGGCCGTGATCGCCTCCGGCACGCGGCTGCGGACGGCCCAGCAGGGCCCGGCGATCGGAGAGTTCAACCGCGTGCCACGGCGATGAGGTACTCGGCGTGCGGGCAGCCGTCGGCGAGGCGGAAGATGCCCGGCGGCAGGTCGGGGGTGCGGGGCTCGTTGCCGGCGCGCTGGCCGAGGAGCTCGAACTCCGCGAACTCGCGGCCCACGAGGGCGGAGAAGTCGGCGAGCGTGAAGGAGTGGAGGTGGAACTCCGTCAGGCCGGCGTCGTGCGGGGTCGAGATGACCAGCCGCCCGCCGGGGCGGAGCAGCCGGCGGTGCTCGCGCAGCAGGGCCCCGGGGTCGCCGACGTGCTCGACGGTCTCGAAGCTGGCGATGAGGTCGAAGGACGCGGCGGGCAGGCCGGTGGCCGCAGCATCGGCGGTGACGAACCGTGTGACGCCCGGTCGGGCGTGGCGGCGGGCGGCGTAGGCGGTGGTGCGCGGGTCGATGTCGACACCGGTGACGTGCGCCAGGCCCGCGGCGTCGGCCAGCAGGGCCGAGCCGTAGCCGGTGCCGCAGGCGGCGTCGGCGGCGGCGCGGGCGCCGATCGAGCGGGCGACGTCGGCCGCCAGTTCATAGCGGCGCAGGTGCAGCTCGGTGCGCGCGGGGGGCAGCATCGGCAGCGTGGCGTCGTGCCGTTCGGCCCGGTTGTCGGCGAGCCACGCGGCGTCGTCGGGCGAGAGGCCGTGTTCGGCCACCAAACGCTCGGCGGTCTGCTCGGGCGGGAGACGCTCGGGGGCATCGCCGTAAATGCGCAGCACGGGCACGCCCCGGGGGGCGAAGTGAGCCTGGGCCCGGGTGAAGAGGGCGGCCTCGTGGCTGTCGGACGAGATCACCACGGCGTCGACGGCCTCGCCGAGCGCATCGGGCCGGCAGACCGGGACACCGGCGATGTGGGGCGCCATCGAGAAGTCGTCGAGGATCGCGCACACCCGCACACCGCGGTAGGCCCACGGCTGGCGGGCGAAGGCCCGCGTGTGCAGGCCGGCGCCGTAGAGGGCGATGCGGCGGAAGCCGCGGGCGGCGCACTCCTGCGCGCAGCGATCGACCAGGCGGTCGCGCAGCCACTCGGCGGTGTGGCGGTAGTGGTGCGCGGCCGCGGCGGCGGGCGAGGGGGCGGGCTGAACAGCGGCGGTGCTCACGCGGCCGACCTCATCGGCGAGCCCGGGGCCGGAAGCAGGGCCGAGATGTCGAGAGACTCGAAGGGCACGCCCTCGAAGGCCGCGAGCAGCCCGGCCCGCCATACCCATCGCTTGAGCGGCAGGTGGCGCTCGTAGATCTCGCGGAGGGCGGCCTCGGGCTCGGCGGAGTGCGCGGGGCGCAGGGTCAGGGCGAGGAACTCAGGCAGGCGAGCGCGGGCCTCGGCTGCGTGATCGGTCAGGAACCGGCGGCACTCGGCCCGTTCCTCGCCCGAGGCGATGTCGCGCCGGAAGGTGGCCAGGGCGCAGGCGGGGGCGGTGCGGGCGAAGCCCAGGGCCGCGTAGCCCAGCTTCAGCTCGCGATCGAGGTAGCCCTCGGGGGAGTAGCGGTGGTCGTGGGGCGCCAGGGCGTCGCGCCGCCACAGCACCGGCATCGACGCGCTCTCGCGCAGGCGGAAGGCCAGTTCAAGGTCTTCGTAGCCGTAGGGGCAGGGGAAGACTGAGAAGCCCCCCGCGTCGACGGCGGCGCTGGTGGGCAGGCTCAGGTTGAGGTTCCACGCGTGCCGGAAGCCCCAGTCGTGCCAGGGGTCGGCGGCGTGGGGCGAGGCGATCATTCGGTCGTAGAAGAAGATCATCGACGTTCGCCGCACCAGCGCGTCGAAGGCCGAGTCGTCGTGGTGCGCCAGGAAGGCCGACTCGCCGAGGATCATCGCGTGGCGGCCCAGGTGCTCGTACGCCTCGCGCTGCGCGGCCAGGTGTGCGTCGAGGAACGCGGGGTGGGGGAGCACGTCGTCGTTGATCGAGACGGTGTAGGTGCCGCGGGCGCGTCGGAGCAGCTCGTTCTTCACCCCCGCGATGCCCAGGCGGGGCAGCGGCACGACCGTCAGCTGCAGGCCCAGTTCGGCCCCCAAGCGGCCGGCGAGCCGCTCGGACTCGTCGTCCGGGCCGTCGATGCCCACCAGAACCTCGAAGCGGTGCCGGGCCATCGACTGCCGGGCCAGGTGCGAGAGGCACACGGCCAACTTGGCGGGCCGGCCGCGGGTTGGGAAGATGACCGAGCAGTGCATCGGCGTGTTTATCGGGCCGTGCGGGGGGTGGTCTGAAGGCTTCCCCGCCTCTCGGCCGCCCCGTCGGGCAAGAAAGGCGGCGTCGTGGCCGGAAGGCGGATGGTGATCGTGGCCCGGGGCATGGGCCCGCTGGGGCAAGCCCCGGTGCTGGGCGTTCCGCTGGGCCTGTGGCTGGTGAACACCGCCCGGTCCGCGGGTGTCGCGTGCTCCATCCTCACCGACGACGAGCGGCTGGCCCTCGCCGCGGAGCGCCACGGCGTCGCCCCCGCCGCGCCCGGCGACGAAACCCGGCTCCTCACCGCCGACGCCCGACGGCCCTTCTGCGCCCCCGCGACCCTTGACCGCGTGATCAGTGCCGGGATCCGGACGCTGGCGGAGGCTCAGACCACGCCCATCGAGCGACTGGCCGCCGAGGGGGCCGAGGCCCTGGAGCTCGTGCGCGCCGTGGCGGGTGGCCTGCCCCCGGACCACCCCTGCCGCGCGGGCATCACCCGCCTGCGACTGCCGCTGGGCCGCCGGATCCGGGCGATCATCAGCGATGTCGACGGTGTGCTGACCGACGGGGTGATCACGCGTTGCTCGGAGGGGACGATCTCGCGCAATTTTTTTGCCCACGACGGGCTGGCCCATCACCTGCTGGCCAAGGCCCGATCGGGTCCGGTGCGGGTGGGGTGGCTGAGCGCGACGAGCGAGTATCGCTCGATCGAGGGGCGGGCCGAGATGCTGCGGCCCAACGCCCCGGTCTTGGACCTTGGGCCGGGCGACAAGGGACCCCGCTTCACCGCCCTCTGCGAGCGGTTGGGGGTGAGCGGCGACGAGACGCTCTACATCGGCGATGACGTGAACGACCTTCCGGCCATCGAGCGGGCGGGGGTCTCGGCGTGCCCGGCCGATGCGCACCCCGCTGTGCGGGCCCGGGTGGACCTGGTTCTGGACACCCCCGGCGGGCGGGGCGCGCGCCGGGGGGGGGCAGGGGCCGGGGGTGGGGCGGCGGCGGCGCGGGGGGGGGGGGGGGGGGGTGCGGGGGGTGGGGGGGGTGGGGGGGGGGGGGGGTGGGGGGCGGGGGGATTGGTTGTCGAAACGATGGTTGTTGGCGCGGGTAGACTGTCGGGCCCGGGTCCCGACCGAGGAGGTCTTGTTCCGCCCATGCCCGCGCACGGCCTCCAGCACGAGATCGGCAAGAAGACGCCCTTCGACTCGGTGGAGCAGGAGGCGTACCTGAACGTGATGCGGACGGCGTCGCTGCTGGGGGGGGCGTTCGAGGCGTTGTTCAAGAGTCAGGGTCTGTCGGAGTCGACGTACAACGTGCTTCGGATCCTGCGGGGGGAGGGGGAGAAGATGCCGTGCCTGGCGGTGGCCGAGCGGCTGATCGCGAGGGTGCCGGACATCACGCGGCTGATCGACCGGCTGGAGAAGCAGGGGCTGGTGGCGCGGGCGCGGTGCGAGGAGGACCGGCGGGTGGTGCACATCTCGATCACGCGGAAGGGGCTGGGCGTGCTGGCGAAGCTGGACGGGCCGGTGCTGGCGCTGCACCGGGCGCAGCTGGGGCACCTGAGCCGGGGGGAGTTGCGGAGCCTGAGCGAGTTGCTGGTGCGGGCCCGGGCGGGGGCGGCGGGGGGCTTGGGGGCGGTTGGGGGGGCGGTTGGGGGGGGTGGGGAGGGCTGAGAAGGGCGGCTTTTCGTGCATCGGGCGGGCGGTGCGGGCGAAGGCCTTGACAATAGTTGTTTCAACAAGTATTGTGTAGAGGGTGGGCCGGGACAAGGAGACCGCCATGATCACGATCCGCAGGTCCGACGAGCGGGGCCGCTTCGACCACGGGTGGCTGGACGCGCGTCACACGTTCAGTTTCGGCGGGTACGACGATCCGTCGTGGCGCGGGTTCGGGCACCTTCGGGTGATCAACGAGGACGTGGTGGCGCCGGGTCAGGGGTTCGGCATGCACGGCCACCGCGATATGGAGATCGTGACGTACGTGCTGAGCGGGCGGCTGGAGCACCGCGACAGCCTGGGCAACCGCGGGGTGATCGGGCCGGGTGAGATCCAGAGGATGACGGCGGGTTCGGGCATCCGTCACGCGGAGTACAACCCCTCGGCGGATGAGCCGGTGCATCTGCTGCAGATCTGGATCCTGCCGCGGCGTTCGGGGGCGACGCCGGCGTACGCGCAGCGGGTGGTGCGTTCGGCGGGCGAGCGCGGGCTGAGGGTGATCGCGTCGGGCGACGGGCGGGAGGGGAGCCTGACGATCGAGCAGGATGCGGTGGTGCACGCCGGGGTGCTCGATCGCGGGATGTCGGCGTCGGTGCCGCTGGGCGGCCGGCGGGCGTGGGTTCAGCTGGCGCGGGGCTCGGCGTCGGTGAACGGCCGGGTGCTGTCGGCGGGCGACGGGGCGGGGCTGGAGGGCGAGGCGTCGCTGGCGCTCTCGGCTTCGGAGGACGGGACGGAGGTGCTGGTGTTCGAGGTGTGACGGCGCGGCGGGCCGGGCTGGGGCGTCAGGTTTTCGCTGTTGCGGCGCCGCAGAGCTTGTAGAGGATGCGGGCGCCGACGATGGCGTCCCAGGAGTCGTCGGCGTCGTCGCTGTCGTCGGGGCCCGGGGAGACCTCGTTGAGGTCGAAGCCGACGATGGTGCGGCCGGAGAGACGGACTTCCTCGATGAGCTGGCAGGCGGTGTTGAAGGCGAGGCCGCCCGGCACGGGTGTGCCGGTGCTGGGGCAGAGGGAGGGGTCGAGGCCGTCGATGTCGAAGGAAATGTAGACGCGCTGGGGGAGCGAGGCGACGGCGCGGCGGCAGAGGGCGGCGAGGGTCTCGCCGCGGAAGAGGGCGCGGTGCCAGTCGAAGTCGAAGTGGACCTCGCAGCGTCCGGAGGCGGCGCGGGCGGCGTCGGCCTCGGCGCGGCCGTAGTCGCGGATGCCGACCTGGACGAGCTTGTGGAGGGCGGGGATGCCGCCGTCGCGGAAGAGGGCGTTCCACATGACCGAGGCGTGGGAGTAGCGGAAGCCCTCGAAGGCTTCGCGGAGGTCCATGTGGGCGTCGATCTGGAGGACGCCGATGCCGCCGTGGCGGGCGTGGTGCTCGGCGACGGCGGCGATGGAGCCGAGGGCGGTGGAGTGGTCGCCGCCGAGGAGGCCGGGGACCCGGCCGGCGTTGAGTGCCGCGGCGACGCGGGCCTTGACGGTGTCGTTCATGCGGGCGCAGCCGGCGTCGATTTCGGCGAGGGCGTCGTCGTCTTCGGGTTCGGCGCCGCCCTTGGCGATGAGGGGTTCGGCGAGGTTGCGGAGTCGCGGGGCGTGATCGAGGAGCCAGGGGTCGGGGTCTTCCCAGGCGATGCCGGCCTCGTAGACGGGTCCGTACTGGTGGTCGAGGAGGTCGACCTGCTGGGAGGCGCGGAAGACGGCGCTGGGGCCGCGGCGTGTGCCGGGGCGGTAGCTGGTGGTGACGTCCCAGGGGACGGGGATGATGTGTACGGCGGCGTGTTCGGGCTCGGGGAGGCCGAAGATGCCGGATCCGGGTTTGGCGGCGGCGTCGGGGTCGAAGGGCATGGGTGCATCGTATTGGAGGGGCGCGCGGGCGTGACGGGGCGGCGGGCGCGGGGGCGTAAGATCGGGCGGAGATGAAGTACGCGATCGTCATCCCGGACGGGGCCGCGGACCTGCCGATCGCGGAGCTGGGGGGCCGGACGCCGCTGCAGGCGGCGGAGAAGCCGCACCTGGACGGCCTGGCGATGTCGGGGCGTGCGCGGCTGGGGACGGTGCACACGACGCCGGCGCCGTTCGACGCCAACAGCGACGTGTGCTGCATGACGCTGCTGGGTTACGACGCGGGCCGGTACCACACGGGGCGTGCGCCGCTGGAGGCGGCGGCGCTGGGGCTGTCGCCGGGGCCGGCGGACTGGATTTTCCGTCTGAACTGGGTGACGACGTCGGACCTCGGGGGGGCCAGCGCCGAGCCGGCGGCGGACGGTCGCGGGGTGATGGTGGATCATTCGGCGGGGGCGATCAGCGACGGGGAGTCGCGGCGGCTGTGCGCGGACGTTTCGGCGTTCTGGGCGGAGTGCGAGCCGGCGCTGGCGGAGGGGCTGGCGCTGACGCCGGGGGTGTCGTACCGGAACATCCTGGTGGATTCGTCGGGGCGGACGTACGCGAAGGACGTGACGCGGGAGGGGCCGCTCAAGACGCGTCCGCCGCACGAGATTCCCGGGCAGCCGTGGCGAGACCACCTGCCGACGGGGCTGAACGCGGCGGTGATCGTGTCGCTGATCGACGCGAGCCGGGCGCTGCTGGGGAATCACCCGGTGAATCGTGCGCGGATCGCGGGGGGCAAGCGGCCGGCGTCGAGCGCGTGGATCTGGGGGCAGGGGACGCGGCCGAGCATGCCGCGGTTTGAGGAGATGTTCGGCGTTCGCGGGTGCATGATCACGCCGGTGGACCTGCTGGCGGGGATCGCGGCGTACGCGGGGTGGGCGCGGCTGGCGTGCCCGGGGATCTCGAGCTACCACGACAACGACTACGCGGCGCAGGGGCGGTTGGCGGCGGCGGCGCTGGACGATTTTGACCTGGTGATCTGCCACGTGGAGAGCCCGGACGAGGCGTCGCACCAGGGGGACTGGAAGACGAAGGTGGCGGCGATCGAGGCGATCGACGAGCACGTGGTGGGGCCGGTGCTTGCGCGGCTGCGGTCGTTCGGCGACCCGGAGGAGGATGCGCGGGCGCCGGGCTGGCGGCTGCTGGTGCTGCCGGATCACTACACGCTGTGCTCGACGCGCAAGCACGACGCGACGCCGCCGCCGTTCCTGATGGGCGGGGCGCGGGTGCGGAGCGCGCGGCCCGAGCCGTTCAACGAGTTCGCGGCGGCGGAGTCGGGGCTGCACATCAACCCCGGGGACGGGCTGATGGAGTTCTTCCTGCGGTCGGGTCTGGGCGTCATCGGCAGCGCCTCATCGCTCGCGATGGCGCGACATGAGAACTATGCCAATTGGTCGCCCGATCGTGCCCCAGATCGCGCGCACGCGTTGACCGAGGTTTCCGGCCGTGGCATA
>JACVCL010000244.1 GCA_016742075.1 Phycisphaerales bacterium
GGGGAGGTTGGGGGGGAGATGGGCGAAGCAGTCCACGATCGCGATGAGGTTGAGCATGCCGGCGAGGGCGACCATGAGCGAGCCCGACTCGTTGAGGCGGGCGAGGCTCTTGGTGCTGGGGGGGCGGTCGTCCGGCGACTCGGCGGGTGTGAAGACGGGGATGGTGCGCTGGGAGGTCTGCTGGGTGCGGCGGTCTTTGACGGTGAGGGTGAGCGCAGCGCGGCCGGCCTCGCCGGGCTGGGCCGAGCGAGGCTGGGCGCGGTCGAGTTCGTCGGCGAAGACGACCGAGCCGACGAAGCGGGCCAGCGAGGGGTCGTAGGCCTTGAGGAAGTTCTGGTGCCAGTGGTCGAGGGCGAAGGCGAGGGGGCCGAGGCCGGCCTGGAGGACGAACCACCAGCGATCCTCGCGACGGTCGACGACGTCGATGCCGCCGGTGAGCAGGCCGGAGAGGACGAGGCCCAGGACGCCGGTGGCCACGGCGGCGGCGCGGCGGAGGCGGCCGTTGTAGAGATACCCAAGACCCGGGAAGACACAGGCCATGAGCCCCGGGACGGGATGGAAGGCGTCTCGGGGGTGTGGATCGGTCATGGCGTGATGGCGAGAGAAAGGCCCGCTGCGAAAGGGTTTGGGACGGGCGGGCGCCGGGGTGTTGCAGGCGGGCCCGGAATTCCGCGGGTGAGGCAGTTGACAGAGCGGGCGACGGGCTTAGTCTACCGCGCCGCCGCCGGGAATCAGCCCGGGGTGCGGCGGCGCAGCGCGGCCCGAGGCGACCGCGGCGCGTGGTTCGTCGAGGTTCGGAGACAGGCGGCGTCGCGGGTTCCGCGGCGTGCGCCCCAACGCGAGGATCGGCCCATGACTGGTGCGGAACTGGTGGCGATGGTGGAGGCCCCGGCGACGGAGCGGACGGACAACCCGGCCGGCGGGTGGCGCGAGCGCCTGGGGTTCGGCGAGCCGTGGGGCACCCCCTCGGGCCCGGCGGTGCTGGGCTTTGAAGATGAAGACGAAGAGGAGGAGGGGGACGACGACGGCGATGACTTTGAGTGGGATGACGAGGAGGAGTTCGAGGAGGGCGAGGAGGACGAGTTCGAGGAGGAGGGCGAGGGCGACGAGGACGATGAGTTCTTCGACGACGATGAGGACGAGGACGACGAGGATCTGTGATCCGGCGCGGGGGCCGGGCCGATAGTGGATCGGCGCCGGCCCCGGGGTGAGGGGGTGCCGTTCCGGCGCGGCGGGCGGATCGGGGGAACGGAGGCCGGGCCATGGACGAGCGAGCCGGAGGTTGGATGGGTCGGTTCGGTGGTCCGCTGGGCTAGCCCGGCGCGGGGGCCGGGGGCGCCGGGGGCACGGGCGGTTCCGGGGGTTCCGGGGGTTCCGGGGGTGAGGCGTTGCGGCAGGTGGTTGATCGGCGGTCGGGCCTGGACCGGCGGACGGTCGGCGATCAGGCGCGGCAGCTGGGCTTTGACGTGGGCGATGACCGGGGCGGGACGGGGCTGGAGCGTCGGCGCGGGCCGGGGCGGCGGCGGACGGACTTCGCCAAGTCGGCGGAAGAGGGGGAGATGACGCGGGAGCAGTTCCTGTTCCTGCTGGCGATCGACGAGTACAAGAAGGCGAACCACAAGACGTTCCCGACGTGGACGGAGGTGCTGGAGGTGATGCGGCTGCTGGGGTACCGCAAGACCTGCCGGTCGGACCTGGTGCTGCCGAAGTTCGCGGAGGATTGGACGGAGAAGCCCGATGCGCCGGCGGGGGTGCGCGAGGTGGGCGGGGAGTAGGGG
>JACVCL010000047.1 GCA_016742075.1 Phycisphaerales bacterium
TCCCCCCGATGCTCCGCCAGCGGCTCAAAGACATGAAACTCCGCCCCCGGCATCACCCGCATCATCTCCGCCGTCCACCCGCCCACCGCGCCGCCAACGTCATACACCACGCTCGGCACATACCCAACGCGGCCCAAATCCCCCCCACCCGCCCACCTCCCCCAGCGAGATCCCCGGTCCTCACCGCAACCGCGAAGACTCTGCAAATTCACGCCCGGTGAACCGCTCAATCACCTCCGCCTAGCGCGCCTCCTCTACAAGCCCTACCCGACTCGCTCCAATCCCGAACCCTCCAACGGAGATGCGCATGGATCGCCAGAACACCCGGGCACGCTGTCACCCCGCGCCCGTCCCCACGAGCGCCCGCGCCGCCCTTGTCCGCGGCTTCACCCTTATTGAGCTTCTCGTCGTCGTCAGCATCATCGCCCTGCTCATCGGCATCCTCCTTCCCTCCGTCGGCGCGGTCCGCCGACAGGCCCGCATCACCCTCTGCACCAGCAACATGGGCCAGCACGGCAAGGGCGTGCTCAGCTACGCCGTCGCCAATCAGGACGCCCTTCCCAACGCCCCCATCTCGCCCGGCGGCGCGAGCATCGACGGCGTCTACGGCACACGCGGCCAGGTCCAGGCCTATTTCGCCAGCCGCGCCCTCCCCCTCAACGGCTTCGAGTTCCCCAACCCCGGCATCCCCACCATGACCTCCCCGGCCGATTTCACCGACGTCGTCCGGGCCGACCGCTGGGACAAACTCCAGGCCTGGAACGCCTACTGGATCATCCTCAGCGAGTACATGGGCGACGGCCAGGGCGCCCAGGCCCTCACCGACATCTTCATCTCACCCAGCGACCGCGAGACCCGCGACAGCTGGAACCAGCTCAAGCTCGGCCTCCGCCAGGGCAGCACCGTCCCCCCCATCACCCGCGGCACATGGCCGAATCTCGCCGAGGCCGGCCAGCAGATCCGCGTCGGCAGCTACCGCTACGCCCCCACCGCCATGACCGACCCGCGCCTCTACGCCCACGACTCGTCCGGCCGCCCCCTTGTCGCCAACGGACCGGCCGTCAAGTGGTCCGCCGGCCAGAACGACGCCTTCCGCTCCAACGTCCGCCGCAACCGCGTCTCCGCCGTCGATTTCCCCAGCAGCAAAGCCCTCTTCTGGCTCTTCTACGCCGTGCACGACTCCGGCGGCGACCGCGCATGGTTCGAGCCCGGCGTCTCCGTCCCCGTCGCCGCCGCCGACGGCAGCTCCCGTTCGCTCACCCCCTACAAGGACGCGCTCAAGTTCGTCCCCGACGGCGACCCGCTCCGCGCCCAGAGCGCCGGCCCCATGTTCGAGTACCCCGCACTCAAGGGCGACGACGCCGGCCGATACCCGGGCTTCTTCATGACCACCGTCGGCGGCATCCGCGGCCGCGACCTGTAGCACGCTCCCACTCCGGCACTTTCCCGAGCACCCCGGCGAAACTCCCGGCGCTCCCCCCCGCGCCGCGCCGGGGTTTGTCTCTGTTCCGGCGCTCCGCCCGACAGAACCACGAAACTGCCGCGTCTCCCACCGGACGAACCCGGTTGACGAACCGCCGGCCGCGCTCACGGCGCACGGCCGACGGCCGGACCACACGGGTTGGTCTTCCGCGGGCATCGAAGGGAGTTCCTCATGCACCGTCCGACGCACCACGAACCGGCCCGCCGCGCCGCCCGGGGCTTCACGCTCATCGAGCTGCTCGTCGTGGTCAGCATCGTCGCGCTGCTCATCTCGATCCTCCTGCCCGCCGTCGGCGCCGTCCGACGCAGCGCCCGCATCGCCCTCTGCACCAACAACATGGGCCAGCACGGCAAGGGCGTCCTGAATTACGCCGCCAGCAACCAGGACACCCTCCCCAACGCCCCCCGCTCGCCCGGCGGCAGCGCCATCGACACCGTCTACGGGCCCCGCGGCTCCACGCAGGCGTACTTCGCCAGCCGAACCCTGCCGCTCAACGGCTTCGAGTTCCCCAGCCCCGGCGTGCTCACCATGTCGTCCCCCGGCGACGTGAACATCCTCAACGCTTCCAGCTGGGCCAATCTCGAGGCCTGGAACGGCTATTGGATCTTCCTCAGCGAGTACATGACCGACGGCCAGGGCAGCCAGGCCCTCGCCGACGTCTTCATCTCCCCCAGCGCCGTCAGCACCCGCACCAACTGGGCCGGCCTCAAGCAGGGACTGCGCCAGGGCAGCAGCAGCCCGCCGATCTCCCGGGGCGTCTGGCCCTCGCCCTACAGCGCAGCCTTCGGCCCCGCCATGCAGCTCGGCAGCTACCGCTACGTCACCTGCGCCATGACCGACGCAAGGCTCTACACCACCAACGCCCAGGGCCAGCTCCTCGGGCCCGATCCGTCGAACCTCCGATGGGGTTCGGGCGTCACCTCCGGCTTCCAGCGCTGGATCCGACGCAACCCCGTCTCCGCCGTCGACTACCCCTCCAACAAGGCTCTGTTCTGGATGTGGAACGCCTGGCACGACACCGAGCGCGAAGCCTGGTTCGAGCCCGGCGCCACCATCCCCATCTCCCTCGCCGACGGCAGCGCCCGCGCCGTCCAGCCCTTCGCCGACGGCCTCAAGCCCGTCCCCGCCCAGAACTCCGGACCACTCCTCAGCATCCTCTTCACCCGCTACTCCAGCATCACCTACCCCGGCCACTTCTTCATGACTTTCGGCGGCATCCGCGGCCGCGACATCTGACCCCCGCCGCCCGCCCCCTCACGAACCCCAAGAGCCCCGCATGAACACCTCGAACAAGGCCAAGCTCGCCGTCGCCGCCGCTGCCCTCGTGCTCGCGGCCGTCATCTCCGCCTACTCCATGGGCTTCTTCTCCGCGCCGCCCGGCCGCGACACACCCGCCGCGCAGCCGCACGCCGGCGCCGCCGCACCGGCCGCTCCCAACTCCGGCCGCGCGGCCAGCGCCCAGAACAGCGTGCTCAGGGCCGATGAGCGCGCATTCCGCAAGCCCACATGAACCCATCGCCCCGCGCCGGGTCGGGCATCCGACAGACGACATCTCACAATCCGGGACAAACCCCAGTGCCATTCTTTCGTTGTGCGGAATCTTTGCATCTGCTCCACGGAACCTTCAGGTCTCGCGTGCGAACCGGACATGGCCCGCGAATCAGAGTCGGCCGCGGTCAACAGAAAGGACAACTCGGCATGCACACTCCCCGTCGGACCTCCGGTTTCACGCTCATCGAGCTCCTGGTCGTGGTCAGCATCATCGCCCTGCTGATCTCGATCCTGCTCCCCGCCGTCGGCCAGGTGCGCCGGCAGGCCCGAATCACCCTCTGCACCAACAACATGGGCCAGCACGGCAAGGGCGTGCTGAACTACTCCACCAGCAACGGCGACACGCTGCCCAACGCCCCCCGATCGCCCGGCGGCACCGGCATCGATCCCATCTACGGCGCCCGAGGCCTCACCCAGGCCTACTTCGCCAGCCGGGCCCTCCCCCTCAACGGCTTCGACTTCCCCAACCCCGGCGTCATCACGATGCAGAACGTCGGCACCTCAACCACGCTCAACATGACCAACTGGAACAGTCTCGAGGCCCATAGCGCCTACTGGATCCTGATGTCCGAGTACATGGGCGACGGCCAGGGCGCCCAGGCCATGGCCGATGTGTTCCTCTCACCCTCCGACACCGGCGGCCGTAACAACTGGAACACCATCAAGGCCGGCCTCCGCAACGGCTCGGCCAATCCCCCGATTTCCCGCGGCGTCTGGCCCAGCCCCTATGCCGGCCCCTTCGGCACCTTCGCCCGCAACGGCAGCTACCGCTACGTCACCGCCGCCATGATCGACTACAAGACCTGCACCCAGGGCGGCTTCAGCACCCCGCCGTGGAACCTCGTCCTCCGCTCCACCGGCAACAACGCCAGCTTCTGGAACGTCATCCGGCGGAACCCCGTTTCCGCCGTCGACTTCCCCTCCAACAAGGTCCTCTTCTACATGTACTACGCCTGGCACAACCCCGAGCGCGACGCCTGGTTCGAGCCCGGCGTCACCATCCCCGTCAGCATGGCCGACGGCAGCGCCAAGTCCGTCAGCCCCTTCGCCGATGGCCTGGGCACCGTCTCCGGCGGCGTCCGCACCGGCAACTCAGCCCAGAACGCCGGCCCCATGCTCGGCGTGTTCTTCACCGACTTCGGCGAGAGCGTCAGCTACCCCTGCGACTTCTTCCTCACTTGGGGCGGCATCAAGGGCCGCGACCTCTGATCCGCTGATTCCCCCGATCATCGGGCGTCGCGCCGGGCCGCTCACCGCGGCCCGGCGCGCTTGCAGAACACGATCTCGGCCCCGAGGGCACCCGAGTCGCCGAGATCACCACACCGCTCGCGTCCCCAGAAGCCCCCTCCCATACCCGCAGCGGAACTCCCAGCACCCAAACACAATCCGATCAACATCCGATCATCACCCGAAGAGGGCATCCAATCCACGCCGATGCCGCGTAATTCGGGAAAACCCCCATGTCTTCCCTTCGTTCCGTGGAGGCTTTGCGATACCTTTACGGAACCCCCGAGCCTCCCGTGCGAACCGGAAAGGGTCCGCGGCAAAGGGTCTACCGCGGTCAGAAAGGAAGACAGGGTATGCAGAATTCTCGTCGGACGTCCGGATTCACGCTCATCGAGCTTCTGGTCGTGGTCAGCATCATCGCCCTGCTGATCTCGATCCTGCTCCCCGCCGTCGGCCAGGTGCGCCGGCAGGCTCGAATCTCGCTCTGCACCAACAACATGGGCCAGCACGGCAAGGGCGTGCTGAACTACGCCAGCAGCAACGGCGACACGCTGCCGAACGCGCCCAAGTCGCCGGGCGGCACCGGCATCGATCCCATCTACGGTACGCGCGGCCTCACCCAGGCCTACTTCGCCAGCCGCGCCCTCCCCCTCAACGGCTTCGACTTCCCCAACCCCGGCGTCATCACGATGCAGAATGTCGGCAACGACACCACGCTCAACATGACGAACTGGAACACCCTCGAAGCCCACGGCGGCTACTGGATCATGATGTCCGAGTACATGGGCGACGGTCAGGGCGCCCAGGCCATGGCCGATGTGTTCCTCTCACCCTCCGACACCGGCGGCCGCAACAACTGGAACGTCATCAAGGCCGGCCTCCGCAACGGCTCGGCCAATCCCCCGATTTCCCGCGGCGTCTGGCCCAGCCCCTACGCCGGCCCCTTCGGCACCTTCGCCCGCAACGGCAGCTACCGCTACGTCACCGCCGCCATGATCGACTACAAGGCCTGCACCCAGGGCAGCTTCAGCACCCCGCCGTGGAACCTCGTCCTCCGCTCCACCGGCGCCAACGCCAGCTTCTGGAACGTCATCCGGCGCAACCCCGTTTCCGCCGTCGACTTCCCCTCCAACAAGGTCCTCTTCTACATGTACTACGCCTGGCACAACCCCGAGCGCGACGCCTGGTTCGAGCCCGGCGTCTCGATCCCCGTCAGCATGGCCGACGGCAGCGCCAAGGCCGTCAGCCCCTTCGCCGATGGCCTGGGCACCGTCTCCGGCGGCGTCCGCCGCGGCAACGCGGCCCAGAACTCCGGCCCGATGCTCGGCGTCTACTTCACCGACTTCGGCCAGAGCGTCGTCTACCCCTGCGACTTCTTCCTCACCTGGGGCGGCATCAAGGGCCGCGACCTCTGATCCACTGAGTCCCCCGATCACCGGGTGTCGCCGCGCCGCATCACGCGGCCCGGCGACGCCCGGTTTGTTTTACGCCGCAGCCTCATGCTGCTTCGCCCGGCCGCCGTCGGCCCATCGCCGGCCGCCCACCGATTCGCGCCACCGTCTGTTCCGAGGGGCCAGACCCATCACCGTCCGCCGCCGGATGCCCGCGGCGGACAGAGAGGAAGACAGCGCATGCGGAGTTCCCGTCGTTCGTCGGGTTTCACGCTCATCGAGCTCCTGGTCGTGGTCAGCATCATCGCCCTGCTGATCTCGATCCTGCTCCCCGCCGTCGGCCAGGTGCGCCGGCAGGCTCGAATCTCGCTCTGCACCAACAACATGGGCCAGCATGGCAAGGGCGTGCTGAACTACGCCAGCAGCAACGGCGACACCCTGCCCAACGCCCCCAAGTCGCCCGGCGGCACCGGCATCGATGCCATCTACGGCACCCGCGGCCAGACCCAGTACTACTTCGCCAGCCGAGCCCTGCCCCTCAACGGCTTCGACTTCCCCAACCCCGGCGTCATCACGATGCGCAACCCCGGCAACGTGACGACCCTCAACATGACCAACTGGAACACCCTCGAAGCGCACGGCGGCTACTGGATCATGATGTCCGAGTACATGGGCGACGGCCAAGGCGCCCAGGCCATGGCCGATGTGTTCCTCTCACCCTCCGACACCGGCGCCCGCAGCAACTGGACGACCATCAGGGCCGGCCTCCGAGCCGGCTCGGCCAACCCGCCCATCGCCAGGGGCACCTGGCCCAGCCCCTACGCCGGCCCCTTCGGCACCTTCGCCCGCAACGGCAGCTACCGCTACGTCACCGCCGCGATGTTCGACTACAAGATCAGCAGCCGCGGCAGCGCCCCCCTCAATCTCACCCTCACCAACTCCAACTTCTGGACCGTCGCCCGTCGCAACGCCGTCTCCGCCGTCGACTTCCCCTCCAACAAGGTCCTCTTCTACATGTACTACGCCTGGCACAACCCCGAGCGCGACGCCTGGTTCGAGCCCGGCGTCACCATCCCCGTCAGCATGGCCGACGGCAGCGCCAGGGCCGTCAGCCCCTTCGCCGAGGGCCTCGGCACCGTCTCCGGCGGCGTCCGCCGCGGCAACTCCGAACAGAACGCCGGCCCGTGCGTCGGCGTCTACTTCTCCGACGTCGGCCAGGGCGTCGTCTACCCCTGCGACTTCTTCCTCACCTGGGGCGGCATCAAGGGCCGCGACCTCTAAGCCGCACCGCCCGGGTGCGAACGCCCCGAGCCCCCCGGCCGGCATGAAGCACCATCGGATTGTGCGTACAATCGTCTCTGTCCCGGCCACTCCTCCCCGGCCGGCATGAAAGGGCCTCGAATGGACAAGCAGAACGCGATCAAGGTCATCATCGCCGTGCTGTGCCTGGCGGTCGCGGGCGCGGTGGTGGCGTGGAACTTCGGCCTCTTCGGCCCGTCGCGCCCCAAGGGCGCCGACAACACCGCCCAGACCGGCGCCACGGGCTCCACCGGCGGCACCGTGCGGCAGGCTTCCGACGGCAGCTCCGAAATGGGCACGCGCATCCGCAAGCCCGCCAACTGACCCCTTCCGGCAACCTCCGGCGCACGCCAAGCATCGGTCCCAAGCCGATGCTTTTCTCTGCGCCCCCGGGCCGCCGCCGCGAGGCTCTCCCGTGCAGGACCACCCCGCGCCGCTGATCTACGCCGGGATCGATGAGGCGGGCTACGGCCCCACCCTCGGCCCCCTGTGCGTGGGGCTGGCGGTCTTCGAAGTCGGCGCGTGGTCCCCGGCCCCCGCCGCCGGGCCGCCCGACCTGTGGGCCCTGCTCCGCGCCGCCGTCGGCCGCGACCCCGCCGACCTGCGCCGGCACGCCCCCCCCGCCGTGCTCGTCAACGACTCCAAGCGCCTCAAACTCGCCAACGACACCAAGAGCCGCCACCCGCTCACGCACCTCGAGCGCGGCGTGCTCGCCTTCCTTCCGCCCGAAGATGCCGCCCCGATCCCCGACGACGCCGCGCTCTTCCGCCGACTGGGCGTGGCCCTCGACCACCGCCCCTGGTACGCCGGCGATCCCCTCCCGCTGCCCGCCAGCACCACCGCCGACCACGTGCGGCTGCTGGCCTCGCGCGTCGCCGCCGCCTGCGACGCCGCGGCCGTGCGCCCGCTCGACCTGCGCTGCCTCGCCCTCGACGAGAGCGCGTTCAACGCCCGCCTCGCCGAGGTGCCCGGCAAAGCCCGCGTGAGTTTCGAGCTCGTCGCGGCCATGCTCGCCCGCGTGTGGCGGGGCCGCGCCTGCGTCGAAGGACCCGGCCACCACGCGCCCCGCGTGGTGGTCGACCGGCAGGGCGGCCGCACCGCCTACGGCCCGCTCCTCGCCGAGATCTTCCCCGGCGCCGGCGTGCGCGTGCTGGGCGAGACCGACGAGCGCAGCGTCTACGAGATCCGCCGCGAGGCCGGCCCCGGCCCCGGCCCGGGCGACGAGGCCCGCCTCATGCGCATCTCGTTCGAGGTCGAGGCCGAGCAGCGACACCTGCCCGTGGCCCTGGCCTCGATGACCGCCAAGCTCATCCGCGAACTCGCCATGGCCCGCTTCAACCGCTACTGGGGCGGTCGCGTCGCCGAGCTCAAGCCCACCGCCGGCTACGCCACCGACGCCCGCCGCTGGCTCCGCGACGCGGGCGCCAACCTGACGGCCGAGGAACGCCAGGCCCTCATCCGCCGCGCCTGACCCCCGCCCCCACCCCGCCCACAACCCACACCGGGTCGCGGCCCAACTCGGCAGCGAAGCCCTCAGTCCTGCTCCGGCGTCGCCCACGCCGCGGCGGGGTCGAAGACAGGCGCCGGGCCGGGCGACGCCAGGTCGCGGCCCTGCAGGCCGCCCCATGTGGCGAAGAAGTGAAGCGGGTAGTGGACCGTCCCGCCTTGGGCGATGAACGATGCACTGAGTATCGGCCCCGTGAAATCGGGACCCTCCGGCTTGCCGGGGAGGCCATCCAAGAACGGCACGATCGTGCGCACGCTTCCGTCGCCCAGCATGACCGGAGTTAGGGCGTTGGGCTCGAACCAGTGGCTCACATCGGGTGTGCAGCTGGTGAACCACTGCCAGAGCAGCACCTTGCCGGAGGGAACACGGATGTTCGCCAGCGTGTTGCGGCGGACGACCGAGCTGAAGTTCGATGGCCTGATACGCACGTTGAAGACTGTCGTGGGGGAATCCTGGAGGAAGAGGCGGTAGTCGAGCATCGCGCACGAAGCGAACCGGTACGAACCGAGGCGGGCGAAGGCCCCGAACTGGCCCGCGTACGGCGACGGCCACTCGTTTCGTCGGATCGGCGGATAGGCCGAGCCGTTGAGCAACCCCTTGCGGATCGCCGCCCAGTTCGCCAGCCCGGACGCATCACTCGGCGCAAGGAACACATCCGACAGCGCCGCGACTTTCGACTTGGGCTGCGTGATCTCATCCATGTACGGCACGAGCCACATGAAGTACCCACCAGGGCCCTCCATGCTGTTCCACGTTACCGAATTCAGCGCGTTGTTATTCGCCGGGTTCTGCATCGTGATGATGCCCGGATTCGGAAAGTCGAACGCCGCCAGCGGCAGCGCCCGGCTCGCGAAGTAGTACTGCGTCTGCCACTTCGGCCCGTAGATCGCATCAATCCCCGCCCCTCCCGGCGACACCGGCGCGTTCGGCAACTCGCTCCGGTTCGCCGCGGCGTAGTTCCCGAAACCCTTCGCCTGCGCCCCGAGGTTGTTCTGGCACTGGGCGTTCATCGCCGCACGCCGCGCCTGCCCCAGCGCCGGCATCGCCAACGCGGCCGCGAGGCTCAGCACCACCACCAGCACCACCACCTCGACCAGTGTCAGGCCCGCGGAAGAGCGATCCGACAGCGTCTTCATGGCCAAGCTCCTCGGTTGACGAACAACCACCCGCACGGGCCACAGGTCAGTCCTGATCCGGGATTGCCCACGCGGCCGCGGGGTCGAACACCGGCGCCGGGCCGGGCGACGCCAGGTCGCGGCCCCGAAGGCCGCCCCACGTCGTGAAGAACGGGCATGGGTATATCACAGATACCTGCTCCGTGAAATACACACCGAACATCGGCCCTGTGTAATCAGGCCCAGCCGAGTTCGCCAGCAGCCCATCGACGAACGGCACCACCGTTCGCACGCTGCCGTCCCCGAGCATCACAGGTGTCTGAGCGCCGGGCTGGAACCACATGGTCAGTTCGGGGTTGCACAGGGCGAAGTACTGCCAGAGCAGCACTTTGCCGGAGGGGACACGGATGTTCGCCACTGTGTTGCGACGCACGACCGAGTCGAAGTTCGTAGCGTTGACTCGAAGGCTTAAGATGCTAGGGCTGAATGTTTTAAGGAATATAGTATAATCCATCATGGCACAGGCGGTGTACCGGTACGACCCGAGGCGAGCGAAATTAGCGAATTGGCCGCTATAAGGACTTGGCCATGTGTTTCGGAGCATAGGTGGGTTCGAAGAGCCATTCAGTAACCCATTTCGGATGGTCGCCCAGTTCGCCAACGTGCCCGCATCGTCCGGCGACAGGAACACGTCCGACAATGCCGCGATCTTTGACTTCGGCTGCGTGATCTCGTCCATGTACGGCGCAAGCCACATGAAGTAGCCGGATGGCCCCTCAATTGTGTACCAGGCGGTCGAATTCAGTGCAATTTCATTCGCCGGATTCTGCAGCGTAATGACCCCCGGGTTCGGCAAGTCGAACGCCGCGAGAGGCAGTGTCCGGCTGGCGAAGTACCGCTGCGTTTGCCACCTCGGCCCGTAGATCGCATCAATTCCCGCCCCGCCCGGCGACACCGGCGCGTTCGGCAACTCGCTCCGGTTCGCCGCGGCGTAGTTCCCGAAACCCTTCGCCTGCGCCCCGAGGTTGTTCTGGCACTGGGCGTTCATCGCCGCACGCCGCGCCTGCCCCAGCGCCGGCGTCGCCAACGCGGCCGCGAGGCTCAGCACCACCACCAGCACCACCACCTCGACCAGCGTCAGGCCCGCGGCCGAGCGATCGTTGAGAATCTTCATGCCACAGTCCCTCGGATGAATGACACCACAGGCTCCCCATTCCGGTGCCCTGGGGCCCCGTGAGCCACTATCCGAGGGTGCCGTTCCGAAGGTTCCGTGAATTATTGGTCCGGGCAGTGGAGCATCGGCCCGGGGCCGCGGGGGGCCTTACGGGCAGGAGGTGCCGAAGGCCACCAGCAGCAGCGACAGGTCGTTGGCCCCGATCGAGCCGTTGTTGTCCAGGTCGGCCCGCGGGTCGTAGCCGCTCTGACCCGGCGAGAGCCCGAAACCGACCAGCAGCAGAGACAGGTCGTTGGCCCCGACGCTCCGATTGCCGTCGACATCGGCCGGGCACACCGGGGTGATGGCCCCCATCAGGATGAACGGCAGGTTCAGCGCCACGTCGGCCGCCTGGGCGGGCTTGCCCGGGTCGATGACGTCGGCCCAGCCGCCGGACCCGCCGTTGACGCTGGGCTTGAGCTGCCGGCTGCCCCATCCCGCCAGCGTGCGCGAGCCCGGCACCGTGACGCCCGGGGTGAACGCGTCGTCGGCAGCGCCGACGGGCGCGATCTGCCAGTCGAGCCAGTAGGTGCCGGGGTTCAGCACCGTGGCCCCCGCCGAGGCCTCGACCTGCCAGACGATCTTGCTGCCGTCGGGCGCAGGCGGGGCCGGGGCGATCGCCGAGTTGAAGATGCGCAGGATGTTCGTGTTCGTCGCGCCGATCAGCCGGTTGGTCGCGGTGTCGCCGAACACCACCGACGAGCCCGCATCGCCCGGGCGGCCCGACCAGATCCGCAGGTTCACCGACGCAAAGGGCGACGCCGACGCCGCGGCGCCGGGGTCGTACGCGAACAGCCGCACCGAGTCGATCCGCCACGTGAAGTTCGCCGGCACCGTGAACGACTCGGCCAGGCGGTAGCCGCCCGTGCCGCCGCTGGGGTGGCACGCCAGGCCCGCCAGCACGTTGCACTCGCTCGCCGCCGCGGCACGGGCCACCTCCGACCACAGCGAACCCGCCGGGGCCGCCACGCCGGACTGCGACACCGCCCCCGTCGCCAGCCCGGGCTCGGCCACGTTCGGACCCGCGTTCGAATAGATCGGCGGGCCGCCCGCCGCCCACGGGGCGGGCGCGAGCACCAGCAGCGCGGCGGCGGATCGGCGGAACAGGGCGGGGCGAGTGGTCATGGCGAATCTCCGGAGGTTCGAGGCGGCGATCGTCGTGGGTGTCGGGGCAAACGGTGCGGGCACGCCGGCGGGCTGCGGCCGCGTCTCAGGGGTTGCAGACGTTGCGGAACGTGGGCGTGAAGCCGGGGAACACGTTGGCCAGGTTGGTGTTGCCCAGCCGGCGGGCGACGATCTCGGCCAGAATGTCGCGGTAATCGATGGTGATGCCCAGGTCCTGGTTCGTCGCGGGCTGGGCGCCCGAGATGCCCGGCCAGCTCGTCAGCACGCGCCGGCCCAGGATCTGCGGCCCCAGCGCGAACATCACGTTCCCGTAGCCGTGGTCGGTGCCGAAGGTGCCGTTCTCGCCGATGCGCCGGCCGAACTCCGAGAGAATGACCACCGTCACCGAGCGGCCGCGGCCCAGGATCAGGTCGCGGTAGAACGCGTCGACCGCGTTGGCCAGCGTGGCCATCGACGTGGCCATGCTCGAGCCGGTGACGATGCCCGATCCGTCGGCCAGGCCCTGGTTCAGGTGCGTGTCCCACGTACCGTAGTCGATGGCCACCGCCTCGACGCCCACCTGCGCGTTGATGAGCGCCGCCGCCGACTTCATCGAGTTGCCCAGCGTGGTGGTCGGGTACACCACGCCGTTGGCCGGGGCGTAGCCGCCCGGGGCGTTGCCGATGCTGTTGAGCATCTGGATCGTCGCGATGGTGTTCTGCGCCGCCGACTTCAGCGGGTCGGTCGTGCCGTTGTACATGTCGCCCAGCGCGGTCGTTCGGGCCGAGCGCGTGGTCGACGAGCCCGAAAGGCCGTAGTTTGAGAAGTTGGAGAGCGCCGGCGGCGTGCCCGTGCCGTAGCCCAGGTCGGGGATCGGCAGGCTCCGCGGCGCGCCGACCAGCGTGCGCGGCAGCCCGTCGGCCACGCCCACCGCCCGCAGCGTCGGGTTGGGCACCAGCGGCAGCGTGTCGGGGTCGGCCAGGTGCCGGCCCAGCCAGCCGCTGAACAGCAGCTGGGCGTTCATCTGGCCGATCTCCATGAACTTCTGCGCGTCGAAGTGGCTCTTGTTGGTGCTCGTGAGGCCCGTGGCCTGCACGATCAGCAGGTGCCCGTTGTCGTACGCCAGCTTCAGGGGCGCCAGCGACGGGTGCAGGCCGAACGCCACCACGCCCCCGGGCGCTGTGGGGCTGGCCGCGGTGTGGCCCTGCCCGAGATCGATCGCCGCGACGCCCGCGCCGCCCGGCGGCGTCACCTTCAGCGTCGGCCGCGCGTTCGCGTAGTTGGTCTCGTTGTACGGCACCACCATCGACAGCCCGTCGACGCCGCCCCGCAGGTAGATCTGCACGATCACGTCCTGCGCCGCCGAGCGATAGTCGCGCGCGTACGCCACCTTCGGCAGCCACGCCGGCGCCGAAGCGAGCACCGCGGCCGAAGCCGCCGACGCCCCCGTGTACTGCAGGAACCCGCGGCGGGAGAGCATCTGGTATTCCGGGCAGGCGCAGGCATGCTCGCTCATGGAACGCTCCTTCGGCGTCGGATCGGTCGGGGCGGACGGCGGGGGGCGCCCCCCGGGGGGGACGGGGGGGCCGGGGTGCGTCAGTACGTCTGGAAGCCCGGGCTGCCCAGGGCCAACCCCACGGCCTCGTTGCGCTGCGTGCTGCTCGCCAGCGTCGTCGCCGGCAGATACGCCCGCACGCGGGCCTTCTCCGCCGGGGCCATGTTGCCCTGGAACAGTTTCTGGTCGATGCGGTCGACGATCTGGTCGTTCGTGGTGGTGCCGGCGAAGAACGTGGTCGAGTCGAACGTCACGCCGCTGATGCCCGCCGTCGGCGACGAGGCACAGAAGTTCCACCGGGCCAGCACGTTCCCCGACCAGTACTGCGTGGTGTCGGGGTACCCGTCGGGCGGCGACCAGTTGAACGGCAGGTGCCCGGCCTGGTTCAGCCGCGTGCGGTAGCCGGTGGTGTTCGACACCGCCAGGTTCAGCGCCCGGCACGCCGAGGCGAAGAGGTGGAACGGCCGCTTGAGCCGCGGCGTGGCGTCGGCCACGCGGTTGGGCGCCAGAATCACCCGCAGCATCGCCGTGATGTCGCCGATGCCCTGCGGGTTGGCCGGGTTCAGGTAGGTGTCGCGCACCGCGTTGATCGTCTGCTGCGGCACGTCCTCGCCCAGGAACCGCCGGCACAGCTTGGTGGCGATGAACAGGGCCGTCGCCGGGTGCGCCGAGATGATGTTCAGCACGTCGATGAAATCCTGCTGCCCCTGCGCCTGCGAGCGCGCGGGGATCGTCACCGGCGTCGAGCCCGACAGGTTGAACACCGGCGAAAGCGTCTTGCTGTTGGGGTCGTGGTTCGACGCCAGGTAGCGGAACGTGCCCCGCAGCGTGGTGCCCGTGCCGCCCACCGACGTGTCGTTGTACGAGCCCGTGTACCACGTCCAGCCCGTCAGGCAGCGCGCCACCGCGATCACGTCGGCCTGGGTGTAGCCGCTGTCGACCCCCATCGAGTGCAGCTCGAGCACTTCCCGCGCGTAGTTCTCGTTGATGCTGTTGAACCGCGAGAGGTCGTTGTTCAGGTAGTACAGCATCGCCGGGCTGCGGGCCGAGGCGTTCAGCAGCTGCGGGAACGACGTCATCGCCAGCGCCCGGATCACCAGCCGGTCGTCCAGCGTCTTGAGGTACGTCTCGTTCTCGAGCGTGATGTCGATCGAGAAGTGATCGCTCCAGAACTCGACCATCTTCTCGTACAGCTGCCGGCGGCTGAAGATCGCCCGCTGGATCGTCGCCTCGTACAGGTCGGTCACGATCTGGCCCGAGTTCGGCACCACCGTGCTGTCGTAGAGCTGCTGCCCCGTCAGGTTCAGCGTGGCCAGCGCGCTGAGCTTGGTGACCAGCGCCGGGTCCTCGGTGATCGCCGAGGGGTTCAGGTGATAGTCGAGATACCCCTGGTATCCCAGCGTGTTCGCCAGGTTCAGCTCGTAGTCATTGACCCCGAAGGAGATCCGCCCCACCAGCTTCACCAGCAGCGACGAAGGGTCCACATCCGCCGACGACTCGCCCGCCCGCGCCGGCCTCGCCGCGCCCAACACCCCCGCCACGCCCCCGGCCGCCGCCGCGAAGCCCGCCAGCGACCGCCGAACACCTCGCAGCGCCCGCAGCCCGCTGATCACCTCCCGCCGCGACACCCCCGCCGGGCCACGAACGCCCTCGGAGCGGGCGGAAGCGGTCTCGACCCCAGACGCGGCCTCGGAAGAGCGCATCGCGGCGATCCTTTCTCCCCGGCACCCCCACCCGCAGCCAAATCCGGAACCGTTCCCGAATCCCGCCTCACGAACCTAACCCCGCTCTGCGCGATGTCCAAGGAAATCCCCTAAGCGAAATGTCCGATCCGCAAAATCCAGCGGCCAAAAAGCCGCGACCCACCCGGGAACGGCCTCCTCCCCCCCCAC
>JACVCL010000245.1 GCA_016742075.1 Phycisphaerales bacterium
GGGGTCCCGCGGGCCCGGGGCTTGGGGCGGCCGGGGCCCTGCGCGGGGGTGGGTGCCGGGGGGGGTGAGGGGGGGGTCAGAGGGCGGGGCGGGGCAGGTCGCACTCGCCGAAGAGGCGGAAGCCCTTGCGCCGCAGGATCTGGCCGGCGAGGGTGAGGTCGTCGATGGAGAGGGCGATGGTGGGTCGGCCGTTGGGCCGCAGCATCACGGGGTAGGCGAAGTGGATGTTGAGCTCGGCGCCGAGCAGGCACAGGCAGAGGCGCGAGAGGGTGTGCCCCTCGGCCAGTTCGATCACGAGCAGTTGCTTGGCGCTGAAGGGCAGCTCGTGGCGTTTGAGGATGTCTTTGGCGCGCTCCGAGTCGTTGGTGATCAGGCGGACGACGGCGTGGTCGGAGGCCTCATGGACGGTGAAGGCGCAGACCTGGCACTGGCTGTCCTGGTCGAAGGTCTCGAGGAGTTCCAAGAGCTTGCCGACGCGGTTGTCGAGGAAGACGCTGAACTGCGTGACGCTGGGCGGCAGGTAGCTCTGGGTGGTCTCGGCTGGCGCGGCTTGACTCATACGGCAGAATCCCTCGCCGGTCCCGCTCGTTCCTTGGGCGCGCCGTGCCGAACCCGGCCCGGCGGGCGGTGCGGAAACGATTCACCTCGCGGCCTTGCCCTTAGATTAGCGGCAGGCGAGCGATGAACTCAAGGGTTTTGTTTCCGGGAGGGGCGTCTGGGCCGGCAAAACCCGCTCATTTTCCCAAAAAACCCCCGCAGACGGGCCCTGAGCCGGGGTCCGGGACATGTCAGCCGGGGGTGATCAGGCGGATCGGCCCGGGGTCGGGGCAGAGGCCCAGGGCGGCCCCGCGGCGGAGGAAGAGCTCGACGGCGCGGCGGCCGCGGTCGCCGGCGTCGGCGGTGAGGTCGTTGACGTACAGGTCGACGAAGCGCTCGACCAGCGGGCGGGGGGTGGTGCCGGCGAACTGCATGGCCCGGCGGAAGCTGCGGTCGCGGTGGGCGCGGGCGTGGTCGATGGAACGGCGGAGGACGGAGGCGAGGGCGGGGAGGGTTCCGGGGCCGAAGCGTGCGTCGAGGTCGAGGCGGGCGGCGTTGCCGCCGAGCGGCAGGGGCAGGCCGGTGTCGTCGGTCCACCAGGCGCCGAGGTCGGCGACGAGCTCGAAGCCCTCGTCGGGGTAGGTGACCTGGGCCTCGTGGATGACCAGCGCGGCGTCGACGCCGGAGGAGCGGTCGGCGAGGGCGGGGAGGACGTGGTCGAAGCGCATCTCGCGGTGGGCGAAGCCGGCGTGGCCCAGCATGAGGGAGAGGGTGAGGAAGGCCGAGGTCTTGACGCCCGGCACGGCCACGAGGGGGCCGGGGGATTCACGGGTGAAGAGGCGGTCGCGGACGCGGTCCGACTCGCCGCGGCGGGCCACGAGTTTCGGGCCGTAGCCCTCGCCCATCGACCAGCCGCAGGAGGTCAGGGCGTAGCGGCCGGCGGCGTGGGCGAAGGCGTAGATGGAGATGGCGGTGACGTCGAGCCCGTCGCCGGGGCCGGCGGCGAGGGCGCGGCGGTTGAGCTGGGCGATGTCCTCGGCGAGGCAGGTGAAGCGGAAGGGCCCGCAGTCGATGGTGGGCGGGTCGGTCTCGGTGCCGAGGGGCCACCACATGAAGGCGTCGTCGGCGTCGGGCGAGTGGCCGAGGGTGATGGGGATGGTCGGCAT
>JACVCL010000246.1 GCA_016742075.1 Phycisphaerales bacterium
GGGGGGTGGGGGGGGGGCGGTGCGGGCGGCGCCGCAGGCGACGGCGATCGCCGCGGCTGCGGACAGCTTGCGACTGAGGTTCATGATGTGGCTCCTCTCGATGTTTCTCCGTGCCCGCGGCGCGGCTCGCCCGCTCCGCCGGCCGGGATGTCCCTCTCTTCATTGACTTGTAGCGGTGGGGGCCCGGGGGGCCTAGAGGGAAGTTTCCCCGCTTGGCGGCGGCGCGCAGCCACTCCGGCCGCCATGGTGGGTGGGGTAGGGGGGGAGGGGAGCGGAGGCGCGGGATGGACGGGGGGTCAGGTCGAGGAGGAGGGGGCGTCGTCTCGGCCGGACTGGAGGAGGAACTCCTTGATGGCCTCGTCGGTGGGGACGACGTATCGGATGCGGAGCTGGCGATCGAGCTTGTACTTGAGCCGGCGGCCGGTGGTGAAGAACTCGCGGTTGTCTTCGACCAGTGCGTGGGCGACGCTGAGCCAACTGTGATAGAAGCCGAAACGGGACACGCTGTCGAGCATGGGAAGTCCTCCTGAGCGGGAAGCGTGACGGCGTGGGCGGACGGCTGAGATGTTCGCGGGGGCGGTGGCCCCGGTGGAATGTTAGCGCCCGAGCTCGGCCATGCGGGCTTCGGGGTAGCGGGTGCCGAGGGCGATGTTGGGGGGGAACTGGTGGTTGATGGTGGCGAGGTCGGCGGGCGAGAGGTGCACGCCGAGGGCGGCGAGGTTTTCCTCCAGCCAGCGGCGGCGTTTGGTGCCGAAGAGGGCGACGACCTCGGGTGCGCCCGGGCGGAGGTCGGCCCAGGCGCCCTGGGCGAGGACCCAGGCGAGGGCGAGCTGGGCGGCGGAGCATCCCTTGGCGCGGGCCATGGCCTCGACGGCCTGGGCGACGCGGAGATTGCGGTCGAAATTCTCCCCCTGGAATCTAGGGTGAGCGAGGCGTGCGTCGCCGGGAGCGAACTGGTTGGTGGTGACGGCGCCGGTGAGCATGCCGCGGCCGAGGGGCGAGTAGGCGACGAAGGTGACGCCGAGTTTGGCGCAGGCGTCGAGGATGCCGCCCTCGGGGTCGCGGGTCCAGAGCGAGTACTCGGACTGGAGGGCGGAGATGGGGTGGACGGCGCAGGCTCGTCGGAGGGTGTCGGGGCCGACCTCGGAGAGGCCGAGGGCGCGGACCTTACCGGCGCGGACGAGGTCGGCCATGGCGCCGACGGTTTCCTCGATGGGCGTGGCGAGGTCGAGGCGGTGCTGGTAGTAGAGATCGATGCAGGGGACGCCGAGGCGCTGGAGCGAGGCTTCGCAGCAGGCCTTGACGTAGGCGGCGTCGCCGCGGGAGCCGAGCCACTTTTTGGTGGCGGGGTCGCGGATGAGGCCGAACTTGGTGGCGATGACGAGCTTCTCGCGTGCGGCGGTGCCGCCGGGGAGCGAGGCGAGTGCGCGGCCGACGAGGGCCTCGTTGGTGTGGGGCCCGTAAACGTCGGCGGTGTCGAAGAAGTTGACGCCGAGGTCGGCGGCGCGGTGGAAGGTGCGGATGGACTCGTCGTCGTCGGGGAGGCCGTAGAAGTCGGACATGCCCATGCAGCCGAGGGCCATGACCGAGACGGACATGCCGGTGCGGCCGAGCGGGCGGAGTTCGGATGGTGAGATCATGCCCGGAGAATAGGTTGGGGCCGGGCGGGTGCGGGGGGAGTCGGTGGGTGGGTGTAGGT
>JACVCL010000001.1 GCA_016742075.1 Phycisphaerales bacterium
GGGGGGTGGGGGGGGGGGGGGGGGGTGGGGGGCGAAGCCTCCGCCTTGAGATGCTCGGTGGTGTGCTGAGCGGCGAAGTTCCCCTCATCGTCACGTGCAACCGGGCGCAGGACATCGACTCGGTGATCCGTATCGCGGAAGAGTTCAAGATCCGCGTGTTCCTCTCCTCGGCCTCCGAGAGCTTCCTGCTCACCGACCGCATCAAGGCCGCGGGCGATCGCGTGGCGGGGGTCTTCTGCCACCCGCTCATGCAGCGGGCCGTCGGGGAGACGGAGAATCAGAGCTTCGAGACCCCGGCCCGGCTTCAGCAGGCGGGGATCCCCTTCGCCATCCAGTCCGGTTATGAGGGGTACGTGCCCAAGGTTCGCGTGGTGCTGTTCGAAGCGGCGATCGCAGCGGCGAACGGCCTCACGTTCGATCAGGCCCTGGCCGCGATCACCATCTCGCCAGCGCGTCTTCTGGGCATCGGCGATCGCGTCGGGTCGCTGGAGGTCGGCAAGGACGGGGATGTCGCGATGTACGGGGGCGACCCGTTCGAGTACACGACGCGCTGCACCGGCGTGGTGATCGACGGAAAGATCGTCAGCGACGAGAAGCGCTGAGCCGGGGGTGACGCCGAACGGCCGCCATCGGCGCCCGGCCTCAGCGGACGGCTGAGTCTTCCGCCGAGTACTCCCACGCTGGCCCGAAGAAGCCCGCGGCTTCGAGCCCCGGCTCGCCCTCGGTCAGCATCGATGCACGGATGACCACGAAGTCTGGGATCCCCACCCCGGACACGAAGGTCGGCATGCGGTCGGTGAGCCGCATGCCGACAATACCGGTCCCGCCGATGGCCGCGACCATCGTCCGTTCCTCGCCCGGCCGGGGCCGGACGAGCAGCAGCGAAAGATCCCCGCCGTCGATCGTGCGTTGCGGCATCGTGATCGTGCCCGACGAGGCATCCACGGGTGTGCCGATCAGAAACCGTCCCCAGGCCCGGTTCGTGGTGCTGTTGCCGTAGAGCACGATCGACCTCCCGCCCAGCGCGGCCAGCTCGGCCTCGGTGTCCGCAACCACGTCAAACCCGCCGTTGCCACGCACCCAGAACTGCTCCGAGTCGTATCGGGCCCGCGCCAAAGCCCACGCGTTCTCCTCGGGAGTGCCGCCAGTGCCGTACACCAGCACCGGGCGGTGATCGAATGCCAGTTTGAAGGGTCCGGCCCGGGCGGGACTCTTCTCCTGCGGGCCCGCCGGGCCCGCGGCCGTCCATCGTCCCGAGGCCTCACGCAGCAGGTGCACGACGCCCCGGGGATCCGGTGGCGCGGGATCGATCGGCTGACTGTCGGCGGTGATCTGGACCGCTCCGGCTGCCCCCGCTGCCGCGCTGGTGTCGATCGCCAGACGCCGCACGTTCTCGGTCTCAACAACAACGCGCGGCGGCGTGCCCTCGACGCGCGCGTGCGCCTTCGAGGGCAGCAGGCTCCGCTGCTGCTGCACGATGCTCAGCCAGTCGCGCGACGCTGAGACGGCAGGATTCATCGTGGTGAATCGCACGGAGCGAACGGCGTTCGGATCCGGCCTGACACGCCCGGCCACGAAGTTCATCAGCGGCGGCCAGTCGACGCACTCGTTGCCCCACCAGTGGCCCGCACCGAGCTTCTCAAAGTACGCAAAGTCCGCGTGGAACTCGGCCAGCTCGCGACGCATCCGGCGGGCCTGCTCCACCGGCACGTTGTCGTCGGTGTCCCCGTGAAGCACGTACACGCCCAAGCCATCAAGGTTCCGTACCAGCCGCAGCGTGTCGCTCCCCGCCGCCGACCGCCTTAGCACCTCGGCCGGGGTTCCGGGGCGGGCCTCGGGGGGCGGTCCCCCCGCGTACGTGAGAAAGCTGATCCAGCCGGCCGAGGGAGCGATGGCGGCGAACGAGCCGGGATACGTCACGCCCAGATGCCACGTGCCGTGCCCCCCCATGGAGTGCCCGGTCAGATACACGCGGCGGGGATCGGCCCCGAAACGTCCGACCGCCAGGGTCAGCACCTCCAGCGCGTCCATGCGGCCCCAGTCCTCCCAGTCGAAGCCGAAGGGTCGGCGGTTCGTCGGGGCGACGATCACGGCCCACGGCTTGGCCGAATAGGCCCGGGCCTGCGAGATCGCCTCCACCGAGGCGCCGTGCAACGACAGGATCAGCGCCGGCGCTTCTCCCGGCCGGCCCGGGCCCTTGGCTCGCGGCACCACCGAGTAATACTGCGCCGAACCATCGATCAACGAGATGAAGGTCTCGCTGCGGGTGGCGTCGGCCGGTCGGACCGCCACCGGGAACGGCCGCGCCGGTGAGCGGCCCCCGGGAAGGTCGTCGCACAGGAACTCGACTACCACCCGCGCCGGGCCTGCGTCCGGCGGCCGTTCGGGAAGGCTCACCGGCAGCTTCCGGGCGGAAAGAGGCGGCAGCACGACCGCCTCGCTGGTGGTGGCGGCAGCGGGCGAGCCCTCCCACGCGGCGGCCAGGCGGCCCCGCTTCTCGGCCGTGGTGGCGTTGACCACGACGACGCCCGCCACGCCGCAGGCGGTCTGTCCCTCGACGGCGTCGGGCAGCGTGGCGTCCTCGGCCAGCACGTAGACCGACGCTTCAGGGGCCTCCAGTGCCGCTCTCACCCGTCCCCGCGGGGCCGACAGCACGATCTCATTGATGCCCTTCCGCAGGACGATCGGCAACCGCACGGTGCCGGTCGCGTACGGGTCGCCGGCTCGGGGCTCGCCGTTCACGTACGCCACGCCGTTCCCCTCTGCGTGCAGGATCCGGATGGCTTCCGCGTCGGACTCCGCGGCGAACGCCACATACCCGCCACGCACGGCCTCGCCGGAGAACCAACCGTCGGCGTCCGGTGCGACCCGGGTCCATCGACCCGCTGATCCGCCGGGCAGCCCCAGTTCAGCATCCTCGGCCGCGTCGGCCCGCCCCGTGCGAACCACGCGGTCCTCGACGGCGTCCCGCCGGAGCAGTGTCCGGCCTCCGCGTGAGGCCGCGGATATCGCGAGCCCATCGCGGAGCACGAGCCGCTCGGCCCCGGCGGGAGGCGCGGCCGCGGTCGTCGACAGGAAGAAGAGGACCGCAGCGGCGGCGTGAGCGTGTCGGTTCATCGCCGCGAATGTACAGGCCCCGCGGCGCACGAAAAACCCCTCGCCCGGGAGCGGGCGAGGGGCGGGGTTGAGGGCAGGGGGTTGCGAAGGGGCTCAGTTCGCCCGGCGGCGGCGGAGCGAGACGACCCCGGCCACGCCGAACATCGCCAGAGCGGCCGGCGAGGGGATCACATTGAGCAGGACGGCCTGCGGGTTGGTGGTGATGTCGATCGCCGAGCCCGGCCACTGGGCCAGGAACGACGCGCTGAGCGTCAGGCCGTGGGCCGAGAGCGTCGGGCCGGTGTAGGAGAACAGCGTGTAGGTGCCGACGCCGAAACTGCCGCCCTGAACGATGTCGAGCTGGCCCTGGATCGACGGCAGCGCACCGGTAATGACCACGAGGTCGTTCGTGCCGCCGACGGTGTTCGCCACGTTGAGGTCGAACGAGAAGATGGAACCGGCCACCGAGGCGAGGGCGCCGATGGTGAGCGTGCCGGGACCGGCCACGCCGGGGCTGAGGATGCCGCCCGCGGCGATGTTCGCCGTGCCGGTCATGATGCCCGTGCCGGCGAGGATGGCGCCCGACGCCACGAGGACGTCGCCGGTGCCGGTCGCGGAGCCGGAGGTGTTCGTGATCCGCAGGGTGCCCGCGTTCACAGCGGTGTTGCCGGTGTAGTTGTTGCCGTTGCTGAAGACCAGGGTACCGCCGCCGGTCTTGGTGATCGTCGCGCCCGTGGTGTTGGTGCCGGTGATGACGCCGGAGTAGGTGGTGAGGCCGGTGTTCACGATGGGCATCGCGACCGTGAACGCGCCAAGGCCGACCGGGCCGGTGAAGGTGATGTCATTGACACCCACGGTGCCGAAAGCGCCCGAGGCACCGGTGGAGGCCGTCATGCTGATCGGGTTCGCGATCGTCCTGGCGCCGCCGTCGGCGCGGAAGTTGCCGCCGAAGGCGGTCACGGTGATCGGCCCGCTGCCGAGCGCGGTGTCGGCCCCGACGCCGAAGATGTTGCCCAGGCCGGCGTCCAGGATCAGGCCGCCCGAGAAATCATTCGCCGCGTTCGACACGCTGTAGTTCCCGCCGAACAGGTAGAGCCCGCCGGCGCCGGTGATGGGCCCGCTGAGGTGGTAGTTCGAACCGGTGGAGAGGGCGGTGTTGAAGAAGCCGCCGTCCAGCATGAGCGTCCTGCTGAGCGTGAACGTGCCGGAGAACTCGGCGTACTGCGAAGCGCCGGTGGCGGCCTGATTAATCCGAGTCGGAGCGGTCGCAGTGGCCGTGCCGGTGAGCGTCACGGCGTTGGGAACCTGCGAGACGTTGGGGCCGAGCGCCAGGGTCGTCTGGGTCGAAGTCGAGGTGTTGGAACCGAGCGTGATCGTGCCCGTGCCGACCGCGCTCGTCGACGCCAGCGTCAGCGTGCCGCTGCCCTGAATGGCGATGCCGCCGGTGAAGTCGCTGATGCCGGCCAGGGTGAGGCTGTTCGACGAGGCCGAGCTCGTGCCCACGGTCACCGAGCCGTTGCCGGTGATACGGCCGAGGAAGGTGCTGGTCGAGCCGACGGTCAGCGAGCCGGGGGAGCCCGGGCTGTTGAAGTCGATCGTGCCGTAGCCGGCGATCGCCCCGACCGTCTGACCGAGGCCGTTGAGATCGAGCACGCCGCCGGGCGAGACGGTGACGCTGGTGCTCGTGGAGTTCGGCAGGGCGCCGGCCACACCGAGAACCAGCCGGCCGCCCGAGATCACCGAGGTGCCGGTGAGCGACGGGTTGGCGGTGGAGAGCGTCAGGCTGCCGGGGCCGGACTTCAGGATGCCCGCCGAGCCGGTGACCACCGACGAGATGTTCAGATTCCCGGAGGCGGTGTGCACCAGTGCCGCCGAGCTACCCAGAGCCAGGGTGCCGCCGGAAATGGTGGCGCTGCCGCTCGAGATGATGCCGGCGTTGGTCGCGGCCATCGTGAGGGTGGAGCCGAGCGTGAGGCCCACGCCGGAGCCGAGGCGGAAGCCGAAGACCGTGGAGGCGGCGGGGATGGTCGTGGCGGCGGTGTAGTCGACCAGCTGCGTGCTGGTCGGGGCCGCCGCGTTGAGGGCGGTGTAGGCCGCGGCGATCACGCCGTTGGCAGCGCTGTACGAGGCGTGGGACGACCCGACGCCCGTGGCCGAGGAGTCGTACACCGCGTACGGGAGCACGCTGTTGGTGAGCGTGGGGGCGGTGGCGAACATGATGTTGGTGCCACCAGCGGTGCCGCGGGCTGAGACGCCGAGGTTGTCACCCCGGAACAGCACCGATCCGGTGCCGGTGCGAGAGAACGTGAGGAAGTTCAGATCGGTCGCGGTCGTGGCTCCGCCGCCGGTGACGGTCACGGTGCTCAGCCCGGTGAAGGCGCCGGAGCCCGCGACCGTCAACGAGCCGGCGAACTCACGGACGTCCGACGAGGCGTTGCCGACGAGAGCGACGCCGCCGCCGCCGAGGGTCATCGCACCCAGCGAAAGACGGTTGGCGACCTGCGACGTGTTGTCGGCGCGGATCGTGCCGCCGGGGTTCACCGTGTACGAGCTGGCCCGCGCCAGCGAACCCGCGCCGCTGAGCGACAGCAGGCCGCCCGCCTGAGCAGAAGGCGCCGACGAGAAGATCGTGGTCGAACCGAGCGTCACGGGCCCGTCGAGCGGGTTGGCGGCGGTCAGGTTCAAATCACCGGAGCCGATCTGCGTGAGCCCGGCGGCGGTGGTCAGGCCCGGGGTGCCGACGGAGCCGGAGAACGTGATGCTGTTGCCGTTGGCGGTGTAGATCGTGCTGGTGGCGGTCGCCTGCACGTTCCGGCTGATGGCCAGGCCACCAGCGTTGGCACGCAGGATGCCGCCGCCGAGCACCAGATCGCCGCCGACGCCCAGGTTCGCGTCGCTCGAGATGCCGAGCGTGCCCGACGCGAGCACGGTGTTGCCGGTATAGGTGTTGTTGCCCGACAGGTTCACGATGCCGCTGAGGCCGGAGTTGATGAACAGGGCGCCGCGGCCCAACACCCCGGCCGAGCCGGCATCCGAGATGGTGCCGTTGAGGTTGAGGCTCAGGATGCCGACGCTCGACACGATCCCGCCCGCAGGGCCGAGCGCGACGTCGCGGGAGGTCGAGAGGCTGGTCGCCCGGGCGTCGGTGAACACGGGCGAGGGCAGGAACGTGAGACCACCGGTGATGCCGCCGGCCAGCACCAGACGGTTGGCGGCATTACCAAAGGCGCTGTCGGCCGAGACGAACGTCTGGCCGCTGTTGAACGTGGCGTCGCCGGTGAAGGTGTTCGCCCCGGTGAGGGTCAGGCTGGCCAGTCCGGCCTTGGTGAATCCGTTCGAGCCGCTGATGACACCGGCGATCGTCGCCGCGTTGGTGACGTGGGCGATGCCCTCGGCCGACCCGAAGTCGACGCCGGTCGCCACGATGCTCGGCAGCGGGGTCGAAGTGCCGCCGCCGACGAACGCGATCGCCCCGGTGGTGGGCACCAACCTGCCCGAGCCGTACACCGCGGCGCCGCCGCCGAGCGTGCCCGCGTCGATCACGAAGCCCGGGGCGGACAGCGGGGTGTCGAAGCCGGCCTGGGTGTTGGGCGTGCTCGCCGTCGGCAGGCCGAACCGGACCGCCTGGCCGATCGGGGCGTTCCGCGACAGGTACGCCGTCGTGTTGTACTCGGCCAAGGTCAGCGTGCGGACACCGTTGGTGTCGTACGTCGCCAGGCCGCCGATGCCGCCGGTCTGCGTCTGGGCCGCGAACACCTCAGGGATGATCGTGCCGGGCACCGGGGCTCCGCCGTAGTAGAACTGCGACACGTTCGCACCGGCCGCGGCGCCGAGAAGGTTGCCGGTGATGTTCCACGTGCCCCGCAGCCCGCCGCGGCTGAGCGACGCGGCGTTGGCCACCGTCGTCTGCAGCGTATTGTTGTTGAACGAGACCGCGGCCGTACCGGTCGCGGTCATCGCGCCGAGGTTGTGGGTCGTGGGCCCGCCAGTCCCGCCAACCAGCGTCAGATTGCCGCGGTGCAGGTTGATCGCCGCCGAGGCATTGATACGGCTCGTCGGAGCCTGAGCCAGGTCGCCAAGGCTCAGGGTGTTGTTCGAGAACACGCCGACCGCCGAGACGTTCGAGAGGCTGCCCGCGGCGCCGTTCACCGCCACGGTGTTGACCGACTGCACACCCGAGTTGATCACCAGGGCACCGGTGAAGCCGGAGTTCGCGCCGGTGAGGTTCGTCGTCGAGCCGGTGGTCTGCCCGAACGTCACCTGGCCCGAGCCGGCCAGGTTGCCGAGGCTCGCGCCATTCACGCCGGTGACCAGCGTGTTGGCCTGGTTGAAGTTGATCTGATTGGCGATGGTCATCGCCGTGCCGAAGCGGAGCTGGCCGCCGTTGACATTGAGCTGGTTGGCCGCGGCGCCGAGTTGCGTGTTCGAGCCGGTCATCAGGTAGATGCCGGAGTTCAGGCTCGTGTTGCCGATGAACGTGTTGGAGCCCGACATCGAGAAGATCGCGCGATTGTTGACCCCGATGTTCACGCCGTTGCCGCCGCTGATGATGCCGCTGAGCGTCACCGTGCCGAGGCCCGAGCCGCCCACGTTCAGCGCCTGGTTCAGCAGCAGGTTGGCGCTCACCGACGCCGCGCCGGCGCCCTGTTGGTTGATCAGCGACGAGGCCCCGTCGAAGGCGATCTGCGTGCCGCCGATCGAGATGGCGCTCGATGCCTCATTCGAGAAGTTCAGTTGCGTGAGCACGAACGGAACCGGCGAGGGCACGTTGTTCGTCGACGTGTAGCCCGTCGAGAGGGTGGAGTTGTTGAACGTCAGCACCGTGGTCAGGCCGCTGGTCGGAACCGTCGCCGGCCCCCAGTTGGTCCCGGTGTTCCACGAACCGGTCCCGGTGGCCCACACCCACTGGGCGCTGGCCGGCGCCGCGACGGCCATGAGCGAGGCCGCCGCCCCGGCCGAAGCCAGAACAGCCGCCACCGAACGCGACGAACGACCGGACGCGACGACACCGCCGCCAATGTGTGCGGAACGCATGCTTCTTCCTCCAGCGGCCGGACGTGAACGGCCGCTCGACACGAACCCGCGTCAGTTGTGCCGAAAGGCACACCCCCTGACACGGGACTCAACGGGTGCAATCTGATCCCAGTTTCGGGCGTTGTCAAGAAGAAATCCCGAGCGCATGCCAAAATACCCCGGGGGATCTCGGCGGCGTCATCGCTCTTGATGATGCCGCTGGTCCGTCACCAGCGGCAGCCTTGTTTCCCTAGTTCAATGTGGGTAAACTCCCGCGTCGGGTGGGGTCGACGAACGGACTCGGCGGGCGAAGCATCTCCCGCTGGGTAGGGCCCGGGACGGATGTGCCTCCATGGATGGCCGTGGTGTTGGCGGGCTGGCTTCGATCGGGCCTGAGCAGCCCCAAGGCGCCCTGGGGGGCGGGTTGTCGATCGCGAATCTCATCCGGGACGCAGCGGCGTATGCGCACGATGCGTTCATGGTTTGCCAGGCGGACCCGCTGGACTTCCCCGGCCCGTACATCATCTACGTGAACCCCGCCTTCGAGCGGCTCACGGGGTGGAAGCTGCACGAGGTGCTCGGCAAGAACCCTCGGATGTTCCAGGGCCCCAAGACCGACCGGGCCGCCCTTCGACGGCTGCGCGAGGCGATGGATGCCGGGCGGTCGTGCGTCGTCGAGCTCGTGAATTACCGGCGCGACCGCAGCGAGTTCGAGCTCGAACTGTCGGTGTTTCCTCTGCACGACTCCTGCGGCAAACTGACGCATTTCCTCTCGGTCCAGCGCGACATCACACTGGAAAAGCGGGCTCTGGCGTCCATCGCCGCCAGCGAGGAGCGGTACCGCTCCCTCGTGCAGACGATCCCGCACGGGATCAAGGAGTGCGACGTCCACGGCCGCGTCACGTTCGCCAACGACGCGCTGCTCCGGATGCTGGGCATGGAGCGATCGGAACTGCTCGCCGCGGGCGCCGCAGAACTGGTCGTCGATCCCGCGCACCGGCTGGTATTCCCTGCAGACCTCCGCGATCGTTCGGCGCCGAATCCGGCCTCCGTGCAGGCCGAGATGCGGGCCAAGGACGGGCGTCTCATCGATGTGCAAATCGACCGGACCTACAAGCGCGACGCCGAGGGGGTCATCACCGGCTGCGTGTCAGTGATCACCGACATCTCGGCCCGGAAGAAGGCCGAAGCCGCCCTGGTGGAGTACCAGCAGAGGCTCGAGAGCCTGGTGGCGCAGCGCACGGCCGAGCTCGAGCGGTCGTTCGAGCGTGTGCGGCTTACCGACCGTCTGGCGTCAATCGGCACGCTCGCCGCGGGACTCGGCCACGACATCTCGAACCTGCTGTTCCCGATGCGCTGCCGCGTCGATCGGTTGACGGCGATGAAGCTGCCCGACGACTGCGCCGAGGACCTCGCCGGGCTCCGGACGGCCCTCGACCTCATGTGGAACCTCACCCAGGGCCTGCGGCTCTTCGCCCTCGACCCCGAGGATCGCGCTGCCCTGAACGACCGCACCGACCTCGCCGTCTGGGCCCATGAGGTTGGCCCGCTGCTCATGAAGTCGGTCAAGGGCGGGACTCGTCTGTCGATCGAGCTGCCCGAGGGGCTGCCCCCGGCGCGGATCGCCCCGCACCAGCTCTCGCAGGCCGTGCTGAACCTTGTGGTTAACGCAGGCGAGGCGGTCGGCCCCAAGGGAAGGGTCCGGCTGTGGGCCGAGACCCACGGCCGCGACCGGATCCGCGTGGCGGTGACCGACGACGGCGTCGGGATGACCCCCGAAGTTCGCCGGCAGGCGATGGACCCGTTCTTCACCACCAAGCCGCGTTCGCTCTCCACGGGGCTGGGTCTGTCGATCGTCCATCGGATCGCATCGCTTGCGGGCGGGGAAGTCGAGATCGAGTCGGCCCCCGGGGCCGGCACCACGGTGTCGCTGCTGGTTCGCCGGGCCGATGCCGCGGGCCCGGCGGCCACGGCCGCATCCGGCGGGCGCCGTCCGCTGGCGTGCATCGACCTCGCCGACCGCCGTATCGCCGCGTACACCACCGAGCTGCTCAGGTCAGCGGGCTTCCGGACGGTGGCGTCGGCCCGCGAGCCGACGGCCGAGGCCGTGCTTCTGGTTATCAGAGCCGGGCCCGGCGATGACGTGTCGGCGAACGCCTTTCTCGACGGTCGAACCGACCGCAGGGTGCTGGCCGTGGGCCGCCCCGACGGGGCTTGGAACGCCCCAGAGGCTAAAATCGTTGATGATTCCGGGGGGTTGGAGGGGCTGCGAACGGCGGTTCAGGAAGCCGCCCGTTCGCTCGGAGTCACACCGCCATGAAGGCCAACGCCCACCGAGTACTGTGTGTCGACGATCATGCGTTCCTGCTCGAAGGCCTCCGGGCCCGGCTGACGCTGGAGCCTGACATCGAGGTGGTGGGGACGATTTCGAGCCTCGACGGCGTCGCGGCGACCATCGAGCGGCTCCGCCCCGACATCGTCCTGCTCGACATCGAGATCCCCGGCGGGCCCGACCCGTTCGAGACCATCGAGGACATTCACCGCCAGTTTCCCGATGTCAAGGTGATCATGCTCTCGGCCTACGTGCGCGATCACTACATCGACTCTGCGGTGAACGCCGGGGCTTGGGGCTACCTCTCCAAGAACGACCATCCGGACTCGATCGTCGACGCCGTGCGCAAGGCCGCGCTCGGCGAGTTCGTTTTCGGCCCCGAGGTCCAGCGCCGAACCCAGATCGCCCCGCAGCGCGGCGGGCAGCCCACCGCGACCGCCTCTAGCACGTCGAAGCTGCACACCCTCACCCACCGTGAGCAGCAGATCCTGCGGATGATCGGCAAGGGCATGTCGAGAATCGACATCGCCAAGGCGATCCATCGCAGCCCGAAGACGGTCGACGCCCACCGGGCCTCGATCATGGACAAGCTCGCGATCCACGATCGCGTGGAACTGGCCCGGTACGCCATCCGTGAGGGGTTGGTAGAGATCTGACGGCTTCAAGTGGGGTGGGAATCAGTGGGGGGGGGGAGGGGGAGGTCGCCCCGGGGTGCCCCCAAGGTGCCATTTGTGTAAGGATCGTGCTAAACGTGCCGCCAGAATCTTGGCGGGCGCGTGCCGCGCCGTTAGTGTTCCCCAGCGGCAGTCCGCTCGCGGACCGGTGCCACGGAAACGGTTCAGGAAACCAGCCAAGAGAGGGGTGACTGGTGCGGCCCTCGGTCCTGATTGTTGAAGACGAAGCCGATATCGCGAAGCTCATGCAGTTTCACCTGGAGCGCGAGGGGTATTCCGCGCGCATCGCCCACTCCGGATCCGCCGCCCTTTCCGCGCTCGAGCAGCAGCGTCCGGACCTGGTCATTCTGGACATCATGCTCCCCGACCTTGACGGGCTCGAAGTCTGCCGCCGCCTGAAGCGCGATGTCGCCAGCCGAGACGTACCGATCATCATGGTTTCGGCTCGCGGCGAAGAGTCAGATGTGGTGGTCGGGCTCGAGCTGGGGGCCGAGGACTACATCACCAAGCCGTTCAGCCCGCGCGTGCTCATCGCGCGGGTGAAGGCCGTGATGCGCCGCAAGGAAACCGACACCAGCGGGCAGATCTCGCTTGCGGGCGGCGAGGTGGTGATCGACCCCGCACGCCATGCGTTGAAGATCTTCGGGCAGGATGTCGAGCTGACGCTCACGCAGTACCGCTTGCTGCACTATCTGGCGTCGCGCCCGGGCTTCGTGCGCACCCGCGACCAGATCGTGGCAGCGGTGCGGGGCGAAGATGCCGTGCTCTCCAGCCGCGCCATCGACGTGCATGTCGCCGCTCTTCGGCAGAAGCTGGGAGACATGGGAGGCATGATCGAGACGGTCCGCGGCGTGGGGTATCGGCTCTCCGACAGCCGGTCCAGCCAGGTCGTCTAGCACGCCCGGCGGTGCGATAGGGGGGTGGTTCAGTGGCGGGCAGTCGCGGGTAGGCTAATCGTGTGAATCAGTTCGATCCGAGCTCACGCCGGTGGCCGCTGTGGGTGCGCATGGGCGTTCCCTCGGCGGCGATGCTGCTGGCCGCCGCCGCGGGGCTCGGCTGGTTCGCGGCCAGCCGCCTTCGGCAGCTCAAGCCCGGGCCCGACGCCGAGGAACTCCTGCGGGAACTGCTCACCGCCGGGGCACTTTGCACCCTCGTGCTGACAGCCGGGATGCTCCTCCTGCTCCGGCGGCTCTCCCGGACGCTGGGGCGCATCGAAGCCGGTGCCTCGCGGTTCGCCGAGGGACGGCTGACTCACCGGATCGTGGCCCCCGAACCGGCCGAGCTGGCCTCGCTGGTGAGCTCGCTCAACCGCATGGCGGCCCTGCTCGACGAGCAGATGGCCGGGGCGGTGACGCAGAGGGGGGAGCTCGAAGCCGTCCTGCAGTCCATCGACTCGGGCGTGCTGGCCCTCGACAGCGAGGGTCGGGCGATCTCCATCAATCGCGCCGCCGAGGTGATGCTGGCGATCGAAGGGCTGGCTGTACGAGGGCGGCGGTACCAGGAGTTTGTCGATCACCCCGGTCTCCTGGGGTTCCTGAACGACGTCACCGAGAGCGACGCGGCGCCCAGCAGCCGCGAAATCACGCTGGCCGCCACCGACGGCGCGGGCGAAGACGGCCGGGCCGTCGAAAGCCGGCGGCCGCTCTCGGTCCGCGCCACCGCCGGCTGGCTGCGCGGCCCCGACGGGGCGCGCGTGGGCACCATGCTGTTCCTGCAGGACGTTTCGCAGCTCAAACGGCTCGAGACGATGAGGTCGGACTTCGCCGCCAACGTCTCGCACGAGCTGCGGACCCCGATCACGAACATCAAGGGGTACATCGAGACCCTTCTGGACGCCGGCATGAGCGACCCCGAGCTGTCCGAGAAGTTCCTCCGCGTGGTCCAGCGGAACGCCGAGCGACTCGGCGCCATCGTCGACGACATGCTGGCCCTGACCACGCTCGAGCGACCAGAACTGCAGGGATCGCTGGTCACGGGCCCGACGCCCGTTCTCGCGGTCGTCGACGCGGCCCGGGCCGAGTGCGAGGCCGACGCCCGGGCCAAGCAGATCATGGTCGACATGTCGATCCCGCCCGGGCTCCGCTTCGATGTCAACCCGCGGCTGGCCGAGCAGGCGGTCTTCAACCTGCTCGAGAACGCCGTGAAGTACTCACCGCCCCGCACGAGCGTGCGGGTGAAGGCCCGACGGGTCACCACCGACGCGGGGGGACCCGGGGTCGAGATCGCCGTCGAAGACGACGGCCCGGGCATGGCGGCCGAGCACCTGCCGCGAATCTTCGAGCGCTTCTATCGCGTGGACAAAGGCAGGAGCCGTGATCAGGGGGGTACGGGCCTCGGTCTGGCGATCGTGAAGCACATCGCCACGGCCCACGGCGGCTCGGTCGCCGTCGAGAGCGCCCCCGGCCGGGGGGCCACTTTCCGGCTCGTGTTTCGCGGGGTTGGTTCGGAGAGGGGGGAAGCGGATCTTGCAGAATCTTGACACAGCCCAAACCTCGCCCTTGCGCTCGGCGGAAAGGCTTCTCCGTCCGGTCGCCAGAGTGTTGAGAGGTTCTCCTCCTTGACCGCAATCCAGGCCAATCAGCTCGACCGCGCACTGGTCGCCGCGCCCGCGTCGTCGATGGCGGCTTCGCGGGCGCCGCTCGCGGCGGTGTCGGCCCAACGGTTCAACGCCTGGTACGGCCCCAACCACGCTTTGGTCGACGTCTCGCTAGACATCCCGGTGCGCCACGTCACCGCTCTCATCGGTCCGTCCGGGTGCGGCAAGAGCACGTTCCTTCGGTGGATCAACCGGATGAACGATCTCGTCGACACCGCCCGCGCAGAGGGAGTCCTTCGGCTCAACGGCTGCGACCTGCTCCACCGGCGGGTCGACTTGGTGGACTTGCGGCGTCGCGTGGGGATGGTGTTCCAGAAGCCCAACCCGTTCCCCAAGAGCATCTACGACAACGTGGCGTACGGGCCGCGTTTGCACGGCTCGCCAGGGCGGGCCGAGCTCGATGAGACGGTCGAGGCCTGCCTTCGGAAGGCCGGGCTTTGGGACGAGGTCAAGGACCGTCTGCGCGACAGCGCCCTCTCGCTCTCCGGCGGTCAGCAGCAGCGCTTGTGCATCGCCCGGACGCTCGCCGTGAACCCCGAGGTGGTACTGATGGACGAGCCCACCTCGGCCCTCGACCCCCGCGCAACGACGCGCATTGAAGAGCTCATCCGCACCCTGCGCGAGCAGTACACGATCATCATCGTGACCCACAACATGCATCAGGCGATGCGTGTGTCGGATCGCACCGCGTTCTTCTACCACGGTCGCCTCATCGAGCAGGGGCCAACCGACAGGGTCTTCAATCACCCTGACCACCCGGAGACCCGGGACTACGTCGCCGGGCGATTCGGCTGATCGGCCCGCCCGCGTCCAGCGCCGGCTTCCGGTGATGGCCGAGCCGGGGCGAATTTGACATAACCGTTCTTATCGGACTTTCAGGGGGGAGGCCCATCTGGGCGTCCCAGCAGGGCCTGGTCGGGATGAGTTCGGGTGTTCGGGCCCGCCGCTACACTTCGGGCATGTTTGAGCGACTCTCCGAGGGCTTCTCCAACGCCATTCGAAAGCTGTCCGGGCAGGCCACGCTGACCGAGGCCAACGTCCGGGAGGCGATGGCCGACGTGCGCACGGCCCTGCTCGAAGCCGACGTGCACCACAGCGTCGTCGACGAATTCTGCGAGGACGTCATCCGCGACTCCCTGGGTCAGGACGTCCTCAAGGGGCTCAAGCCGGGCCAGCAGATGATCGGCGCCGTGCACGACTCGCTCGTCCGGCTTATGGGCGGAGGGAGCTCCGCGGCGGAACGGTCCGGCCTGGGGCTCGGCGCCATCCCCGGGGTGTCGGCCGCCGAGGCGTCGGTGGTCCCCCGGGTGAGCCCGGGCCCGACGGTGGTCATGATGTGCGGCCTCCAGGGATCCGGGAAAACGACCACCTGCGGCAAGCTCGCGGCGTATCTCAAAAAGCGTGGCCGGTCGGTGATGGTGGCCGCGGCCGATCTCCAGCGGCCCGCGGCGGTCGAGCAGCTGAGAACGGTCGTCGAGCAAGTGCAGGCCGAGATGCCGGGCGGAGCCCAGGTGCACTTCTACGGCGAGCCTGACAAGGTGGCTGAGTACGGCCGCGCCGTGGGCGCCGCGGTGACGGTATGCCAGAACGCGCTGAAGGCGGCGATCCGGCAGGGGGTTGACACGCTCATCCTCGACACGGCCGGGCGTCTGCACATCAACGATGAGCTCATGACCGAGCTGGCGTCGGTCCAGCGGGCCACGCAGCCGCACCAGGTTTATCTCGTAGTCGACGCGATGACGGGGCAGGACGCGGTGAACAGCGCCAAGGCGTTCCACGACCGGCTGAAGATCGACGGTGTGGTTCTCACCAAATTCGACTCCGACACCCGCGGCGGCGCCGCGCTCACCGTGCGGAAGGTCACCGGCGCCCCGGTGAAGTTCATCGGCGTCGGCGAGAAACTGGCGGCGCTCGAGGAGTTCCACGCCGAGCGCATCGCCGGACGGATTCTCGGCATGGGCGACGTGGTCTCGCTGGTCGAGAAAGCCCAGCAGGAGGTCTCCGAGGAGGAGGCCGCGCGGATGGCCGAGAAGATGGCCAAGGGCGAGCTGACGATGGACGACTTCCTCGATCAGCTCCGCTCCCTCCGGCGTATGGGCCCGATGAAGCAGCTGCTCGGCCTGCTGCCGGGCGTCGGCTCGATGCTCAAGGACGTGCAGATCGACGAGAAGGAGCTCGATCGCGTCGAGGGGATGGTGCGCTCGATGACGCCCGAGGAACGCGGGAACGTCTCGAAGCTCGACCACTCGCGACGGCGCCGCATCGCCAAAGGCTCGGGCACCGACGTGAACGCGGTCGGCCAACTGGCCAAGAAGTTCGAGATGGTCTCGAAGATGACCAAGCAGATGGCGGGCATGGGCATGCGGGGCAAGCTGCAGGCGGCCCGGCAGCTGCAGGCCTCTGGCGGCGTGCCCGGCGTTTCGGGCCTGCCCCGCCTCGGCGGCAAGGGCGGCACCCACATGGCCAGCCCGAAAGCCAAGTTCAAGAAGCGCAAATAGCCCCCCCACCGGGCGGTGGGTTGGCTCTTCACCCGGGGCGGCGAAAGCCAGTCCGGCTACCGGTGCGTGTCGGTGCTGTCGTGCGGGCCGATGGGCAGAAAGTCCTTGGCCCGGCCCTCGCCCCACGCTCGGAACCGCGGCCAGAAGACCTCGCGGATGAGGATCTTGAGGCACGCCGCCGCGGGGATGGCCAGCAGCAGGCCGTACACACCGGCGAGCACGCCGCCCGAAAGCGAGGCGAAGAGCACCGTCGGCGTGTCCATGTCCGTCCGCTTGCCCTGGATGATCGGGGTCAGCAGGTAGTCGTCGACGGCCTGCCCCGCGAAGTACACGAACGCCGGGGCGAACATGATCCACCACCAGGCCGATCGCCACCCGGTCGGCGGGTCGAGCCACATGAGCAGGATCGCGATCGGCACTCCGATCACGCTGAGGAACGGCACAAGGGCGAGCAGACCGATGAGGATGCCCATGAACACCGCGGCGGGCAGCCCGATGAGCCAGTACAGGATCGAGTACTGCACAATCTGGATGCCGCAGATCAACAGCCGCCCGCGGACGAACCCGGCGACCACGGCGTCCATCTTGCGGACCAGGTCGAACACCGTGGCCCGGTTCCTCTCCGGGATCAGGCCCCCGGTGAAGCTCAGCACCCGGGCGTAGCCCGAACAGACAAAGAAGAAGAAAAATGCGGTGATGAACACGCCGAATCCGATGCGTGTGAGCCATTCGAGGCTCTTCACGAACGACACGACCACGTTGCCGCCGGTCGCCACCGACGACTTGAGAATCTGCTCGGCGTTGTCCCTCAGCCACTGCGTGGCGAACTGCATGTCCTCGCTCTCGACCTCGCCGGCGGCGTAGCGGGCAACCGACTGCCAGCCGCTGGAGCGGATTTTGTTCATCTCGCCCAGGGCCTTCTCGTAGTTCTCGTTGCTGGTCAGCCGGGCTTTGAACTCGGGGTCGGTCTGCAGACGCTCCATGAACTGGGCGCCGGTGAGGGGGCGTCCGTCCTCGCCCGTCACCGTCTGCCGCACGGCGTTCATCGCGCCGGAATACGCCGAGACGTGGATGACATTCTGCGCCACCGACCGGGTGAAGGCGATCCCCTGCACGACCCCGAAGGTCAGCGCGACGCCGAGGGGCACCAGGATGGTGGCGGCGGCCAGCACGACGATCGCAACCGCCGCGCCGGGCCGGCTCAGCCAGCGGAACCGTCCGGTTGCCCAGCCCACGAGGGGCTCGAAGAGGTAGGCAAGCCCCAGAGCCAGCAGCAGCGGCACCGTCACGAAGCTCAGGACGTACCCGAGGTAGATCACCCCCACCACCACGGCGATGACGAGCATGTCGCGGACCCACTGGATCTGCCACAGGTGGGTGCGCTGCCAGGCGGGTCGTTCGTCGCGGGGCTGTTGGCCGGCGGTGGGCAAGTCGGGCATGGTGAAAACCTACCAAACCCGCCGATCTCGGGCCCGATCGGAGGGGCAGCCATGCCGCGGCGGCTGTGCTTCGGATTGAGCGTGGTGGCGCCGCCGATCAGGCGACGCCCAACTCGGCCCCGAAGGCCTCGTCGAACTCGTACACGGCCTCGAAGTCTTCGATGCTGTCAGAGTCGGTCTTGCGCATCAGCCCGGCCTCAACGAGGATGAACACGATCCGGCCGAAGTCCTCGGTCCGCCGAATGCCCCACGAGGCCAGAACGGTCCGGGCCAGGCGCCCGAACTGCGAAAGCGCGTATTCACGAAGCCCGATGCATAGCTCCTGGCCCGACACGTGCCGGCCGCCATCGGTCTCCTCGAGCTCCGCGGTGTCGTTCTGCTCGCGTTTCTCGACGATGCGCTCGACGGTGTGGCGAAGGCCGCCCTGAACGAAGGCAAAGGCCGCCGGCGGGAACCGCCCGGCGTGCGGCTTGATCTGATCCCAGAGCAGCGCGATCTCGGCGTTCAATCCAGATCACTCCAGCGAGGCGAACGGCCGGGCCGTCGGGGCCCGGTCGGCGGGAATGCTATCGGTCAGAACCCCCGGATCAACTCGAAGTTGTCAACCGGGCCCGCCCCGCCCGACGCGACCCGGGCGGCTCGTGTGCGGGTTGCCGGCCAGCCAGAATCTGAGCGGTTTCGCGGCCCAATCCCCCGCCGAGTCGATGCCGATCCGGGGGCCTCTCGACGGGCGCTCGCCCGGCCGGATCCGCTGGGGCCCCCTTTCGAGGAGCAGCGGCGACGCCCGGTCGGTGAGGTCCAAGAGATTGTGGCGGCGGGTGACATCCAGGGCCTGAGTCAGGCGGGCCGGGCCCGAGCACAGGAGGTGGTCCGGGGGCGTCGCCCCGCCGCTGGCCGCCCGGTGCTGCCGCATCCGCGACAGGCCCTCCAGCGGTTCCAGGGCCCGGAGGAGCACCGCGACGGGCTGCCCCGCGCGGCCGCACACCACGTTGAAACAGAAGTGCATGCCGTACGTGAAGTACACGTACGCCGTCCCCGGCTCGGCGTACATCGCCTCGTTCCGCTCGGTGCGGCGTCCGCCGAAACTGTGCGAGGCCCGGTCGCGCGCCCCGACGTACGCCTCCGTCTCAACGATACGTCCGGCCAGCCGTTCCCCGGTGTCAAGCACACGAACGAGCGTGCAGCCGAGCAGACCCCGCGCCAGGGCGACGGGGCCGATCGCAAAGTCGGGGCGTTTCAGGCGGTAGTGGTCAGGCATAGGCGTGCAGGCTGTTCAGCAGCAGGTTGACGCCAAAGTAGCTCCAGAGCATCACCGCGAGGCCCAGCAGTCCGAGGAGGGCGGTCGCGGCCGGGCTGGCCCGGGATCCCCGCGTGGCCCGGTGGTGCACCATCGCGAGGTAGACCAGCCACGTGATCAACGCCCAGGTCTCTTTGGGGTCGAACGCCCACCACCGCCCCCAAGCGTGGTCGGCCCACCAGGCGCCGAGAAGGATGCCCACACCCAGCGTGCAGCAGACCAGCGATCCGAGCCGGGCCGTGGCCCGATCGAGGGTTTCGAGGCGATCGCGGCTCGCACCCCACGCGCGGGCCACGACCCACGCGGCCGACGACACGCCCGCCAGAGCCGACATCGCGTGGGAGACGAGCAGCGTGCCCACGTGGTACTGCAGAAGCCCCGACGTCGCGAGAATGCCCGCCTCGGGCTCGATCGGTCGGCCCGGGATCGGAAGGTGCGCGCCGGCCAGGAGCGCCACCGCCGCGACGAACCCCCCCGCCGCCCCGAACCGCGGCCGGCCCCGCCGCAGCCCCGCCAGAACACCGACCGCCGCGGCGGCCACCGAGAGCCCGATCATCGACTCAAACTGGTTCTGTATGGGCAGCCGTCCAGCTATCAGCCATCGCAGGCCGAACCCCCCCACCGCGAGCGTAGTTCCGACGGCCAGCACCAGCCAGCCCAGCCGGGCCATCAGGCCTTGCCGCGGAGTGCCGTCCCGCGACCGCCCGGCGAGCAGCAGCATGGCGGCACCGGCGAGCAGCGTCCAAGCCGCGGCGCTAAACAGCGGAGCGGGGCCAAGTCGGCACTCGACGTTCAGCCGTAAATCACGGAGCGCAACCGACCGTGGGCCTACGGCCGACGCGAGGGCGAAGGCCTCACGAAGAGCTTCGGCCAAGGCCACGCCGTGGCGGCTATCCAGCGCTCGCTCGACGGCCGCCCACGCGGCTCGGGGCCGCTCGGGCAGGTCTGAATCCCACCATGTGAACCAGCGGGGCTGCCGGTCTGCGGCGTCGGCCGCGTGAATCATCGCCCACCGATCGTGCAGCGACCCGACTATGTCGAGGCGGGCTTCGAGCACGCCCAGAGCGGCCCGGGTGCGGACCGACGCCTCGGTGCTGGCAGCCGCCGCGCCCGGAAGCCTCATCCGCAAGTCGGTCGGAGAGATGCCTGATCCCTGGATACCGAGCAGACGCCGGGCACCCGGGTCCTCCACAGCGATGATGGGCCAACCGAGCGCATCGTCTCTCGCGAGCGTGATCGTGAGCAGCGTCGCGCTGGCGCTGCCCGTGCCCAGTTCGGCCGACAGAGACGCCGGGACATCCGACCACCCGAGCGATCGCAGTGTCTCGCTCGCCATGGTCTCGATGGGCGCCAGACGACCGTTGTGCAGCACCGGCGCGGCCCGATCGGCCGCCTCGGCGGCCATGCCGATCCATCGGTAGTCCGCGGGCAAGCCCGCCCTTGCGGGGGCGGCCGCGAGCACGATGACCGTGAAACATGCCGCGATCGCTCCCAGCCCGGCCGGAGACGCCCGGCGGCTCCACCGCTCGAAAATCGGCCTGATCAGGGCCGACCACACCAGCCCCACGCCGATCATCCATCCCCCCAGGGCGATCAGCCGCACACCGGGGTCGTTACCCACGGCCAGTGTGTTGTGCCTCACCCGGGGCCGATCGAGCAGCCCGGCCCGCACCAACTGCCGTGTCGCGATCCAGGTTGACGAATCCCACCCCGCCTGGCTCAGTTTCCATCGACCGCCCATGAGCTCGGCCAGCCAGCCTTCGTGGGCCATCGGGAGCGTGAGCGGGCGGTTGAGGCTGATCGTCTCGACCGAGACCGATCCATCGGCATGTCGCACCACGACCTCAGATACAAAGTCACGGGGCACTTCACCCCCCCACTGTCTCCCGGCACCCCCTCCGTCGGCGGCCGGATCCGCCCGGCGATTGAATGGGATCATCTCGAACGACCGGAGCGAGATCGCGGCCGGAAGCCGGCGTTGGCGCGGCTGGAACCGCATCTGCAGGTCTACGCCATCACCAAGGCGCACCACGGTCGGGCCGGTTCCCAGATCGCCGAAGGGGACCCGCGCGCGAAGGCCCGCCCCCGACCCGGGCCCGCGGCCCTCGACGATGAGCGCAGCACTGCGGAAAGGACTGCCCGGAGCGCTGTCGCGCTCGTCCGCACCTGACCACTCGATCACCACGTCGAGGTCCATCCCTCGAACACGTGCATCCGCTGTCTCGGGAAGAGCGATCGAAACCCGTTGCTGCCCGTCGCTCGGCCGCCTCGGCAGCCCGCCACGCCCCAGCGGCAGTGGGATGTCGACCGTCGGACCCCCGTCGGCACGCTCGATGGCGAGCGACACCCCCGTCTTGTCGGCGAAGAGCACGGAGTCGGGCCCTTCCGCTCCGCCGGCGGCCGGATCCGCGGCGAGAAGGACCACGTGCCCTTCGATCTTGTGCGTCGCGTAGTACGCAGCGCCGATCGCCAGTATCGCCACCCCCCAGTGGGCGAGCAGCACGCCGAGACTCATCCACCCGACGGCGATCCGTCGCGCCGTGCTGGCGAGCATGTTCACCACCAGCAGAAGCAGCAACCCCACAAACGGCCACGCCGCGTACCACTCCCCCTCGGTCATCTGCAGGCCGCTCGATGCCCAGATCGGCAGCCCCGCGGGCGTACCCATCAACCCCCCGGCCGGAAGCGACCCCAAGGCCCCCCAGAGCCCGATCATGACGAGCAGCCCGTACCCGAGTCGCATGCTTGCCAGAAAGCGGGTGATGGCCCCAAGCAGCTTCATCCCGGCGGCTCCAGCAACCGCACCCCGGGCTCACGCGGTCGGCCCCGCGACGAGGCGACCCGCTCGGCGGGCGGCCGCGTCGGATCTGTACCCCTCACGTCAACGGCCGCGATGCCCGCCACCCCCCCGCTGCCGCCGGTGCCTCGGCGGTCGAAGCAGAACAACGCCGGATCAATCCCCAGCGCCCGCGCACCGTTCACGGTGGCCATCTTCAGGAGCGTGACGGGATCGGTCGCATCGCGACGCCACAGGTAGCGGATCTCGTCGAGGGTCGAGAGGCGGTCGGCCTCTTCAGCCGGCAGGTTGACCACCGAGTCGGTGCCGAGGCACACGTTGATGCCGGCCGAGAGCATCTCGCGGTACCGATGGGGTCCGAAGGTCTCATGGTGCAGGAAGTACGCCGAGCATCGTGGGCAGTAGGCGATGCTGGTCCCGGACCGGGCCAGCACCTCGATGGCCTCGTCGGTCGCATCGTTGACGTGCGCCACCAGCCATGGCCGGGCGGCGAGAACACCGCCCAGGTGCGCCACCGGATGCACGCCCCGGCCGATCTCCTCCAGCGCCGCGGCATCCCACTTGCCGAGTGTTTCGAGCAGCGACCGCACCGTCCCGGTGCCGGCGGCTATGAACTCCCGCTCTTCGGGATTCTCCGCCAGGTGCGTGGTGAGAGGGATGTTCAGCCGCCCGGCCAACTCGCCGGCATCCCGATAGAGCCGCAGGCCGGCCGAGTAGGGCGCGTGCGGCGAGAGCCCGAGCCGGACCCGTCCGCCCGGCCCCGATCTGGGCTCAGATGAAATCACCTGATTGATTGCAGCAGCAGCCCCCTCCTGTGCACTCCCAACCCCGAAGAACTCGACATACGACACCCCCCATCCCCCCCACCACCCATCATCGGCCGAGTCGCCCCCGGCACCCCGGGGCCACGGGGTGCTCATCACCCGGTAGGGCTCCAGACGACCCACGCCCGCGATATCGCCGATGGCCAGGACGCCGCCGGCAACCGACCGCCGGAGGCCGTCCCGCACCGACGCGGCGATCGCCTGAGGCTCTCGCGCTCGGTTGCGGATGATGATGCCGCCCCAGCCGGCGAATCCGAGTGTCGGGTCATACGGCTGGGGGCCAATGTGGGTCAGATCGAGATGCGTATGGGCATTGACCAGAGCCGGGACTAGCACCGTTCCCGGCCCGTGGTCCCGCGGGGCAGCCGACCGGGCGAGGTCGGTGCCGGCGATCTCCGCCGCCCGCCCGGCGGCCAGGACCCGGACCCGAGCCGGGGTACCGGGCCGCCCCTGGATCCAAGCCGCCAACACGGCCCCGGGGGCCGCCGCCATGCCCGTTCCGTCCGCGACGCCCGCGGCCAGCTCCAGCACCAGCCGTTCGTTCACGCGGATCGGCTCCGAGAAAAGGGCCCTTGGTGGGTGAAAAACCGCCCGAGTTCGCCGCCGGTTCGGCCGATAACGGTATCCTGTTTCCTCCACCATCGATACCCCCGGCCGCAACGGAAGCGGCGGTCACCCGAGCCCGGACGCGCGGCCACGCCGAGCGTCGCCCCCAGTACGAGGCCCCCATGCCGATGAATACCCGACACATCTCCCTGATCGCTCTGGCCCTCTCCCCCGCGCTGCTGACCGGGTGCGTGGGCCAGCGGACGCACGACGCCGCGGTCGGTAGCAATGAAACGCTCGCGGCCCGCAACGAGGAGCTGGTCCAGCAGTTGGAGACCTGCAACCGCAACGCGTCGCAGAAAGACGCCCGCATCGCCCAGCTGGAGGCCGAGAACGCCAACCTGGCGCGTCTGAACGGCGAGCTCGGCGGCTCGGCCGGCCGCTTGCAGGGCCGGCTCGACGAGCTGGGCCGGCGCCTCGACGGCTTCAACCTGGCGGCGGTCGACCCGACGACCGACCGCGCGCTCGCCGAGCTGGCCGCCCGCTACCCCGGCCTGATGACGTACGACCCGACGCAGGGCAAGGTCATGTTCAACGCCGACCTCACCTTCGCGAGCGGCTCGGCGGACGTTCAGCCGCAGGCTCGTGAATCTCTGCGTCAGCTGGCGGGCATCATGCAGCAGGTCGGCGGGTCGTACGAGCTCCGCATCATCGGGCACACCGACTCTCAGCGTATCTCCCGCGCCGAGACCCGGCAGCGTTACGGCACCAACAGCATGCTGTCGGCCGCCCGGGCGATCTCGGTCCGCGACGTTCTGCAGCAGAACGGCATGGCGCCCGACCGACTGATGTTCGGCGGGTTCGGCGAGTACCGCCCGGCGGTGCAGAACACCTCCTCGGGCAACACGCCGGCCAACCGGCGGGTCGAGATCTACGTGGCGCCCTACACCGGCACCGGCCTGACGGCCGCCGCGGCCGAGGGCGGCGGTTCGGCCGAGACGGTCAACCCCAAGACGGGCGCGCCGGCGCCGGCCAAGAAGCCGGAGTTCCCGGTCAAGTAACGCGTCGCTGACGCCCGGTCCCATGTTCAAAGATCAGGCCCGGCCCCTCGGCCGGGCTTTTTTCGTGCCCGGCTGCTACGCTCGAACCCGTGCTGGGCGCTCTCGAGCAGGCCGTGTCGGTGTTTGGCCGTCGCGTGATCGACGCCGTGTCGTCGTTCGGGCGCTTCGCGACGTTCGCGGCCCTGTCGCTGTCTGCGGTGCTCACCTCGGCTACGGCCTGGTCGCGGTGGTCGCGGCTGGGCACGCAGCTGTACCTGATCGGCTCGCGCTCGGTGCCGGTGCTGGGTCTCACCGGCGCGTTTATCGGCGCGATCCTGGCGCTGGAGGGCTACCCGCAGTTCAGCCTTCTGGGTCAGGAAGCCCGCCTGGGCGCGGTGGTGAACATCTCGATCGTCAAGCAGATCGGTCCGGTGCTGGCCGCGGTGATGCTTGCGGGGCGCGTCGGCTGCTCGCTGACGGCCGAGCTGGGCTCGATGCGCGTGACCGACCAGATCGACGCCATGCGCGTGATGGCGGCCGATCCCATCAAGGTGCTGGTCGCGCCGCGGACCATCGCCTGCGTGCTCATGATCCCCGTGCTCACGGTGGTCTCGAACATCTGCGGGATGTTCGGCTCCTGGCTCGTGAGCGTTCGGTTCTACGGCGTGTCGCACGAGCTGTACTGGCAGTTCACCGCCGATTTTGTCGGCTGGTACGACGTCTTCAACGGTCTGGTCAAGAGTGTGTTCTTCGGCGCTGCCATCGCGCTGATCGCCTGTTTCAAGGGCTTTACCTGCAGGCCGGGCGCCCAGGGCGTCGGCCGGGCGACCACCGAGGGCTTCGTCGCGTCGTTCGTCGCGATCGTCATGATCAACCTCGTGCTCGCCAAGCTGCTCAACGATCTCGACCCTCGCCAGTTCAGCATCTTCGGTTGACCGCCCGGCCGACCCCGGGCCCCGGCGCCAACAATCCCCCATGAACGCCGTCGCCTACACCGTCCGAGCGCACCTGCCCGATGAGGCCACCGCCGACGCCTACGTCGCGTGGCTCGAGGACGGCCACGTGGACGCGGTCATCCGCGGCGGGGCCCACTCGGCGATGATTGTGCGGCTCGATGCCGACAGCCCCGGGGGGCGGCCTTGTGTCGAGGTGCGATACGTCTTCTCGACGCGCGAGTTGCTCGACCGCTATTTCGCCGAGCACGCGCCCGCGCTGCGGGCCGAGGGCCTCCGTCTGTTCGGCCCCGACAAGGGTGTCCGCATGGAGCGCACGGTCGGGACAATCGTCTAGGTCGCCCTGTCGCCGTCGGCCCCGACGGCCGCTCAGGGCCCTTGGCAGCCGAAGTTCACCAGAAGGATGGTCAGGTCGTTGGCCCCGACGCTGCCGTTGCGATCGAGGTCGGCCGCGGCGTCCCAGGCCGGCGAGGGCGGCGGACCGGCGGTCGAGCCGAAGGCCACCAGCAGGCGTGTGAGGTCATTGGCCCCCACGCTGCAGTTGCCGTCGACATCCCCCGGGCACGGGCACGCGGTGCAGGCCTCGGTGGCGAGGCTCAGGCGGTAGGGCGAACAGGGCATGCCGCTGAGCGGGTTGGATGCAGACACGGCCTGCGGCCGGAGCATGAAGTAGTAGGTTCCCGGCGGCAGGCAGCCCTGAAGCGTGACGGGCGAACAGGGCGTGCCGAGCACCACCTGCCCCAGCGGCGAGGCGCAGTTGAGCGTGGCGCCGCTGAACTGCCAGAACTCAAAGGGGATGAGGGCGGTCGTCGTGAGCGTGACCTTCCGAGGCTGGGTGAGCGTGAGCCGGTACCAGTCGGAGTCTTGCCGGTATGCGCCGGGGAAGCTCACCGGATCGAACACGTACCAGCCGAAGGTGCCGCAGCGGGCCTCACCCGCCGGGTTGAGTGTCTCGGAGTCGGTCGTCGGATCACCGCTGTCGCCGAAGCAGCCGTCGTTGCCGGCGAACATGCCCGGCGAGCAGGCCGCTTCTCTGGCTTCAGGGGTCTCACCGCCGGCGCACGGGTTCGGGCAGCAGGCGCCCGCAGCGCAGGTGGTGTTGTTGCCGCGGTAGATGCCGCCCTGGCTCTGGCAGCTGGCCTGATCCTGCACGTTGCAGGTGCCGTTGGGGAGACAGCAGGCGCCGACGACGGGCGGCGGGCCCACGAAGAACTCGGCCAGGTACTTCGCCCCGCACTTGAGCTGCACGATCCGGTTGCTGCCCAGCGTGACGTTGGGCTGGACCATGAAGTAGTACGTCTGGCCCGCCTCCACCACCCGGGTGAGCGAGGTGGGGGTGCAGGACGGCGCGACCGTGAAGAGGTTCCCGGCGTCGGGCGTCGACAGCGCCAGGCAGTCCGTGAATCCCCAGAGCTCGCCCCGGAAACTCGGCGTCAGCCGGAATGTCACCTGCTGGCGCGTGACCGCCGTATAGGCGTAGAAGTCGGCCTCGGAGACGTACTGCCCCAGCGCGTTGAGATAGATGCCCACCGATCCGCACCACTTCGGCGTGGCCGCCGAGATGAACGAGAACAAGGGCACGCTCTCGAAGCACCCCCCGTTCACGACGTTGTTGTTGAAGTCCGAGCACACGCCGTCGGGCACGCCGACGAGCCCGGGCACGTTGCACGGCGCGCAGCAGACCCCCGCGGCGCAGACGCTCCCCTCGCCGCGGAACACGCCCCCGAGCGACGCGCACTGCGGCGCCACGACGGTGGTGCACGTGCCGTTGTCGAGGCAGCAGGCGCCGGTGGGGCACGTGCCGCAGGTGATGCTGGCGGTGTAGTCGGCGCACGACACGCCCACGAACGAGGGCTGGATGTACACGATGTAGCTGCCCGGCGGCAGACACGCCCGCACCGTCAGCGGCGTGCAGGCCGGGCCGTCGGCCTCGGCGACGATGCGCTGCTGCGTGCAGTCCTGCGGGCCGCTGAGCGATCGGATGCTGACGTACACCGGGAACTCGGCGTTGACCGTCACCGTGTAGTAGCGCTGGGTGTTCGTGGAGAAGCGGTACGCGTCGCCGTCCTTGACCGCCGAGGCATCGTTGAGCGCCCCCTGGGTGCGCGACGTGCCCTTGATGATCACGCCGCAGCCCTCGTTGGCGATCGGCTCCGAAGCCAGCCCGCCGGGGCCGCAGCCGCCGTTGGTGTTCACCAGCTGCCCGTTCGAGCACGCCTCGGCCTCGGTGTACGTCGTGCCCGGGAGCGGGCCGATCGCGCAGCACTGGACCGTCTGGCACGTCGTCCCGTCGCCCTGGTAGATGCCGCCCGTGGCCTGGCACTGCGAGGCGCACAGCGTCGAGGTGCAGGTGCCGTTGGGCAAGCAGCACGCCCCGGTCGGCTGCTGCCCGTTCACCCACAGCTGGTACGCCCCGCCACACGGGTACGGGCCGCGATAGGCAGGGCTCGACTGCGGCCGGGAAGCCACGATGATCCAGTACTCGCCGGGCTGGAAGACCGCCCGCTGGAGGTTGGCCGGGAAGGTCCACAGCCCCGAACATCCGTCCAGATCGGCGAAGCCGGCGCTGGTGCCCGCATTCACCACGAACAGCTGGCCGCTGCAGGAAGGCTGGTTGTTCGGCCCCGTCACGATGGCGATCGTGGCGTCCTGCTGCGTCTGGAAGAAGATCTTGAGGCTAGTCGTGCACGATGTCACCACCAGCCGGTAGTAGTCGAGATCGCGGTACAGCAGCGTCTGCTGGAGAACAGGGTCGTAGAAGCGGTACTCGCCCGTCGAGCCGCAGATCTTCGCGCCGGGCAGAAGACTCTGCAGTCGCGGCGGGTTGTACAGGCAGCCGTCGTTGTTGCCGTAGAAGTTGAACGCAGGGTCGGCGACCAGGTTGTCGAAACACGCGCCCTCGTTCTCAGAAGACGCGTCGGCCTCGCACGGGCTGGCGCACGAGGCACGGCCAGGGTCACCCCTCACCCCCACACCCGGACCAAACCCGCTGACCGCCGACAGCTGAGACCGGTCAATCGGCTCGCCGAGTGAGGCTGGCACGACTTCCGCCGCGGGCGCACGCCCCATCGATTCGGCGAGCGCCTCGGCCACTCCGGGCGGCAGCTGCTCGGGCCGCACACGCTGCAGCCCCGGCAGCGTCTGGGCGCCGGCTGAGATCACCCACCCGACCAGCAGCCACACCGAGACCGCCCAGACGAGCCAGATCGTGCGCAAGAACAAACCTCCGCCCCCGGTCCACTCCCCGATCGCAACAGTATTCGGCCGGACCGGCGGGGGTGATCCGTTGAGTTGCGGGTGAACCGGACACATGGGGCACTGACCCCCGCGGGCGCCGAGTCGCGGGCTATCGGTCAGGGCAACCCGCACCCCCAGTTGGCGAGCACGATGCTGAGATCGTTGGCCCCGATGCAGGGGTTGCCGTCAAGGTTTGCCCCGGGGATGTAGTTCGGATCACCCGGGCAAAGCCCAAACGACGCGAGCACGAGCGAGAGATCGTTAGCACCGACGGCCCCGTTGCCATCGGCATCGCCGGGGCAGGGCTGAGGCAGGACCGTGAAGCCGAAGGCGGCCGCCCCGCCCGGCTGACCATCCCCCGAGGGCAGCGACCCCGGGGCGTTTGGGTCGGCGACCTCGCCGTCGAGGGCGATCCCGGCTGCCACCGAGGTCACGGCCGTGGACACGGTCACTGAGTAGCCGCCGGGGGCGAGCGGTCCGGAGAAGGTGAGCGTGGCGGAGAAGGTACCGGGCGTGTAGGCGAGCGTGAACGGGACAGCGGTGCCGTTCCGGGTGACGGTCACGTTGGCCGCGGAAATGTTGACGTTCTCGCTGAACGTGACGGTGAGCGCCGAGGGGGCCGCCGCGGCCGCGAACTGCGAGCCCGGGGCGGGCGACGTCTGAATGAGCTTGGGCGGCCCATTGACGTAGGCGACGTTGGTCTTGCCGTACTCAAGGATCCACCGGTTCTCGTCGAGCGTCACGCCCGTGGCCGGACTGCTGATGGGCACGACGTAGTGCTCGAGCCTCGCGTCGTTGAGGATGCTCGTGAGGGTCGAGCCGGAGGCGAAATTCACCCGGAGGTCCATCGGGAAGCGGAATCGCCCGCCGGAGCCGAAGGCTGTGCTCTGCGTCTGCTGCACGTGCAGCCGCAGGTAGTTCTGGCCGTTGACGGCGAAGGTGTTCCAGCCGAACTGGTACACCGGCGCACCGGTGCCGAACACGCACTGGTCGAAGAACCACTGGTAGTTCTGGCCAGTCGTGCTGTTGACGACGCCGATGAAGTCGTTGGTGGTGCCCGACGAGCCCCCGAACGACGACCGCCAGTTGGCGAGGATCTGCCAGAACACGGCATCGCCGACGAGCTTGCGGAGCTGGTGGTAGGTCCAGGCACCCTTGCGGTACGAGAGGTCGTTGTTGAAGATCGTGTTGATGCTGCTGGTGTCGTAGACGTACACCGAGCCGTTGGCCCCGGTCTGCGACGGGCGCCGCGAGTTCATCGCGCTGAAGAGCGCGGGCAGACCGGTCGAGCCGCTGCGGCGCTCCTGCCACACCGCCTCGCCGTAGGTAGCGCCGCCCTCGTTCAGCCAGATGTCACTCCAGGTGCGGCAGGTGACCCAGTCGCCCCACCACTGGTGCGCCAGCTCGTGGGCCGTTACCGACTCGCTGAACACACCCTGGCCGGTCATGGTCTGGTGCTCCATGCCGCCGGAGAAGCCGAACTGGTACATGCCGTACCGCTCGTTGATGAAGGGATACAGCCCGTAGACGCCGCGGAACGCCTCGAGCATCTGGACACTGATCTCCCATGTGTTGCGGTTGGAGAACGTGTCCGATCCGGGGTAGTAGTAGAAATCCACGGGCATCGAGGCGGTGCCGCCGCCGCTCAGCGGGTAGGTGTAGGTCTGGCGGTAGAAGTTGTAGTTGGTGATGCCGAAGGCGACGAGGTAGGTGGGGATCGCGTACTGGCTGGCGTAGCGGAATCGCCGCCGACCGCCCGACAGATCGTCGGTCCCCTGCAGCAGGCCGTTGGCCACGGCCGTCAGCGTGTTGGGCACGGTGAGCGCAAACGTGAGCAGGAACTTGTCGGAGGTGTCGCCGGGCTGACCGACGTCGCCGTCCTTGCACGGCCACCAGGTGTAGGCGTAATACGGCTGCGACAGCGTCCACGCCAGCGGCTGGCCGCCCTGCGTTCCCAGGTTGATCGATCCGAGACCGACGTTCACGGGGATGCCCGTGTACGTGATCCGGAGCGTGAACTGCTCGCCGGCGTTGTAGGCCCGGTCGAGCGTCACGCGCCGGGTGGTCGTGCTCACGTTGGTGATCGTCGCGGGGGTCGAGCCGTTCATCGTCGCCGTCACGCCCGTGTACTGGCTGCGCAGACGGAACGTGAACTCGGTCAGACCGTTCACCAGTGAACGGATCGTGAAAGTGTTCGACCCCGTGAGCGTGCCGTTGGCCGGCGTGGTGAGGTTCGGGATGAACTCGATATCGAGGTTGCACGCCAGCACGTCGGTGTCGCCGTACGCCTCACGCATCGCGAGCTCGCCCCGCGGATCGACCAGCCACTGCAGGTTCTCCTGCGTGAAGCGGTTTCGGGCCGCCCACGCCTTGCCGCAGCCCACGCACTCGTGGCAGATCGGATCGGCGCCCGTGTCTCCCGGCTGGGCCGACTGCATGTACTTCGCGAAAGGCGACGGGGCCGCCGCCACCGCATCGGCCTGAGCCCATGCCACGCCCGCCACCGCACCGACGCAGCACCCGAGCACCGCCACGCGAGACATCGCCATCAGCATCATGCTTCTCCCGGCCGAGCCGTAAACGTCATGACCGCACCAATTCCTCAGGCAGAGTACACCCGGCCGCCGGCCCGTGAAGCCGGCATCGCCCATGTTGGGAGACTCATGCAGACCAAAACCGGCCGGCCTCTTCGGCAGCCGCCACGCCCCCCTGAACAGTCGGTTATGGGAGCGTGATCGAGCAGCCGGTGGCGGGCGGCCCCGCGCTGTAGTACGTGACGAGCAGGATCGTCAGCGAACCCGCCCCGACCGTCTGCCCGTCGAGGCTGGCCGGGCCTCCCGCCCCGGTGCCCCAGAGCGTGAGGATCTGCGTCAGGTCATTGCCGCCGACGGTACCGTTGTTGTCGACGTCCGCTTGGCACTTGATGCCGAACAGCCGGCTCGTCGGCGTCGCCGTGGTGGTGCCGGCAGAGTTCACCGCCTGCACCCGCCAGCGGTACTTCGCGGCCCAGTTCAGGTCCTGCGACGGCGTGAAGGAAGTGTTTGTCAACCCCGCCGCGGTCAGGAGCGGGCTGGCGAAGGCGGTGTCTGCGGGCGTGGTGATCTGGAGCGTGTACGTCGGCGTGGGCGAGCCCGAGGAGGCCGTCCAAGAGAAGTCCGGCCGCGTCGACGTGGGCACGGGGAGCTTGGCGATCAGGGCGTTGTCGGCCGGGGCGATGAGGCTGAACGCCGCCGGCGCTGCCCCGGCCGTCGTGAACGAGAACGGTGCGTTACCCGCCAGTCGGTTCCCGGTCCCGTTCACGGCGGTCACACGCCAGAAATACTGCGTGCCCGCGGCCAGCGACGGCGTGACCAGCCAGCTCGTGCCCGTCAGGCCCGGCTGGGTCCGCACCACGGCCGCGAACGCCGCGTCGGTCGCCACTTCCACCGTGTAGGTCGCGGCGCCGGCCGACGCCCCCCACTGCAGGTTCGGAGCCGCATCGACCCCCGTCGCCCCGGACGCCGGCGACGTGAGCGAGAACGCCGCCGGCGCCGCCGAGCCGACCGTGAAGCTGAACACGGCCGAGCCGGTGGTCAGCGCTGCCGGCACCGGCGAGCACGGACCGGTGGGCGACACATACGCCGGGGTTACCGCGGTCACCTGCCAGAAGTAGGTGCCGTTGCCCAGGGCCGTCGCCGGCGTGTAGCTCGTGCCCACCAGCCCGTTGACCGTGGTGACGTTCTGCGTGAACCCCGAGTCAGAGGCCATGCGAAGGTTGTAGAACTGGGCACCCGGGGCAGCATTCCACGTGAGCGTGGGAGTTGTGACCACGCCCGAATCGCCGTTGGCGGGGGTGATCAGCGCGAAGGCACCCGGCGGCGCCGGCACCACGTCGGGCGTGACGTTCGCGAAAATCGCCGTGGCCATCGCCCACTCCGAAAAGCACGTCTGCCCGGAGACCGTGATCGCAAACCGCTGGGACAGCGACGTGAACGCGCCCGTCGGGTTGGCGCTCGGGTTGCCCAGCAGATTGCCCGGATCCCACCAGTACCGGCGCGATTGAGCGCCCAGCCTCGCCGTGGAGGCCACGGGGTTCTGGTTGTTCCCACACCCCCAGATCGCCGGGCTCGCGGCGGTCGAGTACGTAAACCCGGCCGTCTGCGTGACCGGGTCCACCACGAACGTCTTGTAGTACTCGATCTTGTACCCGCCGTCCCCGTCGGCCGGGATCGGCAGGGTCACGCTGCCGTTGTCGAGAGAGGTCACGTCGAGCAGGTACGGCGAGGTGTTGGCCGCCAGGTTGATCGGATCGCCCTGCGTCTTGAAGTTGAGCACGAAGCCCGTGCCGGACACCGGCCCGGAGACCCCCGGCGGGTTCTGCAGGAAGTTGTCGTAGAAGGTCATGCCCAGGAAGAACGTCTCCGACGTGTCCTGTCGCATCAGGTGCCGGATCGACGAGATCACGTCGCCCTCGGCCCCTGGCCGGACCTTGAAGTCCTCGGCCCACGACACCATCCGCGTGCCGCTCGGAAAGGCGAAGCGCTGGCTGTCGGTGAGGCCCGTGCACGCCAGGCCCCCCACCAGGGAGATGCCCGCCCCGGCCATCGGGCTCACGCAGTTCAGGCCCAGCGCGTCGAACACCACCTCGTTGCTGCCGCGGAGGCCGCCGAGCTCGAAGTTCCGATAGTCGATCCAGTCGGTGAGCATCACCTTCCGGCCGTCGACTTCTCGGAAAAACGCGATCTTCGTCGGCTTGACGACGATGGCCTGAGCCGCGTCCACCGTGTCATGCACCTCGATGACCTGCTCGGCCTCGGGCGAGCCCTGGGCCCACGCCGCGGCGAATGGCAGACCGAGAGCGGCAGCAGCGGCGACAAACGAGCGGATCGACATGGCTGAACTCCGAAGGTCGGGGCTGACTCCCCTGCCGAAAGCGGGGATGCCGAGAGGCGCCGAGCGCGCAAGTGCCTGCGCGCCCTCACATTGCAATCTACGCCGGATATCGGGACAGGCCAGCAGGAATCCCCGGACTCAGCCCGATTTCTCCCATATCAGAACAAAGCCCCGGCCGGAAACGGCCGGGGCTCGCGGAAAGATCATCGCTAGCGATGATGCAGGTTCACCGGCTAGAGGACGGGGGCACGGCACACCCGAAGCCGGTCAGCAGCAAGGTGAGGTCGTTGCCGCCGATCGTTCCGTTGCCGTCGAGGTCGCACGCGGGGTTCCAGTTCGGATCGGCCGACGACGCGCCGAACGCCAGGAGAAGCAGCGTCAGATCGTTGGCGCCCACGCTGCCGTTGGAATCGATGTCGGCCACACACTTGATGCGGAACTGGCCGAACGTCGGCGTCGCCTGCACGGTGCCGCCCGGGTTGGTGGCCGAGGCGCGCCAGAAGTACCGGGCGCCGCCGGCCAGGGCCGGGCTCACGGTCAGCGTGGTGCCGGTGACGTTCCCCGAGTCGAACACGATCGACGAGAAGCCCGGATCGCTCGCGACCTGGATCTTGTAGTTCACGGCGCCCGTGGCGGTGGTCCACGTCAGGTCCACATTCCCCGACGTGTTCGGCGGCACCTTGGCAACGATCTCGTCGTTGATCGGAGAGACCAGCTTGAACTCGCCCGGCGGGGTGTTGGCCCCGGTCGTGAAGCGGTACGGGCCGTTCAAGGAGTTCACCGTGCCGCCGACCGCGACCGCCGCGACATCCCAGAAGTACTGCGTGTTCGGGCTCAGCGGCGAAGGGACGTCGAAGAAGACATCCGTGATGCCGGACACGTTGATGATCAGGGTGTTGGGGTCGGAAGCCGCCCACAGCCGGACGTTGAAGTTCTGAGGGGCACGGCCGGAACCGGACCGCAAGAGATCGCAGAACGGATCCCACCGAAGCCGCGGCTGGAGGGGCACGCCCGAGGCATCGAACGGCGGCGAGAGCAGGCACGGCGCAGAGGGCGGGAAGGCGACACAGAACAGGCCGGCATCAGACGACGCCGTGCGGTCACCCGAAAGCGGGGCATTCGACGGCGCGTTCGCCACCGCCTGCACCGACCACCTGTAGCACACGCCCGGGCAGAGGTTGGTGAGCAGCTGCATCCGCTCGCCCTCGACGTAGCCGAGCACCGTGCTGCCCGAAGAGCACGCCTCGCCGCGATTGGGCACGTCGGGCACGATGACGATGTTGTAGAAGGTCGTGTTCGAGGACTGCGTCCACTCGAACACCGGGCTCGGGCCCGTCAGGGTGCCGCCGACGGGCGAAACCAGCGAAAACGCGCCGGGGCCGGGGGGCGGCGGGTCGGCCACGTTGGCGAAGAACGACATCGCCCACGACCAGCCCGCGCGGAAGCAGGGCTGAGCGTTATCGGCCACCACGCAGCCGGCGCTCTCGTTGGCGGGGCTGTAGTTCGCGCCGACGTTGTCGGCCGGTGCACGGTCCTGCCGGAAACGGTCGGTCTGCCCGCCGAACTGGGCGAACGGGCGGTTGGAGTCGCCCCCCGCGGGCCGGCCCAGGTTGCCTGTGCCCCAGGCACCCGGGCTGGCCACCGGCGAGTAGGCGAAGTTCGTCGGGCCATTCAGGCTCGAGAGGTACTCGACCTCGAACGAACCGTTGCCGTCGGCCGGAAGCGGCAGGCCCGCGCCGCCGAAGAGCAGGTTCAGGTCGCGCTGCTGGAAGTTGTAGAACCCGGCGCCCAGGTTCGAGAACCGCATCGCGACGCCCTGGCCCGAGATGGCGGGCGTGCCCGTGATGTCCTGGCACACCGACAGCGGCCCGGGGGTGTCGTAGAAGGTCACGAGCACCACGAACGACGGCTCGGGCTGGGCGATGCGGAAGTAGCCGCGGATCCGGGTGAGCAGCCGGGTCGAGCCGGCGGTGATCGGCTTGAGCTTGAAGTCGCGCAGCGTCGCCACCACGCGGCTGGTCGAGGGGAACGCGTACCGCTGCCCCGACGCGAGCCCGCAGGCGGCGCCGCCCACGGGCAGGCCGGTCTGCGGGTTGGCCGGGTCGAGCTGGATGCCGTCGAACACGCACTCGTCGGCCGCGCGGTCGACGCCTAGCCGGCCGGCGGGCACCCACGGGCCCATCTCGACGATCCGGCCGTTGACCTTGCGCACGAGCGCGACCTCGACGGGCGCCACGGACTGCCACATCTCGGCCGGAACGGCCTCGAGCGGCCCCGACACCGTGCTCAGGGGCATCGGGTCGGCGGTGGCGCCGCCGCAGACGAGGGCCAGAGCGGCGGCGAGCTTCAAGTGATGACGCATGACCATCTCCCGTGCGAAATCCGCGGTGCAAACCGCCCCCGGCGTGTCCGGACCGTCTCTTTCAACGTACCCCAAACCTGATCGGGGGGCGAGCCAGTTCGGGGAAAAATCGGCATTCTCAGGGGTCCGGATCACAGTTCCCGGGCGTTTTCCGGCGCCCGCAGGGTCCAAAAAAGAAAAGCCCGGGCTCCTGCGAGCCCGGGCTTAGGGGTGATCAGCGACGATCAGGCCTGCCGTACGGACGGGCCGTTACGGGAGGGTGATCGAGCAGTTGCCGAAGCTGCTGAGCAGGATCGACAGGTCGTTGCCGGCGACGCCGCCCACGCCGTCGAGGTCGGCCGGGCCACCGAGGCCACCACCGAACGCGCCGAGCAGGAGCGAGAGGTCGTTCGCGGCGACAGCGCCGTTGTTGTCGACGTCGGCCTGGCACTTGATGCCGAAGTTGACCGAGGCCGGGGTGGAGTTGGTGGTGCCAGCGGTGTTCGTGGCGCGGACGCGGGCCCAGTACTTGGTGGCGTAGTTGAGGGCCGGGGTCACCGTCCAGCTGTTGCCGGTCAGGCCGGTGGCGCTGGCGACGATGCCGGTGAAGCCCGCGTTGGTCGACACGTCAACGTTGTAGGTGGGCGTCGGGGTGCCGGTAGACGACGTCCAGGTGATGGTCGGCGTGCGGCTGGTCGGGACCGGCAGCAGCGCGATCAGCTGGTTGGCCGTCGGCGAGGTGAGGTTGAAGGCGCTCGGCGGGACGGTGGCCGGGACGGTGGTGAAGGAGAACGGAGCGTTGCCGGCGGTGGTGGTGCCCGTGCCGTTAACGGCCCGGACGCGCCAGATGTAGGAGGTGCCGTTGGCCAGCGGGCTGCTGAGGGTGAAGGTGGTGCCGGCGATGCCGGCCTGGTTCACGACCGGGCTGGTGAAGCCGGTGTCGGCCGGGTTGGTGACCTGCAGGGTGTAGGAGGTCGCGTTCGAGGAGGCGGTCCAGGCGAAGGACGCCAGCACCGCGACGCCCGTGGCCGAGTTGGCCGGGGTCGTCAGAGTGAACGCGCCGGGGGCAGGGACGCCGGTGCCGGTGGTGAACTGGTAGGCGCTGTTGGTGGCGGTGGCGCCGGCAGCGTCGGTCAGACGCCAGTAGTGCAGGGTGTTCGGCGCCAGCGGGGTGCCGCTGTAGGTGGCCGTGGTGGCCGCCGTCGGGATGTTGATCGAGCCGACGATGGTGGTGAAGTTGACGTCGGTGGCGATGTCAAGCGTGTAGGGGGCGATGGTGGTGTTCGTCGCCGGGAAGGCCCACGTGAAGGTGGGGTTGAGGCCGACGCCGGTCGAGTTGTAGGCCGGGGTCAGCAGAGCCCACTGGAAGGGGCCGGTCGCGATGACCGAGGCGAAGAAGGCGCCGGGCACCGGGTTCGACGAGCCGCCGGTGGCGAGCACGCCGGGGTTGAAACTCTGGTTGTTGCGGGCGTACCAGCGCCAGTTCCACTGGCCGGCCGGGAAGCCGGTGATCGTGATGCCGGCGGGGGTGATGCCGGTGAAGGTGCTCACGCCGGTGGCGAAGGTGGAGTCCTGAGAGACGTCGAGGCGATAGTCGATCGCGCCGAACGAGGGCTGGGCGCCGCCGGTGCCCTGAACCAGCTCGAAGAGGACGTTCTGGCCGGTGGCCGAGCCGCTGGCCGGGGCGGCCATGGCGAAGGCGCCGGGAGCCGGGGCCGCGGAGGTGGTGAAGGTGCGCGGGCCGTTCCAGGCCAGGGTGCTGCCGCTGCCGTTGGTCGCGCGGACGCGCCACCAATAGGTGCCCTCGGGCACCGCGGCGAGCACGTAGCTCTGGGTCAGGCCGGTGTTGGAGGACTGCACGATCGAGCCGGCGACGAACCCGGGGTCGTTGGCGATCTCGATGGTGTAGCTGGCAGCGGTGGCGGAGCTCGTCCAGGTGAACGAGGTGCCGCCGGCGGCCGAGACGCCCGTGGTGCCAGCGGCCGGGGTCGAGAGCTGGAACTGGCCGGGGTTGTTGCTCAGGGTGAAGGAGATCGTCCCGGAGGCGGCGTTGACCGGCGGAACCGGGTGCACGCAGCCGGGGCCCTGGGTCGAGAAGCGCGACGGGCCGGTGGCCAGAACGCGCGAGAAGTAGGTGCCGCCCGGGGCGAGCTGCGGCGTGAAGTCGTTGTAGGTGACGCCGATGATCGCGGTGCCCGCGAACGAGCGGTTGTTGGTGGTGAAGGTGTTGTTGTCGGCAACCTGATGCACCAGCAGCTGGTCACCGGCGTTGCCGGACCAGGTGAAGGCGATCGGGAAGTTCACGTTGGTCGCACCGTTGGACGGCGCGGTGATCGTCGGGGCGGTGATCGCCGGGATCGAGACGTCGGGGACGATGTCCACGATGGCGGTGACGGCGGGGACCAGGCCGTTGGCGAAGCAGGCCTGCACGGGCGTGACCTGAACCGGGCCGTTGGCCACGGTGTTGGGGCCGAGGATCCCGCCGGAGGCGGCGCTGGGCGGCTCGGTGTCGATGTAGAGCTCATCGCCGCCGATCTCGCCGAAGCCGACGTTCCGCAGGCTGGGGGTCTGGAGCTGGCCGGTGCCCCAGAAGGCGGGGCCGCCGCCGTTGCCGTAGTAGGGGTTGCCGCTCAGGGTGCCGTTGAAGCTCGACCACATCTCGACCGCCACGCTGCAGCGGATGGCCGGGGTGGTCGGGGCGGGGTTCACCTGCAGGATCGGGCGCTGGAGCGAGCCCGTGCCGAAGCTGAACGTACCGATGTACGTGGCCAGCTGGCCGACGTTCGTCCCCGGCAGCGTGCCGGCGTTGAAGAGGAACACGTTGAAGCCGCCCGAGCTGGCCAGGCGGGCCGTGGCGTTCTCGATCCAGTCGTTGAAGAACCCGACGGCGAAGAAGAGGGTCGTGCCCTGCACGCCCTGATAGAGCATCGGGAAGCGCTGGATGGCGTTGGTGCCGTTGGCCAGCGTGCCGGGGCGGAAGTTGAAGTCCATCGCCCAGTTCACCAGGCGCTGCGAGGAGGAGAAGATCGTGTAGCGGACGCCGTCGACGCCGGTGCCGGTGAAGCACGCGCTGCCGCCGCGGTAGTTGAAGGCGGTGACCGAGAGCACCGTGGTGGTGCCGATCACGGCGCCGAAGGTCAGCGGGGTGCAGGCGTCGAGCTCCAGGGAGTCGAAGCAGGCCTCCTGCGTGGCGCGCGAGCCGAACTCGCCGCGCGGGTCGTACGGCATCCACGGGGTGATCTCGACGAGATTGCCCTGCGGGTCAACCTTCGCCATCGCGAACTCGATGGGCTCGTGGACGAACTGCGGGAGCTCGGAGGTGGGGCGAGCGACGAACTGGCCCATCTCCGGCACCTGCTGCCCGAGCTTCATCTTCAGATTCGTGCTGGTCTGCGTCCCGGTCTTCACCGGGCTGGCGGCCTGCGGGGTGGCGGCCGTCGCCATACCGGCGACCGTCAGCACCGCAGCGCAACTCAGAAAGCTGCTCTTCACTGTCTAGCTCCTTTCCTCTCGGACCGACCCGGGGAAACTCTCGGCGGGACTCCTGCGGACCCGGCCCTTCCGGAGCCCGCGTGCCTCGACACCGGCGGTTTGGCCTACAGCCAACGCCGGCGGCGCAGCCACCTCCATCGGTGAAATCTGCGCGTCCCCGAACACTTCCATTCAGATTACTGGCAAAATCGCCGCGTGCCAGAAGGAATGCCGGGAAATGCGCAGAACGGGCATCCCCCTAACACGGCAACGCCCGAATTTTGGCGGGTCCGCAGGTTGCCCATCTTGGGGCGCGGTGACACCCCGCATAGACATGCCCGATAATGGGTATGCCGAGAGACGCGCCCCGCCCGCGAGCCCGCCACTACCCCGACGTCAGCGGGTGCACCCGACGTTGGCGAGCAGGATGGTGAAATCGGCGGCGCCCACGGAGCCGTCGCTGTCGAGGTCGGCCGCGGCGAGCCAGTTCGGGCCGCCGCGCACCGATCCGAAGGCACCCATGAGAAGGGCGATGTCGTTGGCGCCCACGGCGCCGTTGCCGTCGATATCGCCGGGGCAGGGAACGCCAGCCTGCTGCTCGATCAACTGCACGAGGTCGAAGGTGCTCCGGAGCTGCTGGGCCGAAACGAAGTAGTTCAGGTGCCGGAGGCGGAGCTGAACGGTTCCGTCCGGGGCGATGTGGGCCGCGGCCCGGGTGTCGAGGATTCTGGCGGCCGCGGCCGAGTCGGTCGTGGTCCGCGCGGTGCCCACGGAGAAGTCCGGGAGCGGATCCCAGACCACCGGCCCGCCGGTGCCGCCGGAGTAGTTCCTGATCCACGCCGAGCCGGACGTGCCCAGTTCGCTGCTCCAGCTCTCGATGAGGATCAGAAACTGCTGGGGGGGCGCCGGCGTGCGGAACGGCGTGGAGAACGTGACGGTGATCTCGCCCGTGAACCCGGGCAGCGGGGTGGTGACCTGGACGGGGTCGTTATTGGCCATGGCCAGCCGGGCGGGGTTGTTGCCGCCGGTGGTGGTCTCGGTGCCGAGGCTGACCTGATAGGACGAGACGCTCGCGCCCCAGACCTGGCGCGCGGCCGAAGCGACCGCCGACCATCCCGCGTCGGTCGCCCACTTTGCGTCGTTCCACACGTAGAAGTCGGCGACCCCTTCGGCGCGGAACATCGCCATAAGCCGGCGGAAGTCGGTCTCGGTGACGGTGTAGAGCGACGTGGGCCCGAAGCCGATGTCGTACCGCTGGCCCGGAAGAGGAATCCAGGGCGACAGCTCGCCCTGCTTGCCGCCGCCGAACGAGTCGACGGCCGACTCGATGTTGCCCCGGACGACCCGGAGCGTGGCGTCGAACCACGACTCTCCCGAGACCGCGAACGAAAAGTGCACCGGGTAGATCACGGGCGATTGGCGGTCGCCCAGGCCCTTCCAGGAGTACCACTGCCAGATGGGGCCCCACCACCACAGATCGCGGTACACCCGCGCCGGGCTGCCGCCGCCGTCGGTGCGCATGCTGACCAGAAAGTCGCTCGACTGGCACGTCGGCCACGCCGCGCGCACCCGCTGGTACACCGCCGCGTCCATCGCCCCGTCGACCGCCTGAGCGCAGATCCCCATGTACCAGCGCGACCACGGCCGGTTGCCCACGTCCGACATGTCGTACCCGACCACGTAGTACGGCCGGCCCGCGGCCGTGTAGAGCTGCTCGAGCGTCTGCGGGCGGCCCTGCGAGTCGAAGCAGCCGGGAACGGTCTCGGTGAACCAGCGCGGGTCCTGCCGGATCTTGCTGAACAGCGTCAACTCGCTGTAGTCGCAGCACGTCACGGCCTGGAGTTCGGTGTCGAAGATGAAACGGGTGGGGTCGGGAAGGTTGGGGTTCTGCGACTGCCGGTAGCGGTAGCGCGCGATGAACTCATCCATCCACGCCCGCGTCTGCGCGATGCCGTTGGACATCCACGGCGTGCGGAACCAGTCGTAGACGGTGCGATCGGCCAGGCTGTCCGCCGGGTGGTACGCCAGCGCGAAGTTCCCTAGGTAGAACGACCCAGGCACGCCCCCGTTCCCGAAGTTCTGGAGCTGGATCCCCACGCGCCCGGCCGGCAGGCGGCGTATCAGGATCTGATTGCAGATGTCATCAGCGACCTCGGTGCCGGTCCGAAACCGGCCCGGGTACACGTCGGTCCGCACCATTGCCACCAACGAAGGATCCGAAGCAAGCGGACCAGAGGGGGTGTTCCACGTCCAGAACCGCGGACCGGACTGCCCCGCCACCGGGAGGCTCGCCAAGATCAGCGCAAAAACCGCGGGAATCACCCGGGCCGCCCAGGCACCGCCGGGGCAACCCGCGCCGGGGATACCCGGCTCGCCGACCTCCATGGCTCGTCTCCTCAGCCGCCCGGCTCGGCCGAGGGGAGACTAGCCCGGAAAATTCCTTACGCAAGCGACACTGCGCGATTTCTGCGCTTATCGGTCCGGCCGATCCACCCTGTTTCAGGAGCTGCAGCCATAATTGGCGAGCAGCGTCGAGAGATCGTTGGCACCGATGCACGGGTTGCTGTCGAGATTCGCGGCGGGGAGGTAATTCGGATTCCCCGGGCAACTCCCGAAGCTCGACAGCAGGCTCGACAGGTCGTTGGCGCCGACCGAGCCGTTCCCGTCGATATCGCCCGGGCAAGGCGTGAAGGTGGTGAACGACCGCGACGCCGGGGTGCTCAGCGTGGTTCCGCCGGGCCCCGACGCGATGACCCGCCAGAAGTAGGTCGTCGAAACCGAGAGCGTGCCCGGCGGGATCGTGAAGACGGTGCTCGTGTCGCCCGCGAGGCTGGAGAAGAGCGTGAGCGGCGGGGCGAAGCCCGCGTCGGTATCGACCTCCACCGTGTAGCCGGCAGCCCCCGACGAGAGCAGCCACTGAAGCGTCGGCGTGAGCGTGGTAACGGTCACCCCGTCGGCCGGAGCGAGCAGCCCGAAGGCCGGTGGCGGCGGCGGCGGTGCCAGGGTGGTGAAGCTTGCTGAGGCGGGCGAGCTGGACGTGGTGCCGCCGGGGCCGGTGGCCACGACGCGCCAGAAGTACGGCGTGTTCTGCGCCAAGGTGCCCGCCGGCACGGCGTACGACGTCACGCCGGCGCTCAGCGCCTGCTGGATGATCAGCGGCGGAGCGAAGCCGGCGTCGGAGTCGAGCTCGAGCGTGTAGCCCGAGGCGCCCGACGAAGACCCCCACGACAGGGTCGGCGTGAGCGGCACGCCGGCCGCGCCGTTCGCCGGCGAGAGCAGCGAGAACGCGCCCGGCGGCTGCACGCCGGTGATCGAGAAGTTGCTGTTGGACACGTCGAAGAAGAAGTTGCCAACCGCCTCGACGCGCACGCGGGCGGTGGTGGTCGCCGGACCGGGGATCACCACCGACGCGCTGCCGCTGTTGGGCACACCCGACGCAAGGAGCGTCGGGAACGTGTTGCCGCCGTCGGTAGACAGGCGGATGTTGACCTGCGAGGTGCTCACGGGCGCGGCCGTGGTGTTGGCGACGTTCCACGTGACGGTGAACGGCTGACCGGAAGTCAGACTCTCACCGCCGTTGGGGGCCGTGACGGCGAAGGGGCCAGCGGTGTCAGTGACGTTAATGGTGACATCGCTCCAGATCACGCCGCCGCGGCCGTCGCGGACGATGCCGCGGAAGCGCAGAGCGTTGGAGCCGGTGCGGGTGGTCGTCGGCACGCCCTCGCCGCGGACGTAGTTGGTGTTGGTCGCGAAACCGTTGAGCACCGTGGCCAGTCGCGGGAACGTGCGGGTGGGGCTGGTGACAGGGAGGAACGGGCGGAAGAACGTCGGGAAACTGGTGCCGGGGAAGGTGCCGGTGTAGTCGAGCATCGGGCCGCCGCTGGTGTTCAGGGCGATGGCGCTGCCGGTGTTCATCTGCTCCCAGCTATAGGTGAGGGCGTCGCCGTTGGCGTCGCTGCCCGAGGCGGTCAGTTCGAAGGGCGTGCGGACCGGGATGGTGCGGCCGGAGGGCGGCACGGTGATCGTCGGGACGGAATTGCCCGTGTTCAGCAGCTGGTCGCACGCTCCGGCGCCGGTGCCCGAGGCAATGTAGGGGCTCATCTGGTCGCCGATGTTGCCGGCGTGGAACATGGCGTCGGAGTTTGACTGCAGGTTGGTCGCCGCGGAGCAGATACCGGCGTATCCCATGATCGAGCTGCCCGATCCGGGCTCCCACGCCACGTTGGCGCTGTCGCCGGGGCCGGTGCTGCAGTTGTTGAAGTTGTGCCGCCCGGCGAACTGGTGCCCGAGCTCGTGGGCCACGTAGTCGATGTCGAAGGGGTCGCCGGTGGGCTGGTTCCGCAGGCTCACGCCCTGGGCCTTGTTCGCGGTGCACACATTGCCGATGGCGCCCGCCACGCCGCCGCTGCCGGTGCCGAAAGCGTGCCCGACGTCGTAGTTCGCTGACCCGATCTGGCCGTTGAGGGCCGTCACGTTCTGGTTCAGCATCGTGTTGGAGTTGCCGTTGGTGTACGGATCGGTAGCGCTGTTCGTGTAGATGGTCAGGTTGTTGTTGCTGACCAGCAGCAGCCGGGTAGCCAGGTCGCGCTCGTAGACCTGCGTCACGCGGTTCACGGTCGTGGTGACCGCCGAGAGCCCGAGGGCCACCGTCGGCGCGCTAGGGGCGCTCACGGCGGTGGTGTACTCACCGGTGGCACCGATCGCGATCCGGAAGGTCCGGAGCTGGGTGCCGAAGTTCCGAGCGGCGTCGCGGGGCACGTCGTTGATCCAATCCTGCGGGCCGGCGCCCGGCGTCGAGCAGGTCCAGAAGTCGTCGACTCCGCGGCGGAGATCCGCTCGGCGGTAGGCGGTGTACAGCGTCTGATCCCCGCGGCTGTAGCGGTCGATGTACCACGAGCCGTTCGCCGAGAGGATCTGGGCTCCGAAGCCCAGGTACGTCCACTCCATGCGCACGGTGGCCCACGGGTCGTCCACACCGACGCCGAAGTAGGTCTTGATCTCCGGGAACTTCTCGGCCAGACCCGGCTCCATGACGGGCGAGAGCACCACCCGGAACCGCGACCATGAGCCGTCGGGCGTCGGCAGCGTGATCTCGACAGGGGCGTTGGCCGCGGCGGCGGTGAACTCGAGCGGGGCGACGGCCAGCGTGTTCTTGAGAGCGTCGACGTCGAGCGCGACCGCCCGGAAGTTCGTCGGGCGGATCCAGCCGTCGAGCGCGGCCTTGTCGGCGGGGATGGCGTCGAGACCGGTCCAGAGCCCGCAGGGGGACCGGCCGATTCCGCCGACCGGGCCGGCCCCTGCCGGAAGATGCAGCACAAAGGCCGCAACGATCGCCCAAGTAGAGCATCCACGCGCGAGCATCGACATGGCTCGATCTCCAGAACCAAACAGGGCCGTGATGTCAGCCGCCGGGCCGGAACTGCTCCGCTGAGACCCGGACGCCCCCCCGATCGGTCTTGAAAAGTACCACCGGTTCCGCCGGGATCGAAAGGACAGGACACGAAATCGGGAGCGAAAAACGCCTCTAAGCCCGAAAACGGGCGATGGACGATGGGACGGGCCTAAGCCGCTTCCACGGTTTCGGACCCGGACTTCCGCTCAACGTTAATGCCCAACTGCACCAGATGGGCCATCGGGCCATGCGGGCGCGTCGCGGCCTCGGCGAGGTCGGCGCGGGCCTTGGCGTCGGTGTAACGCGGGAAGAGGGTGGCCTTGGCGGCGGCCCAGAGGCCGCCCAACCCGCTGAAGGTGTGATCGACGGCGCTGGGCTCATGCCCGCAGTGGACCATGCACTGCTGGCAGGCCTTGTTGCCGCTGGCGCGGCCGTAACGGTCCCAGTCGGTGGTGTCGAGGAGCTCCTGCCAGCTGTCGGCGTAGCCGTCCTGAAGCAGGTAGCACGGCTTCTGCCAGCCGAAAATGTTGTACGTCGGCATGCCCCACGGCTTGCACTCGTAGTGCCGCTTGCCCATGAGGTACTCGAGGAACAGCGGCGACATGTTGAACCGCCACTGCTTCTTGCGGTTGGAGAGCACCATCTTGAAGAAGTCGGTGGTCCTCGTCCGTTCGGTCATGAAGCTCTTCTGGTCGGGGGCCTTGGGATAGGCGTAGCCCGGGCTGACCATCATGCCCTCGACACCCAGGCCCATCATCTCGTCGAAGAACTCCCGGACCGCGTTGGGGTCGGCGCCCTCGAAGAGCGTGGTGTTCGTGGTGACCCGGAAGCCCATGTTCACCGCCATGCGGATCGCCTCGGCCGCCACCTTGTAGGTGCCCTCGCGGCAGACGGCGAAGTCGTGGTGCTCCTCCAGCCCGTCCATATGCACCGAGAAGCTCAGGTACTTGCTCGGCTTGAAGAGGCCCTCCTCCAGCCGTTGCTTGAGCAGCAGGGCGTTCGTGCAGACGTACACGTACTTCCGTCGGGCGACAAGGCCCTCGACGATCTCCTTGATCTGCGGGTGCAGCATGGGTTCGCCGCCCGGGATCGCGACCACCGGGGCGCCGCACTCGTCAGCCGCCCGGAAGCACTGCTCCGGGGTGAGCTGGCGCTTGAGGATGTGGGCCGGGTACTGGATCTTGCCGCACCCGGCGCAGGCGAGGTTGCACCGGAACAGAGGCTCGAGCATGAGGGTGAGGGCGTAGTGCCTGTTGCCGCGCAGCTTCTGCTTCACGACGTAGGAGGCCACGGTCCACATTTGGGAGACAGGAACAGGCATGGAGGGATCCGGGGAGGCTGCTGACCCGCCGGGGGCGGTCCGGCCAAGGTCCGCACGATGTTAGCGTTCGCGAGCCCGACGCCTCGCCGCACCCAAACGCCGATGTCGCCGTACAGTTTCAAGGCGGTCTTCCCCGCGGCCAATCGTCACCCGATGAGCGACCCTGACGCACACCTGACCGACGAGCGGCTGGTCGAGGCCTACCTCGACGGCGATCCCGCCGCATTCCGGGAATTGGTCGAACGCCATCACGACGGCCTGCTGCGGTTTCTCTTCCGCCTGACCGGCGACCGGCAGATGGCGGAGGACGTCTTCCAGGACGCGTTTTTGCAGGTCCACCAATCGCTCGACACGTTCGATCTGGAGCGTCGGTTCAAGCCGTGGCTGTTCACGATCGCCGCGAACAAGGCCCGGGACGCCCTGCGGCGGGCCCAGCGCCGGCGGGCGGTGTCGCTCTCGCACTCCCTCGATTCCGACGATGACGGAGGCGGGCGGACGCTGATCGACCTGCTCTCGATCGACCTTCCGGGGCCGGGTCTGCGTCTGGAAGCCGAGGAACAGTCGGAGATGGTCCAGCGGGCGATCGCCGGGATGACGCCTAAGTCCCGCGAGATTCTGCTGATGGCGTACTTCCAGAAGCTCAGCTACCAGCACATCGCCGAGGCCTTCGAGATCCCCTTGGGGACGGTCAAATCCCGGCTCCACGCGGCGGTGGCGTCGTTCGCCCAGAAGTGGCAGGAGCAGGTAGAGGCCCGAAAACTTGGGGAGGATTCCGCCGAGGCCGCCGGGCGCAAGAAACGCCCCGTGTCGGGCGAACCGGGCTGATCCGGCATCCGTAGTACCGGCACCGATGCCCGACCCCTCCCATCAGTCCGCGGGTTTTTCTCCCTTGAACGCCGACGATCAGGCCGCTCTTGAGGCCGTGATCGAGGCGAGCTTCGAGGCCATCGGCGTGCCGGCCGGCCTTTCCGACCGCGCCGGTCGTGTGCTGGGGCTTATGAGCCTGCTCGACAGCCCCGCGCCCGAACTGGCCTCCCACCGTTCGCTGCTCGTTGACGTGACCATGGCCCGGGTGCTCCGCGAGCGGTCGCGGGCCGGTGCCGGGGCGGTGGCCGGCAAGATCGCGCGGGAGCAGCTGGGCATCCAGCTGACCGAGGCGGACGCCGAGGCTCTCGGCGATCTGGCCTCGCACGGGACACCTTCCAAGGCCGTGTCGCCCGAGAGGGCGGCGGCGGCCTCCAAGCTTCTCGGGTTGATCGGGGCCGATGCGGGCGGTCCGTCGGCGGAGGACCGCGAGCGCCTTGTCGGCTCAACGCTGGCGAAGATCCAGTCGGAGCTTGATCGCTCGATCCACCGTTGGAAGCTGCCCGCCGAGGAGCTGCGTCAGGGCGTCCGCCGGCGGTTCAGCCTTGCCGACATCGGCGCGATCGCCGCGATGGTGCTCATCGGCGGGGCGGTTCTGGCACCCGTGGCGACGTCGCTGCGGGAGAACACGCGCGAGCAGATGTGCGCCTCGAACATGCAGCACGCCGGCCTGGGGATGGGGCTGTTCGGCGCGTCGCACGACGGGTTCCTGCCGCACCTTCCGCGTTCCCGAGCCGGGGCCCCGGTGTTCGAAGGCACGTGGTGGAACGTGGGAAAACCGGGGCAGTCGCACGCGGCGAACCTCTTCACGCTGGTCAGCGGCGGCTACGCCTCGGTGGCGGACTTATCGTGCCCCGGCAACCCGAACGCGCTTACGGCGCTCCAGCAGCTGCCCGGCGTCGCGATGCTGGACTGGGGGTCGAGCCGGCAGGTGTCGTTCAGCTACCAGCTCTTCGGCCTCCGCCCGCCGCGCATGGGCGAGATCGGCTCGGGCGTCGTCCTTGCCGACCGCAATCCGCTCGTCGAGGCCGCCAAGCGGGGTGAGGAACTGGACGCGATGACGGCGTCGGAGAACCACGGCGGGCGCGGCCAGAACGTGCTGACCGGCGACGGGGCGGTGTGGTTCCTGCGCGGGGCGCCGGTTCTGGCCAGCGGCGACAGCCTGTGGCAACCGGCGGGCCAGCGCGGCATGCTGACGGGCCGGGAGATCCCGGCCTCGCCGCGCGACGCTTTTGTGGCCCCGTGAGGCTGGCGGCCCAGCAACCGATGCACCCTCAAATGAGGGATCTCGGGGTCGCGGTCCACCGCCGGGACTGCCGTACGAGCAATGTTCGGGATTCGGGCCGTACGGTGCTTGCCCGAATCGCCCTGATCGGCTATTCTCCCCTCCCTGATTTTTGACCTCTCCCCGGACCGCGCGCCCGGGGTGCTCTGGAAGCATGCCATGCCGAAGATCAAGACCCACAAGGGCATGATGAAGCGGATCCGGATCAGCAAGACTGGTCTGGTCCGCCACAACAAGGCCGGTCGCAAGCACCTGCGGTCGAGCAAGAGCCCCAAGCGGCTCCGCCGGCTTCGCAAGTCGAGCGTGATGTCGACCGCCGAGGTCAAGCGCATCTCGCGGATGGTCATGGTCCGCATCCGCGGGCGGGAGCAGCCCCGTACCGCCCTGAAGCGGAGCCCGACCCCCGCCGAGCGGAAGGCCAAGCGCGACGCTGCCCGGGCGAAGGCCGGCAAGACCGCCGCGAAGAAGTGATCGCTTTCAGCCGCCCGATCGAGCGGGATGGCTCCCCCCCACTGCCGTCCGGGCCCTTAAGCCGTCCGACCTCCGTCAGACGCCCCGTCCGGTGAACAAGGAGTTTCGAGATGCCTCGCGTCAAGAAGAGCACCGGCCGCCGTCAGAAGCACAAGCGTTGGGTCCGCCTGGCCCGCGGGTATTTCGGCACCAAGTCCCGCCTGCCGCAGATGGCCAAGCAAATGGTCATCCGCGCCGGGGCGACGGCGTGGCGCGACCGCCGGGCCCGCAAGCGGAACATGCGTTCGCTGTGGATCATCCGCATCACGGCCGCCTGCCGGATGCGGGGCACGCGGTACTCGGCGTTCATGAACGGCCTGAAGAATGCCGGCATCCTGCTCAACCGCAAGATGCTCTCCCAGATCGCCATCGAGGACCCGGCCGCTTTCGACACGCTGGTGACGCAGGCCAAGAAGCACTCCACCCAGCAGCACGCGGCCGCCTGACCCTGCCGCTGCCGGGCACACCTCAAGCGCCATACCACCGGCCCGGAACCACGTGTTCCGGGCCGTGTTCTTTCTTGTCGCCACGGGGGAGGCTCCTACGCCGGTTGTGCCTCGAAGGCCGGGCCTCCCAGGATGCGCACGAGCGGCGAAGGGGGCAGCGGCGGGAGGAGCAGTTCCGACTCGGGCTTGCCCAGCACCGCCGCCGCGGCCGCGTAGCCGGAGCGTGCGGCGCCCTCCATCGTCGCGGGCCAACCCGTGCGGGTGTAATCGCCCGCCAGGACGATGCCGCTGGCCCCGACGGTCGAGGGCCGAATCGCTTCGACCTCCGGCGTAGCGGCGAACGTGGCAAACTTCTCTTTCACGGGCCTGGACCCGAGCACCGCGGCGTCGGCCGCCCAAGGCATGCATGCCACGATGTCGTCACGAACGCGGCGGGTGATCTCGGCCTCGTCCAGCGGCACCCACTGGTCGGCGGCGCTGATCACGGCGTGGACGGCCCGGCCCTCGGCGTCTTTCCGGAAGAGCCACTGCGTGGGCCGCGACACCAGCACAGCGTTGGGAGTACGCATGACGGGGCGGTCGAAGAGCAGATGAACGCCCAGAATCGGGCTGTGGGTGATCCGCTCCATGGCGGCGAAGCGGGCGTCGCTGCGCCGGGCCTCTTCCGAAGCAAGGCGTGAGGCACGCTCGACTGGCACCGCGCAGATCACCGCCGAGGCGCGCAGGCGCTCGCCGTCGGTGGTCAGCACCTCGCGGGCGTCCAGACGCTCGACGCCGACCCCGAGGCGGATAGACCCGCCAGCGGCGACGATGGCCGCCTCGGCCGGGTCGTACAGCTCCACCAGCGGCACCCGGGAGACCCCCATGAGCGCCGCGTCGCGGTGGGCGAGGAAGCCCTCCTGAAACACGTGGAGGGCCGGCGAGGCCGAAACCCGCGTGGGCTCCAGATTGCAGGCGCTGACAACGACGGGCGTCCAGAACTTCTCGACGGCCGAGGCGGGCTGGCCGTGGGCCGCGAGCCACTCGGCGAACGTGCGGCCTCGCTCGGCGTCACGGTCGGCGGTCAGGATCGCGAGCATCCCCCGGGCGACAGCCAGCTTTTCGCCGACCGTGAGGAACGAGGCCGAGAGGAACGCGCCCGAGAAATGCCCCGGCGCCGGCAGCCCACCGGCCCGCATGACGCTCACCCGCCCGCCGCATTCGAACCAGTAAATCTCCCGCTGCCACTCGATCTTGTGCGCCACGGTGAGCCGCCGGCAGAGGTCGAGGTAATTCGTGCAGCAGCCGAGGGCGACGTGCTGGCAGTTGTCGATGACCTGGCCCGAGCGGACATCTTTGAAGCTCGTGGCGCGACCGCCCAGCTTCTTGCGGGTCTCCAGCAGCGTGACGGGCACGCCCGCCTCGGCGAGGCGCAGGGCGGCGGCGATGCCGGCGATCCCCCCCCCGACAACGAGCACGCCGTCGCGGCCAGCGGGCCTCGCCGCGGTTCTGCCGGCGGTCGTCGTGGATGAACCGTGCTCGAACACGGGCCGATGATACTCGGGCACACGCCGGCGATAGACTCTCGGCCGATGCCCAACGACACGCGCGCCATTGTGGTGACCAACGAGCGGCAGGGCCGCACCGGCTGCGCCTACACGGTGCTGCTGCGCGCGACGGCCGCGGGATCGGCCCAGTCAGCGGGTGGCGGCGAAACGAGCGTCGAGGTGACGCTGTCGTGGGCCGACTACGAGCACTGGTCGCACGGCGTCACCCCACCGGCGCGCGTGGTCGAGGCGGTGGTGGGCCTGCTGCTGGAGAAGGCCCCGGCGAGCATGGACCGGCCGAAGATCGACGCCGCCGCGGGACGGCGGCTGGTTCCGGGGTTCGATCGAGAGCTCGCCGAGCGGCTCTAAGCGACCGCCCCGCCGCTTACTTCCCGGCGCGGGGCGCCGAGGGCTCTTCCGTCGGCTTGGCGGGCTCTTCACGCACGGGGACGTAGTTCAGCCGCTTGGATAGGGCCGCCATGGAGAACGGGGAAATGGCCTCGAGCTCGTCGGGCGTGCGGGGCTGCACCCCGGCCAGGAGCCTCATGCCCGTCGCCTGAACAATGCGGGAACGCTCTTCGTCGAACCCCTCACGCGTCAGCGGGCGGCGACCGGTCGCGAGCGCGACGGCCAGCCCCCGCGCCCCCGGGATCGGCAGTGCAACAGCACGCTCGGCGGTGGGCAGCGAGGCGAGGACAGACTTGGGATCCCATGCGCGGGCCCGGGAGAGCATGGCCTTTCGGAGTTCCTCGGCGTCGAGGCCTTCCGGGAGCGGGATGCGATCCGGCGAGGCCATCTGGGCGTCGGTGAGATCGAGGCCCTGGGAGATGGTGACACCCTCGACGGACGTGAGCGGGCTGAGCCCCCCGGCGTCGACCACCTGACGCTTGAAGGCGTCGGCGTCGGCCGCGAGCTTCTCGTAGCCGGCCATGAGGGTGAAATCGCGCTTCACGTCGTCGGCGACGTCGGTCCACGCGGTCGGCGGACCGGCCTGGCGCGACGCCGTTACTCGGAAGAGGTGCGCGTTGCCGGCGTTGTCTTCGAGGGGGCCGAAGATGTTGCCGGTCTGCACGCCGCGGTCGTTGTCGCCGGCGAGCTCGCGCACGGCGAGGGCGACGGCGGGGAAGGGCTCGTTGGTCTTCTGGTTCAGGCGAACGAAGCTGGCGCCGAGATCGGACATGACGCGGAGCTCACGCTCGCCGCGGTACACGCCATCGTCGGGCCGGACCTGAACCGCTTGGAGAAGCTGGTCGGGGGTGAGCTTGAGCTCTCGGGCCAGCTCTTCACGGACAGCCTGTGCAATGGCCTCGAGAGAGGGCTTGCGCGAGTCCCAATCGGCCGGCAGACGGCGGTAGACGCCGTCGGAAGGGACGCCGGCGAGGGCGCGGAAGTTCTCGCGTTTGGCGATCTCTCGGGCCGTCTCGACGAGCCGGTCGGCGGCCTGGGTCCTCAGTGCGGTCTCGACCGACCCGCGGACCGCGTCGAAGTTGTCGCCCGGGAACTGCTGTCGCACCTCCGGACGGCTCCAGTACTTGCGGGCCTCGATGGGATCGACCTTGACGAGGCCCAGGATCGAGTTCCGGAGAATCGAGATCGACTCGAGCCGAACCGAAGGGGGACGGAAGTAGCCGATGCCCAGGTCAGGCTGAGCGGACGCCTTGGCCAGATCGGCGGCCGCCTTGGCGTCGGCGTCGGTGAGGCGGTCGGGCCTGGGCTTGACGGTCTTGTACCGGTCGAAGAATGCGGCGAGCGCGGCGTCGTCGGGTGCCGGAAGCGACTTGCCGACAGACGCGGCCGGGATGAGGGCGACGTCGACCACGAGCGTGTCCAGCGAGGCGCCGGCGATGGCCCGCAGCTCGTCGGACGAGAGCGCGCCGACGGGCATGTTGACGAACGCGCTGTAGTTGTTGACGAGCCTCCACACGCCGCGGGCGCGGGCCATCGTCCGATCGAACGCCGGGCCGTAATGGGCGGCCCGCGAGGCGGCGGCGGCCTTGGTGTACTCTGCAAGGAAGCCGTCCTTGATGGTCTGACGCATGATGTCGAAGCGGTCGGGCGACCCCTGCCCCTGCCGGATGAGCTCCTGGGCCTGGGCGCCGGCGAGCATGTCGGCGATGTCGGCAAGCAGCTCCGATCCGTCTTCCGGGCCGCCCACCAGGCCGGCCCGCTCGGCCTCGCGCGTCATCAGCAGCCACTGATCGACCGACAGCGCGCTGGTGCCCGTGAGCCAGGCGCGGCGGGCGATGATCGAGAGCACGGGGGGCAGCTGCAGGCGGGGCGCGCCGAGCGCATCGAGGATGTTGCGCTCGGCCTGGGCGGCCTGCAGGTCGGCCATGCTCACCTTGGCGCCGTCGAGCGTGCCGACGCGGATGCTGGCGGGGGTGCCGCCGAACTGTGAGATCGCCTGCGGCAGCAGGAACGACACCATCAGGAACACGCCGAAAAACACCAGCATGTGCCCGCGGTACTTCTGGAGCAGTTTGATCATGGCGCGGAGTCCTCACGGCGCCCGCGGGCTGCGCCGAGAGGTCCGGCGCTCGGACGCGGGCCCGGTTGATGCCGTGTCGGCGGGCGGGTTTAGCGGTAGAACTCGACGATCAGGTTGGTGTTGACGTCGAAGGGCACCTGGTCGCTCGTCGGCAGGGCGACGATGCGGACGGTGAGCTCGCCGGGGTTGAAGTCGAGCCAATCGGCGATCTGGTGGCCGACGATCGACTCCATGTTGTCCTTCAGCAGCTTGTGCACCTTCTCGCGGAAGGTGATGACGTCACCGACCTTCACCTCGAAGCTCGGGCGGTCGACCTTGCGGCCGTTCACGCGAACGTGGCCGTGGGCGACGATCTGACGCGCGGCCCAGATGGTTCGGGCCACACCGGAGCGCCGCACCACGTTGTCGAGCCGACGCTCGAGCAGCTGCAGCAGCACCTCGCCGGTGTTGCCCTTGCTGCGCGACGCCTCGGCCATATAGCGGCGGAACTGGCGCTCGAGCACGCTGTAGTGGTGGCGGAGCTTCTGCTTCTCGTTCAGACGCACGCCGTAGTCGCGCAGACGACGGCCCCGGAACCCGTGCATGCCGGGCGCGGTCAGCTCACGCTTGGAGGTGTGCTTGGGAATGTCGGCGATGGGGACGCCGACGCGGCGGGACAGCTTGACCTTGGGGCCGGTGTAGCGGGCCATATGTCGAGATCTCCGTCTCCCTCGCGGTCGCGGCCGAAAGCCGGGCGAGGGGTGCTTCAGGGAACCAAGCGATCCGCGGCGACGCCGGCGCGAACACTCGCGACGAACGCCCCGCCGGCGGGCTTCCCGCGACTGCGGGCCGCGCCGGCGATGCCTGGCGGATCCGGGCATTTGCCGAACAGCGACGAGAGTGTAGCGGCCACCGCAAGCGGGTCAAACCGAGGCGGAGCTCCGGCCGCGGCAGGCTTTACTGAGTGAATCCGACGGCCGGCCGGGCGGGACGCGCGGGGCCGATACGATCCCCGCGTGACCGCCGCTTTCCCCCTGCCACAGCTCGCCGAGACGCCCCGGGACGCCCGCGAGAAGTGCGGAGTTGTCGCCGTTTGGGGGGAGCCGCACCCCGCCCGCGCGGTGTATTTCGGCCTCTTTGCGCTGCAGCACCGCGGCCAGGAATCGGCCGGCATCGCCGTGACCGACGGCGTGCGGATCGAGCGGCACACCGGCATGGGGCTGGTTCCACAGGTCTTTGACTCCAACACCCTGGCGAGGCTCGACGCCGCGGCCCACGCGCGGGAGGCCCGGCATCGCGGCCGGCCCGGCGGGGCGATTGGCCACAACCGGTACTCAACCACCGGCGCCTCGCGCCCCGAGAACGCTCAGCCGTTCCTGGCGTCGATCCGCGGCGGTCCGCTGGCGATCGCGCACAACGGGAACATCGTCAACGCCCGGGAGCTGAGAACCTCCCTCGAGGACAAGGGTCACGCGTTCTACACGTCGAGCGACACGGAGGTGATCCTGCACCTGGTGGCGTCGCTCTCGCGCGGCAGGCAGAACGACCCGCTGGCCGAGGCGCTCCGGATGCTCCGGGGGGCCTTCTCGCTGGTGTTTCTGTCGCACGATCGGGTGGAGGTAGCCCGCGACCCGTGGGGCTGGCGGCCGCTGTCGATCGGCATCACCGCGGCCGGCAACCCGGTGGCGGCGTCGGAGACCGTGGCGCTCGACGTGCTCGGGGCCCGGCACCTGCGCGATGTCGAGCCCGGCGAGATCGTGACGTTCCGCGACGGTCCGGCGGGCGGACCACCGCTCATCGAGACTCGACGGTTTGCCGACCCGGCGCCGCGGCTGGCGCAGTGCGTCTTCGAGCATGTGTACTTCGCGCACCCGGCCTCGCGGATCTTCGGGCAGACCGTGCAGGCGGTCCGCGAGAAGCTGGGCGAGCAACTGGCCCGGGAAGCGCCCGCCGCGGCCGACGCCGTGCTGCCGATGCCCGACTCCGGGCGCTCCGCGGCCACCGGCTTCGCGCGGGCGTCGGGCCTTCCCTACCGGGAGGGCATCATCCCCAACCGGTACGTCGGGCGCACGTTCATCCAGCCCTCGGGCGATGAGCGGGCGACCGCCGCGAGGCTCAAGCTCAACATCGTCACCGATCTCGTCCGCGGCCAGAGGATCGTGATCGTCGACGACTCGGTGGTGCGCGGCACGACCACCCGCGGCCGCATGGAGCAGCTCCGGGCCGCAGGGGCCCGCGAGATTCACCTGCGGATCGCGTGCCCCCCGATCCGCCACCCGTGTTTTTTCGGCGTGGACTTCCCCGACTCGGCCCAGCTGCTGGCGCACGGCCGCGATCTGGAGCAGATCCGGCAGACCCTGAAGGTGGATTCGATCTCGTACCTCTCTCTCGACGGGCTGCTGGCGATCGCCGCGGGCGCCGGGGCGGCCGTGGAGGAACGCGAGAAATTCTGCTCGGCGTGCTACTCGGGCGAGTACCGGATCCCGATCCCCGCCCAGCTCAGCAAAGACGTCCTCGCCAAGTGCTGACCGCCAACCTCAGCCATTCCCCCTCAACCGCAGTCTTGGCCGCCTGTGCACCGGCGGTGGCCGGTCAGCGCCCGAAATTCTCCAGGGCCCCGCGGCCCCAGGGCACCTCGAAGCGCTGCCGTGTCGTGCAGTAGGTGAAGCCCGCCATCCGGCCGACCGCGCCCAGCGCATCGGGATTGACGCGGCAGCGCGCGTCCACGACCTGGTCGTCGGCCCACACGGCGACGACGCGCCCGATGACCACGTTGCCACCCCCCGGCTGGCCCGGCGCCAGCCGCACCACCTGGATGGTCTCGCACTCGAAAGCCACCGGGCTCTCTGCGGCACGGGGCGCCGGGACGATGGCGCTGGGGGCCGGCGTGAGGCCGACAACGCCGAACTCGCTCTCACCGTAAGGGAGCTCCTCGGCTGCGCCAACGGCCTTGCTGATGTACCGCTCGGCCGCGACGTTCACCACGAAGCACCCGACGCCCCCTTCGGCGGCGGGCTTGGCGTTCCGAAGCGTGTCCTTCTCCGCACCGGCCGAGGTGTTCGAGGGGCAGAAGAGCAGCGACATCGGGTTACTGGATACGCCGTTGAAAAACGAGAACGGTGCAAGGTTCGCCCGGCCGTCCGGAGAGACGGTCGAGACCAGCGCGATCGGTCGCGGCACGATGGTGCCGATCAGCAGCTTGTAGCGATCGGCCGGGGTCAGGCCCGCCGGGTCGATGTGACGCATCATCGGCCCGAGTCTACCCCCCCACTCCACCGGGCCACACCGACACCCGTCCACGGCTCCAACCTCTGCGGCACTCGCGGGCTGTCAGTTCGCGGCACCGGGCGAGGCCGCCTCGTGGCGCAGCTGGCCGCACGCGGCCGCGATATCGCGCCCTCGGCTGGCCCGGATATGGGTGTTCACGCCGCGTTCCCGGAGCACCTGCTGGAAGCCCCGCACGTCATCGGTCTTCGGGCGGTCGAAGGGCAGGCCCTTCACTTCGTTGTAGCGGATGAGGTTCACGTTGGCCCGCAGCGTGCGGGCCACCCCGGCGAGCTCGGCCGCGTGCTCGGGCCGGTCGTTCACGCCTCCCAGCAGGATGTACTCGAGCGTGATCTCGCGGCCGGTTTTATCGAACCACTTCTGGCACGCCGCCAGAAGCTCGGGGATGGTCGTGTAGTTCGCCCACGGGATCAGCCGCCGACGAAGATCGTCGTTCGGCGCGTGCAGAGACAGAGCGAGGGTCACGGGAATGTCGAGTTCCTCGGCGAGCTTCTCGATCGCCTTGGGCAGCCCGACCGTGCTGATGGTGATCTTTCGGGCGCCGATGCCCATGCCGTCGGGCGACGCGAGGATGCGCACCGCCCGGGTGACCGCGGCGAAGTTGCTCAGCGGCTCGCCCATGCCCATGAAAACCACGTTGCTGATGCGCCCGAGAGACGTGATCTTCCCGTCAGCGCCGCGCTGGTCGAGCAGGCGGGCCAGTCGCCAGACCTGCTCAACGATGCGCCCGGCCGAGAGATTGCCATCCAGACCCCCAAGCCCCGAGGCGCAGAACCGGCACCCGACCGGGCAGCCGACCTGCGACGAGATGCAGGCGGTCCGCCGCTCGGCGCCCTCGTCGTTCTCGGCGGGGATCATCACGCACTCGGTCTGCCGGGAGGGGTCCTCGGCGGGCGCGGGAACACCGGCGATCGGGAGCGGCACCGCGGGGCCGGCTTCGGCGGTGGCTTCGTCCCACTGGATCAGCAGCTTCTGCACGCCGTCGGTCGCACGCTGGTGGCGGACGGTGGGGCCGGAAAGAAAGGTCATCTCGGCGGCCAGCCGCTCGCGTTCGGCCTTGCCGAGATTGGTCATGCTGGCGGGGTCGGCGACCCCCTTGGCGTACACCCATTCGAGGACCTGCTTGGCGCGGAAGGCCGGCCACCCGCGTTCGACACACCACTGCCGAAGTGAGTCGGGCGTCTGCTCGAAGATGTGATGGGCGGGGTGCTTCACCCGCAACGATAGCCGTGGCGACCGCGGCGTCCCGTCACCGCCGGGCGCTGACGGTCAGGGGCACGGCGCCGTAGGCGTCTTCGGTGATCTGCCAGTTGCCCACCCGGATCTTCCGGCCCTCGGGGTCGATGCCTTTCTCGCGCATGAGCCGCTTGAGCGTGACGGGAAGGCCGAACTCGACGTCCTCCGGCACGATGTCGCGCTGCTCGAGCGTGCCCCCGTAGGTTCCGAGAAGGCTGCGGCAGATCTCGGCGACCAAGTCCTCGGGGGCGCTGGCGCCCGCGGTCAGCAGCACCACGGCGTCGCGGCCCTCGCCGGGCGTGCCGGCGAACCAGTCGTGGCAGAGCTCGCCGACATCATCGAGCAAATACGCCTTGACCCCGACGTTCTCGCTGATCTCCGTCAGCCGCACGCTGTTGGAGCTGTTCTTGCTCCCGACCACCAGCACCAGATCGCACTCGCGGGCGATCTGCCGCACCGCGTGCTGGCGGTTGGTGGTGGCGTAGCAGATGTCCGAGCCCGGCGGTTCCTTGATATTCGGGAAGGCTTTCTTCAGCGCATCGATGATGACCGCCGCGTCGTCGGTGCTCAGCGTGGTCTGGGTGAGGTAGACGAGTTTGTTGGGGTCGATGATCCGCAGGTTCGGAATGTCGTCCGGGCTCTCGACCACCTGGGTGGCCTCGGGGGCTTCGCCGCGGGTGCCCACGACTTCCTGATGATCGGCGTGCCCGATGAGCAGAATCTGGTACCCCTGCCGCGCGTAGCGGACGGCCTCGGAATGCACCTTGGTGACCAGCGGGCAAGTCGCGTCGACGGCGGTCAGGCTGCGGGACCGGGCCAGTTCGCGGATCGCCGGCGAGACGCCGTGGGCCGAGAAGACCACGATGTGGCCCGGCGGCACCTCGTTGAGGTCCTCCACGAAGATCGCCCCCCGGTCGATGAACCGCTGCACCACGTGCTTGTTGTGCACGATCTCGTGATAGACGTAGATCGGGACGTCCTTGCAGAGGTCCAGGAGCTGGTCCACGACGTCCACGGCCATGTGGACGCCGGCGCAGAAGCCGCGGGGGTTGGCGAGGATGATCCGCATCGGGAGGAGGGTTCCTTGGGCTGGCGCGGGGGGGTGACCGTGACAACACACCCCGATTCCCGGCATCATAGCCGGGCGTGCCCATCGCCCCGCCCATCCGGATGCTCTCCGACTACGGCCCCGAAGGCGTCGCTCCGCCGCCCTCGCTCGAGGATGCGCGCCGCTACTGCCGCCAACTCACCCTCGGCCACTACGAGAACTTCACGGTGCTCAGCGGCCTGGTGCCGCAGTCGATCCGCGACGACTTCGCGGCGGTCTACGCCTTCTGCCGCTGGTCCGACGACCTGGGCGATGAGACCGGCGCCGATGAGGCGGCCCGGGCTCGGTCTGAGTCGCTGCTCCGATGGTGGCGGGGCGAACTGGCGGCCTGCGTGGCGGCGGCCCGCTCCGCGGCCCCCGAGCGGCCCCTGCGGCACCCGGTGTTCGTGGCGCTCGCCGAGACGTTGCGGCGGCATCCGCTGTCCGCCGAACCCTTCGAACACCTCATCGACGCGTTCGTGCAGGACCAGCGTGTCACCCGTTACGACACGTGGGACCAGCTGCTGGACTACTGCGCGCGGAGCGCCAACCCGGTCGGACGAATCGTCCTGGGCCTCGGCGGCCGCGCCGACCCCGAGCTTGTGGCGATGTCGGACGCGACCTGCACAGCGCTTCAGCTGACGAACTTCTGGCAGGATGTCCGTCGCGACCTGATCGAGCGCGACCGTGTCTACCTGCCGCGCGCCATCACCGGCTGGTCGGCCGAGCAGCTCAGGGATTGGATGGCCCGGCCCGACGATCCGGCCGCTCGGGTGCCGTTCATCAGGGGCGTGCGGCCCCTGGTCGCCGAGACTCGGAAGCTCTTCGAGAAGGGCCGGCCGCTCCCGGCGGCCCTTGGCCGCGAACTCGGCCCGGTGGTCTGGCTGTTCGGGGCGGGCGGCGAGGCGGTGCTCCGATCGGTGGAGCGCATCGGCTGCGCGACCTTGTGGGAACGCCCGAAACTCGGCAAACTCGGCAAGATGAGCCTGCTGGCCCGAGCCTGGATCAAGCGTCTGAGGGGTGCGGCATGAGCGCCGCCGACGCCTCGATCGCCATGCCCGCCTCGTCGGCGGGTGAGGCCCGGACCGCCGAGGGGCCGGCCGACGCGTTCGCCGTCTGCCGCGAGATCGTCCGCACCCGGGCCCGCAACTTCTTCTACGGCCTGCGCCTGTGCCCCGAGCCGCGCCGTTCCGCCGTATACGCCGTGTACGCATGGATGCGGCGGGCCGATGACGAGGCCGACGAAGCCGCCGACCCCGCCAAAAAGGCCCAGCGCATCGAGCTGCTGGCCGGCCGGACCGAGCGTCTGCTCTCCGGCCGCCCGCTCGGCGACGGCCTCGACGCCGACCCGGTCTGGAGGGCCTTTGGCTGGACGATCACCCGATACGGGCTCGATCACGCCGACGTCCGCGGCATGATCGAGGGCTTGCGCGAGGACATCGGCCATGAAACGGCGTCGGACCGGGCATCCCCGAGGCCGTTCTACCGCACCGCGGCAGAGCTCGACCGGTACTGCTACCGCGTGGCATCAACCGTCGGGCACATCTGCGTGAGGATCTGGGGCGTCCGCGAGGGCGCCGATGCCCGTGCCGCCCGCGACCTGGCCACCCGCCGCGGGCTGGCCTTCCAGCTCACCAACATCCTCCGCGACGTTGGCCGCGACTTCGACGAAGGCCGGGTGTACATCCCCGGCGAGATGCTGGATCAAGCCGGGCTGACCGCCGAGGACCTCCGACGTTGGACACCCGCCGCCGCGTGCCACGCGGTCATCGGCGGTCTGGGGCAGGTCGCGGAAGGGCACTACGCCGCCTCATCGCCTCTTGAGGGGATGGTGTCCGCCGACTGCCGCGCCACACTCTGGGCTATGACCGCGATCTACCGCGGCCTGCTCGCCAAGATCCGCGCCCGACCGGGGAGGGTGGTCGAATCCAAGCGCATCAGGCTGTCGAGCCTGGCCAAGGCCTCCATTGCCGCGCGGGCATCGGTAGCCCAGCGGCTGGGTCTGTGGTCGCTCGGCCGAGGCTCGTGAAACCCTCTCAACGGTCCGGAGACGCATCGATGAAGTCATGGAACCGGTACGCCGCGGGCCTGCTAATCGGGATCTGGTCCTGCTTCGCCGCCCTCGGCGGTGAGGTCACCCCGGTCGGGAAAGTTGCGGCCGCGAAGGGCTGGCAGCTCAGGACGGTGATCGAGGATCTCGATCGCCCGTGGGGCATGGCGTGGCTGCCCGACGGCTCGATGCTGATCACCGAGAAAGCCGGGCGTCTTCGCCTTGTGAAGGACGGCACGCTCCAATCCGACGCGGTACCGGGGGTTCCTCCGGTCTTTGACGGCGGCCAGGGCGGCCTGATGGATGTGGCGATCCATCCCAAGTTCGCCGAGAACCGACTGGTGTACTTCACGTACTCGATCGGCGGGAACGGCGGCAACAAGACGGTGCTGGCGAGGGCGAAGTTCGACGGGGCCAAGCTCGAAGACTGGCGGGTGATTTTCGAGAACAGCCGAGAGAAGCGCGGCGGGCAGCACTTCGGGTCTCGCATGATCTGGCTGCCCGACGGCACGCTGCTGCTCTCCGTCGGCGACGGCGGGAACCCCCCTTCGTCTCTCGACGGCCAGAACATCCGCAACCAGGCCCAGAGCACCAAGACGCACTTCGGCAAGGTGCTGCGTCTCACCGATGAGGGCAAAGCGCCCACCGACAACCCCTTCGCCAAAGATGAGGGCGCTGCGCCCGAGGTGTGGTCGATGGGCCACCGCAACATCCAGGGACTGGTGCGCGACCCGGTGACCGGGCGTGTCTGGGCCACGGAGCACGGCGCCCTCGGCGGCGACGAACTGAACATCATCCGGGGCGGGAAGAACTACGGCTGGCCTCTGGTCACCTATAGCCGGGAGTACTCCGGCGCCGAGATCACCAAGGAACGCTCCCGCCCGGGGATGGAAGACCCGGTCGCCGTCTGGACGCCGTGCATCGCGGCCTCGGGTCTGGCCGTGTACAACGGCGAGCGGTTCCCTCAGTGGAAGGGCAACCTGTTCGCCGGAGGGCTCGTCAGCCAGGACGTGCGGCGGATCAGGGTGGACGCCGACGGCAAGGCGCTCGAGCAGGACGCGATCCGCATCGGCGCCCGGGTGCGGGATGTCCGCCAGGGGCCGGATGGGTTCCTGTACGTCCTCACCGATGAACGCCCGGGCAAGCTCATCCGGATCGAGCCTTCGACACCGGACTGAGGGCGTTCCGGGGCCCCGCGGCCGGACCTACGCTCACGGGCGTGACCTTCCTCCTCGAGACCGTCAAACTCGGGCTGACGAACCTGCGCCTGCACGTGCTGCGCTCGGTGTTGACCGCCCTGGGCATCATCTTCGGCGTCGCCGCGGTGATCACCATGGTGTCGATCGGAGAGGGGAGCAAACGGGCAGCGCTCGACCAGATCGAGGCCTTGGGAGCCAGGAACATCATCGTTCGGTCGGTGAAGCCGGCGGACAGCGGGCAGGCGGGCGGGGGTGGCGGCCGCGGCGGTGGGTTCGTCGTGCGATACGGCATCACTCGGGGCACTCTGGCGGTGATCGAGGATCGCTTCCCCGATGCCACGGCGATCGTGCCCCTCAAGGCGGTGGGCGACCAGGTGATCCGCGGCAGCAGCCGCCGGGTCAGCCAAGCCTTCGGCACGACCCCCGATCTGCAGCGGGTGGCCAAGCTGAGGGTGCAGCGCGGCCGGTACCTCACCGAACGCGACATGGAGGAGCGGGCGGCGGTTGCCGTCATCGGTTCGGAGGTCGCCTCAAGCCTGTTCCCGGGTGAGGATCCGATCGACCAGACCTTCCGCATTTCGCGGCAGGTGTTCACGGTGGTCGGGGTCCTGCAGCCGGTGGGGCTGGCGGGCGGCGCCGGGGGGGCGCTGGTCGGCCGCGACCTGAACTTCGACGTTCACATCCCGATGACCACGTCGCGTGACCGGTTCTCCGACCTGCTCGTGCGGTTCACCGCTGGGCAGCGGACCAACGAGGAGGTGCAGATCTCTGAGATCTACATCGAATCGCCCGACCGCGAGCGGGTGGTGGCCGACGCCGACATCCTCAAGCGGCTCCTCGAGGTCCGCCACCGCGGCATGCAGGACGTGCAATTGGTGGTGCCCTACGAGCTGCTCGAGCAGGCCCGGCGCGCGGCGCTCACTTGGCAGGCCGTGCTGGGGCTGATCGCCGCGATCTCGCTTCTCGTCGGCGGCATCGGCATCATGAACATCATGCTCGCGAGCGTCACCGAGCGCACGCGCGAGATCGGCATCCGCCGCGCCCTCGGCGCCACGCGGAAGCACATCGTCTGGCAGTTCCTCGTCGAGACCGGCGTTCTCAGCACGCTCGGCGGCCTCACCGGGGTGGCCCTCGGCATCGGCCTCAGCCTCGGGGTCGAGGGCGCCGCCCGCCGGATCGCGTCGCTGCTCCAGCAGCCCGACATCAGCGTGAACGTCTCGCTCACCGGCTGGTCGATGGTGCTCAGCTTCACGGTGGCCGCCCTCACCGGGCTGGTCTTCGGGATCTACCCGGCGATCGTGGCCGCCCGGCAGGACCCGATCGTCGCGCTCCGTCACGACTGACCGGCCCGGGTACACTCGACCGGTGGAACGACCCTCACGCCGACGCGACGACGCCCCCCGCAAACCCGACAAGCGCGGCGGCGGCCGACCGTCCGGGAAGCCCTCCGCCCCGCGCGGCCGCAAGGGACCTACCAAGGGCAAGGGCGGCCCGAGGACCGCCGGCGGCCACGCGCCGCTGAAGCCCAGGCCCCTTCCTCCCCGCGACCCGGCCCGCGACGCCGTCATGCGGCTGCTGGCCCGCCAGGTCGGCCGGTTCCCCGATGTGGACATCCTCTCGCCCGAGACCGCCGGCATGTCGGCCCGCGACGCCGCGTTCGCCCACGCCATCTACGACGCCGTGCTGCGCCGCTGGATCACGCTCGTTGAGATCCTGCGCTACGAACTCACCAAGCCCTGGGAAGAGGGCAACCGCTTCGCCGCGGCGGCGATGCTGGCCGGGGCGGCCCAGATCCTGTTCCTCGACAAGGTGCCGGCCCACGCCGCCGTGAACGAGAGCGTCGAGTGGGCCAAGCAGCACGGCGGCCCGGGGGCCGGAGCGCTCACCAACGCGGTGCTGCGGAAGGTCGTTTCGCTGATCACCCCCCCGCCCCCGCCACCGGCCGACCCGTGGGCCCATGTGCTCCGCGACGGGAGCGAGACCCCTGAAGCGCCGCCGCCGGCACCGATCGAGCCGGGAAGCCGCCGCCCGCGCTGGGACGACGCACGCAACGAGCTGCCGATGACCGACGGCTCGGCCCTGATGGTCTCTCGCGAGGTTCTCCCCCGCGACCCGCTCACCCGGCTGGCGGTCGCCACCAGCCACCCTCTCGACCTCCTTCAGGCCTGGGCCCGCGATCTCCCGCTTCGCGAGGTTCGGCGGCTGGCGGTGCACGGTCTGGCGGCCCCGCCGACGGTGCTGAACACCGCGTACGCGAAGAGCCCCCTGCCCGAGGCATGCATCCCGCACGCCGCGCCCGGTCATCATCTGTGGACCGGCGAGTTCGAAGCGTTGGCGTCGCTGCTGGCCGAGCGCAAAGACATCTGGGCCCAGGATCCGGCGTCGAGCCTGGCGGTCTCGAGCGTGGTGGATCTCCGGCCCTCGTGCATCGTCGACGTCTGCGCCGGCATGGGCACCAAGACCCGCCAGCTGGCCGCCGCGTTCCCCGGGGCAGAGATCTACGCCACCGACATCGACATCCCGCGGCTCCGGACCCTCCGCGAGGTCTTCGCCGGCCACGAGCGCATCAGGGTCATCGACTACCGCCAGCGGACGGAGCTCGCCGGGAAGGCCGACTTGGTGCTGCTGGATGTCCCTTGCTCGAACACCGGCGTGCTGGCCCGTCGCGTGGAGGCACGTTACCGCTTCTCCGCCGCCCGCACCGAGGAGCTGCTGGGAACCCAGCGGCAGATCATCGCCGACTCGATCCCGCTTCTGCGGCGCGGCGTCGCCACTGGCGGCCAGGGCGGCCTGCTGTACTCGACCTGCTCCCTCGACCCCCGCGAGAACGAGGAGCAGGCCCGATGGGCGTCGAAGTGGCACGGATTCGAGGTGGCCCGCGAGAACCGCCGGCTGCCCGAAGGAGGGCCCGGCGAACCCGCCGAACGCTACTCCGACGGCTCCTTCGCCGTGCTCCTGCGGTGAAGGACCCCGGAAACCCGGCTCCGGCCGCCCCGAGCGTGGTACCATCCCGGCTCGAATCGGTTTCGGGCCACGGGCCCTGGTGACGGCTTGGACTGACGCATGACGTTGATGGACATCCTCTCGCCGGCGTGCATCAAGGCACCCCTGACGGCGAGCGACAAGAAGGGCGTGATCGAAGAGCTGGTCGACGTCCTCGCGGCCGCCGGCAAGGTGAAGGACGCTGCCCTGCTCAAAGCCAGCGTCTGGAGCCGCGAGACCACCCGAACTACGGGCATCGGCCACGGGCTGGCCATTCCCCATGGCAAGTGCGACGGCGTCTCGTCGCTGGCCATGGCGATCGGCAAACCCGCCAAACCCATCGACTTCGCCTCGATCGACGGCAAGCCCGTCCGGATGATCGTCCTGCTCGCCAGCCCGCCCGACAAGACCTCCGACCACATCCAGGCGCTCGCCCGCATCAGCCGGATCATGACGGTCGAGGACTTCCGCAACCGCATTTACGACGCGCCCGGGCCGCAGGAGATCTACAACCTGCTCGCCGCCCAGGAGGGCGCGGCCCCGGCCAAGGCCTGACCTCGGGTGCCGCTACTTCCGGCGGACGCCCTGCTGCGCCGCCGCCACCAGCGTCTCGATCACCGACATGCACCGGTCGGCCTGCGCCCGGAACACCATGTGCGGGAAGAGCGTGCCGATGGCCACCATGAGCCCGAAGGCGGTCGTGATGAGCGCCTTGGCGATTCCCGCCGCGACCTCGTTGATGTCGGTGACCACCTGGGCCGAGCCCAGCAGCCCGAACGACTGGATGATCCCCAGGACCGTGCCGAGGATGCCCAGGAGCGGGCCGGCGGTGACGATGACGGCCATGAGGTTGCTGAATCGCTCGACCCGCGACCGGTAGGTTTCCGCCAGTTCCACCGCCGAGTTGTCGTGGATCCCGTGCCGGAGCATCAGCCGCACCATTGAGCCGTAGAGCGACCCGTCGGTTTCAGTGGCGGCCTGAACGCCGGAATGATCTCCGGCGCGAAGACGGTCGGCGATCGACCGGAGCCACCGCCGCCGCCCGGGCCGGTGGTTGCCGATCCAGAAAATCGACCGCTCGACCGTGAGCGTGAGTGAGAGCACGCTCAGGCCGATCAGGGGCCACATGGCCAGCCCCCCCTTGCCCACCAGTTCCGAGATCCGCAGCCAGGCTTCGTTCATCGTGAGTCGATGATACGGGCGCCCGCCCCTGCGCCCACCCCGTCCGAGGGCCTGAGGCGGCCGGCGGCCCGTATACTCGGCCCGTGGTCGAGCAGGAGACGGAGATGGCGTTGACCCAGCAGAGAGGCGGCCCGGTGGCGGTGGATCTGACGGAGGCGGGTCTGTTCGCCGCCGTCCCGCGCGTCGAAGCGTTCATGGACGCGTACGTCGCCTCCCTGGCGCTGCCGCGGAACCTGCTCGAAGCGGTGCGCTACGCGCTGCTCGGCGGCGGCAAGCGCCTGCGGCCGGTGCTGGCCTCTCACTGCTGCGCGGCCGTCGGCGGCGACTTCGAAGCGGGCCTTCCCGCGGCCGCGGCGGTGGAGATGATCCACGCCTTCAGCCTCGCCCACGACGACCTGCCAGCGCTCGACAACGACGATCTCCGCCGCGGCCGCCCCACCCTGCACATCGCCCACGGCCACGCGATGGCCATCCTCGCCGGCGACGGCCTGATGTCGCTGGCCTTCCAGATGCTCGCCGAGCGCTGCGCCGACCCCGAGCTGGCCGGGCGGCTCTCGCGGGAACTGGCGATCGGCAATACCGCGATGATCGCCGGCCAGGTGCTCGACACGCTCGGCGGGTTCGACGCCGGGCTGGACGCACGGGCGCGGCTTGAGGCGGTCCACCGGAACAAGACGGGGGCCCTCATCCGGGCGGCCTGCCGCATGGGGGCCATCGGCGGCATGTGGGCGCGCGGCGTCGACGACGCCCTGCTCGCCACCGTCACCGCCTACGGCGAGGCGGTCGGACTGATGTTCCAGATCGTCGACGACCTGCTCGACGTCGAGCAGACCGCCGAGCACACAGGCAAGCGGACCGCCAAGGATGAGCAAGCCGGGAAACTGACGTACCCGGCCGTCCTCGGCATCGAAGGCTCCCGAAAGGAGATCGAGCGGTTGCGGCAGGTGGCCCGCTCGGCCGCCGAGACGCTCGGCGCCTCCGCCGCCCCGTTGGCCACGTTGGCCGACGTCATGGCCCGCCGCACCAAGTAACCCGCCCCCACAATGGGCCACCCCGCCCGGTCTCCCAGGGAACTCTCGGACCCGCCCGGATGGTGAACGGATGAACCGGTGTCTGCGTAACTCACGAAAATCTGGATAATGTCCGGTCTCGCCCAAGGATGGGCGACCAAGCCGCGTAGGCTTGTTTCAAGTTTGACTGAAAACTCCCAGGACGCACGCCGCATGGCTCTGCTCGAAACGATCCAGTCCCCCGCCGACCTGAAGAAGCTCTCCGTGGATCAGCTGGGCGTGGTCGCTCAGGAGATCCGCGAGGCGATCTTCCAGCAGGTGTCGAAGGTGGGTGGGCATCTGGCCCCCAATCTGGGCGTGGTCGAGCTCACGCTGGCGCTTCACTACGTCTTCGATTTCGCGCACGACCGGCTGCTGTTTGACGTCGGGCACCAGTGCTACCCGCACAAGCTTGTGACCGGCCGGCTTCCGATGCTGGCCAACCTGCGCACCCGTCAGGGCATGGCCGGGTTCCCCGAGCCGCGCGAGTCGCCGTACGACCTCTTCAGCGTCGGGCATGCCGGCACCGGGATCTCGACGGCGGTGGGCATGGCCCGGGGCGATACCCTCAACGGCCAGGGCTTCGACTCGGCGTCGAATCCCAAGGGCCGCCGCGTGGTGTCGATCATCGGCGACGCGTCGATCGTGAACGGCGTCGCGATGGAGGGGCTGAACGGCGCCGGCACGCTCAAGCGCCAGTTCCTGGTCATCCTCAACGACAACGGCATGTCGATCGCCAAGCCCCAGGGCGCGCTGGCCCAGTACTTCGACCGGCTTCGGATCAACCCGCTGTATACGGGGATGAAGCGCCGGGCCCGCGAGGTGCTCGAGAGCCTGCCGGGCGGGTCGCTCGTGGAGGAGGCCTACCACCGAATGGGCGAGGCGGTGAAGGGCGCCGTGGCCGAGAACGCCTGGTTCGAGCACTTCGGCCTGCTGACCGTCGGTCCGATCGATGGGCACGACCTCCCGCTCTTGATCGAGTTCCTCGCCGAGGCGCGCGACTTCGACCGCCCGCTCGTGCTGCACGTCAAGACGGTCAAGGGCAAGGGCTACGCCTTCGCCGAGGGCGACTCGACGAAGTTCCACTCGCCCAACTCCTTCACCTACGACCCCGACTCCTGCCGCGTTGAAATCAAGAAGGACGGCCGCTCGTTCACCTCCGCGTGGGGCGAGGCGATGACCGAGATCATGCGGCGCGACCCGAAGGTGGTCGCGTGCACGGCCGCCATGCCGGGCGGGACCGGCATGGACAAGGTGGCGGCCACGTTCCCCGAGCGTTCGTTCGACACCGGCATCTGCGAAAGCCACGCCATGGACATGATGGCCGGCCTCGCCAAGACCGGCTGGAAGCCGTACTTCGCCGTGTACTCAACGTTCCTCCAGCGGGCCTTCGACCAGGCCTTTCAGGAGGTCTCCCTGCAGGGCCTGGCGGTGCGTCTGTGCCTCGACCGGGCCGGCCTCGTCGGCGGTGACGGCGCGGTGCACCATGGGTTCTGCGACATCTCGATCCTCCGGGTGCTGCCGAAGGCGGCCCTGATGGCCGCTATGGACGAGGCCTCGATGATCGCCGCGATGGAGTTCCAGCGCACGTACGACGACGGCCTCTCGGCCGTCCGGTACCCGCGCGACAACTGCTCGACGCGCTTCGCCGACCGGCCCTGCCCGCCCTTCGAGCTGGGCAAGGCCCGACCGCTGATCGAGCACGCCGAGCCCGACGTGGCCATCCTCGCCTTCGGGGTCATGGCCATCTCGGCCTGCGAGGCCGCCGACGCCGTCGGCCCCGAGGTCCGGGCCAGCGTGTACGACGCCCGCTTCGCCAAGCCCGTCGACACCGCGCTCATCCGCTCGCTCCTCGATCGGCGCATCCCGATCATCACCATCGAGGACCATGGGCCCCACGGCGGGTTCGGCGCGGCCGTGCTCGAGGCAGCGGCCGACATGAACCTCGACGCCAGCCGCGTCGTGCGCATGTCGCTGCCCGACCACTGGATCTACCAAGACAGCCGGCCCAAGCAGCTGGCCGAGGTCGGCCTCGACGCCCCCAGCATCGCCCGCCAGATCCGGGCCTGCGCCGACCGTTGGCCCATTCGGGGTGCCCACGCCCGGGCCGGCGGCATGGTGGAGCTGCGTCCCGCCGCCGCGGCGCTCCGGTCCGACGGCCGCCCGGCCACCCCGTGACGGCTCGGCCCGCGGGCTCCGTCTTTCCGGCGGCGATATTCCGGCGATAAGGCCCGGAACCTTGGCCGGCTGCGGCTCGTACCGCCGTCTCGGAGCCGACCGCCGCGCCCGGTGGCGTTCGAGGTGCCCGCCCCCTACCCTGAGGGCTTGTGATGCCCACAGAATGCCGTAATCTTTCAGCGTTTCTCATCGTCACGATCACGGCGACGCTCGGCCTGCCCGCCGGGTGTGGTGGCTCATCGAGGCCGCCGCCGCAGGCCAGGGTGGTTCCGATCGTCTCCCGGGATGTACCGGCCCCGCTCCGCGGCACGATCGGGGCCGAAGCCAGCTTCCAAGGGCTTGAGCCGTTCCTCGCGACGGGCTACGGCCTGGTCGTCGGGCTCAACGGCACGGGCGGCTCCGACGTTCCGGCGCCCATCCGGGCGCAGATGGAGCGGGACATGGCCCGCATGGGTGTGGGCAAGGAAGTGAGCTCGCTTCGCAACCTGACGCCCGAGGAAATGCTGGCGGACAAGGGCGTGGCCATCGTGTTCGTTCAGGCGCTCGCCACCCCCGGCGCTCCCGCCGGCACGCGGTTCGACATAGTGGTCTCCGCCATACCCGGAAGCGGTGTGACGAGCCTGGAGGGCGGCCGGCTGTGGACCACGCCGCTCCGCAGGGGCGTCCCGATCCCCGGCGGGCCCGCCACCGAGCCCATCGCCGAAGCCAGCGGGCCGATCTTCGTGAACCCGTTCATCGTCCCGGGAGACGCCGCGGCCCTGGCCGCCGCCGGATCGCGGGGCCCCGCCGGAAAGCCCGCCCGGGCTCGCCCTTCGGCCGACGACGACCGGCAGGTGGGCCGCATCCTGAACGGCGGCGTGGTGAAAAGCGAGATGCGGCCGGTGGTGCGCCTCGACAACCCGTCGCACACGCGTGCCAAGGCGATCACCGATGCGATCAACACCCGGTTCCCGCGCGGCACCAACCCCCGGCCCACCGCCCGCGGGATGAACGAGGACACCATCGAGATCAGCGTGCCGCGGGAGTACCAGAACCGGCTCGACGAGTTCGTGCAGGTGCTGCTGCACACGCGCGTCGAGCAGGGGTTCGCTGCCGACTTTGCCGTGCGCTACGCCGATGCCCTGAAGGAGTATCCCGAGCTGGCGGCGCCGATCAGCTGGTGCATTGAGGCTCTCGGAGAGGCCGCGGTCCCGTCGATCCGCCGTCTTTACAACTACTCCGAGGTAGTACCGCGTCTCGCCGCGCTGCGGGCCGGCGCCCGGCTGGGTGACATCACGACCCGCCCATACCTTGAAGAGGTGGTTCGGAGCGGCACCGCCGCGCAGAAATCCGAGGCATTGGGGCTGATGGGCCGCCTGGGCTCGGACCCGGCGATCAACCGGTTCCTGCGGGAGAAGATCGACGACCCGGACGTGCAGGTACGGATCGCGGCGTACGAGGCGCTCGACCGGCGGGCCGACCCGGCGATCGTGCGCAGCAAGCCGGGCGGGAAGTTCCTGCTGCACGCGGTCGATGCCGCCGAGCCCATGCTGTTCATGACCCAGCAGGGCGAGCCCAAGATTGTGGTGTTCGGCCGCCAGACGCAGGTCAGCCGGCCGGTCTTCGCGAACGTGTGGGGCGGGAAGTTCATGCTCTCGGCCGACTCGGCGCGGAGCAAGGTCCGCGTCTACTTCCGCGACACCGACGCGGTGCCCCCGCGCGAGGTCGAGATCGGCCCCGACGTGCTGGAGCTGCTCCAGTTCATGGCGGCTCGGTCCACGCCCGATACACCGGAGCCGGGGCTGGATATGACCTACGCCGAGATCGTCGGGGCGTTGTACAAGCTGGTGCAGGCGGGCGCGGTCAACGCCTCATTCGTGCCCGAGGACGACCGGCTGGCCCTCGAGCTCATTCGGGCGAACCAGAAGAATCAGGAGCCTGAGCGGCCTGAACTGGCCGACAAGCCGCTGGACGAGCCGGGCGCTTCGGGAACCGGCGTCGCCGGGGCCACCGGCGCAACGGGGCCACAACCGGTCGAGGAGGTGGCGACGCCGGCCCGGACGGCCCGGGAGCCCGCCGAACGAGCCCCGGACCCCGAGCGCGACCAGCGCCGCCAGCGGTACGTGGTGCCCATTCCGCCGCGGCCTCCCAAGTAACCGCCGAGGCCCGTCCCCGCACCGCGGCAGCGGATCACACCCGGTCTGGGGCGGATCCCCGGTTGATCTCGCGGGGGGTCTTGGTGATACTCTGTGACGGTACAAGATGCGGGGTGCGTCGAATGCGGGCCACCAAGATGTACGGCCCCCGCCCCTCGTCAGCGCCGTGCCGGCCCCTCCGGGGCTCCGGCCACGCCACGGACGGCCCGTCTCGCACGGAGGTCGCGACTCAGCCATGCGGCTCGCCAAACTCACCCTTTCGGGTTTCAAGTCTTTCGCCGACCGCACCGAGTTCACGTTCGACGCCGCCGTGACGGGCATCGTCGGCCCCAACGGGTGCGGCAAGTCGAACGTCGTCGACGCGGTGAAGTGGGTCCTCGGCGAGCGATCGGCCAAGAGCCTCCGCGGCTCAGAGATGGCCGACGTCATCTTCTCCGGCTCGGCGGGCCGCAAGCCCAGCGGCCTGGCGAGCGTGACACTGACGTTTGATAACCCCCTTCTCTCGGAGGCCGAGCTGGCCCTGCGAGAGGCGCGTCGGAAGCTTCGCGATCACGCGGCGGCGCTCGACTCGGCGTCCGCGGCCGCCGACGCCGCGACGATCGCGCACGAGGACGCCAGCCTGCTCGACGAGGCTTCCGACGCCGGGGCGATGATCGACCGCCACGCCGCGGCCCGGCGGCACCTGCCGATCGACGCCGACACCGTCGAGGTGGAGCGTCGCCTGTACCGCGACGGCACCTCCCAGTACCTGATCAATCAGCGCAAGGCCCGGCTCCGCGACATCCGCGAGCTATTCATGGACACCGGCGTGGGCGCCGACGCCTACTCGATCATCGAGCAGGGGAAGGTCGACGCCATGCTCCTGGCCAACCCCTACGAGCGGCGGGTGTTCTTCGAGGAAGCCGCGGGCGTGGCCAAGTTCAAGGCCCGGCGGATCGAGGCGCAGCGCAAGCTCGAACGCGCCGAGACGAACCTGGTGCGTGCCCGCGAGCAGCTCGAGTCGACCGAGCGCCGGCTGCGGATCGTGAAGGGTCAGGCCGTCAAGGCCCGGCGCTTCAAGGAGCTCGACACCGAACTCCGTGCCCTCAAGGCCGCGCTCGCCTTTGCGCACTACGACGACCTCCGGCAGAGGCTCGACGGCCTGACGTCGCGGCTGCAGGACCTGGAGTCCGAGCGGATCAGGTCGGCCCAGCTTCTGGCCGCGTGCGAGCAGGAAAAGCAGGACGCCGAGCTCGTCCGGCACGAGATCATCTCCGCCCAGCAGGGTCTGGAGCGCGAGCGATCGGCCGCCGAGCACCGCGCGGCCTCCGCGCGGCAGCGCCGGGCGATGTCCGAGTCGGCTCTCGCGGAAGAGCGTCGCCGCCTCTCGGCCGACGAATCCCGGATCGGTGAGCTGGAGGCTCAGATCGTCGCTCTGACGCGCGATGCCGAGGAGCAGGCCGGTCTGGCCGAGCAGACCACGTCGCTCCTGAATCACGCCGAGCAGCGGCTGAACGCCGCGGCGACAACGCGGGAGGCGCTCCAAAGAGACCTGACCGACCAGCGATTGAAGCTCGGCGAGGCCCGGGGCTCGGCGGCGAACATCGAGCGGGAACGCATCGCGCTGGTCACGCGGGTGGAGTCCGATCGCCGGCGGTTGGCCCAGCTCGCCGAGCAGCAGGCCCGTGCGCAGGCGCGGCTTTCGGGGATCGAGCGGGAGTCGGCCGATCTCGGCTCCCAGCACGAGGCGGCGTTTTCGCAGGCCGCCGAACGCCGCACCCGCGTCTTGGCCATCGAGGCGGACCTGGCCCGGCACTCGGCGTCGGCGGCCGATCTCTCGGCCGAGCAGCGGTCTCTGACCGAGCGCCTGAACGAGTCTGAGCAACTCGCGGCACGCCTTGATAGTCGGCGCGCGGTGCTCCAGGAGATGGCCGAGCAGCGCGTCGGGCTGGCGGAGTCCGTAAAGGCCGTGCTGGCGCGGCGCGACGACGAGCGCGCCGCCCGGGCGAGCGACCCGTCCGCGTCGGCCCCGTTCGCGGAGATCATCGCCCCGCTCGCCGAGCTCATCGAGGTCGATCGGTCCGACGCCGTGCCGGTTGAGGCGGCGCTGGGCTCGGCGCTGCAGGCGCTCGTGGTGCCCAGGCCGGCCGACGCCGGGTTGTCGGCGATGGTCGCGGGCGCGGTCTCGCTGCCGGGGCGCGTCGCCCTGCTGCCGGTCGAGAGCGCCGCCGAGACGGCACTCGATATCGAGGGCGCCACCCCGCTGTCCGGGCTGGTCCGCACCGACGCGGCCTTCCGCCCGCTGATCGACCGTCTGCTGGGCCGCACCTTCCTGGTCGAGTCGCTCGACGGGGAGTGGGCCCCCCTGCTCCGTTCGAGGGGCGCCCGCATCGTCACCCGCGACGGCGCCCTCGTGGAGCCCGACGGACGGGTGGTGCTGGGCCCGATGAGCGGCGGCGGCGGCGAGTCGCAGGGGCTTCTCCAGCGGGCCGCGGAGCTCGCGGATCTGGAGACCCGCCTGGCCGATCTTTCCACGCGGCTGGATGCCGACCGGAACGCCGCCCGCGACCTCGGCGAGCGTGCCGCGGCGATCAACGCGGCCATGAGCGAACGCCGGTCGGCACTGGCGGCCGAGCAGCGAGCCCTGGCGGGCGATGAGGCCCGGGTTGAACGTCTGGCCTCCGACGCCAAGCGGCTGGAGCGCGACCGCACCCAGGCGGCCGACGAGCTCGCGGCCGCCTCGCAGCGCGCCGGGGCCCTCGAGCGCGAGCAGGCCCAGGCCGACGAGCGGGCCCAGAGCCTTCAGCGGCTGGCCGATGAGCAGAACGCGGTGGTGGCGGAGCTGGAGGCGCAGATCGCCTCGGCCCAGCAGCGTCTGGACACCGCGACCGAGCAGCTGGCGGCGGCCCGGGTCGAGGCCGGGCAGCTCGGCGAGAAGCTGGCCGGGGCGCGGCGTGAGCTGCGCCGCCTGAACTCGGCGGCTGAAGAGGCGGACCGCGCCAAGGCCCGCGTGTCCGAGCATCTGGCCCTTGCCCGCGGGAGGCTGGCCGAGCACGAGCGGACAATCGCCGAGGCCGAGGCGGAGGTGGTCTCGTCCACCACCGCGTTCGAGCGAGCCGAGGCCGAACTGGCGCCGCTCGCGGCCCGCCTCGACGCCGCGGCCGGCACGCTCTCGCAGCTGGCCGATCGCCTGTCGGCGGCGCGGGCCCACGCCGGGCACATCGAACGCGACTGGAACAGCCTCGAAATCTCCAAGCGCGAGCTGGAAGTCCGCCGCGAGCATCTGGAAGACCGCACGCGCGAGGACATCGCGATCGACCTGGCCGCCGAGTACGACGACTACCGCGCCACCGTCGCCTCGGGCGGGGTGGCCGCGATCGACACCGAGGCCGCGGCGGCCCAGGCCGAGGCGCTCAAGGACGAGATCCGCAAGCTCGGCAACGTGAACCTTGACGCGATCGACGAAGAATCGCAGCTGGCCACCCGCAACGAGGACCTGATCCGGCAGGTGGCGGATATCGACAGCGCCCGCGAGCAGCTCGCGTCGCTGATCCAGCGGCTGTCGGACGCGTCTCGCGATCGCTTCCGCGAGGCTTTCGAGAAGATCGCGGAGCACTTCTCGGGCGACTCGGGCATGTTCCGCAAGCTCTTCGGCGGCGGCCGGGCTGAGGTGCGACTGATCCCGATGCCCGACACCGGCGAGGTGGACTGGCTCGAGTCGGGCGTCGAGGTCACGGCCAAGCCGCCGGGCAAGGAGCCCCGATCCATCAGCCAGCTTTCGGGCGGAGAGAAGACGATGACCGCCGTGGCGCTGCTGCTCTCGATCTTCCAGAGCAAGCCCTCGCCGTTCTGCATCCTCGACGAGGTTGACGCCGCGCTCGACGATTCGAACGTCGGCCGCTTCGCCGGCATCATCCGGCAGTTCCTCGATCAGTGCCACTTCATCGTCATCACCCACAACAAGAAGACGATGCAGGCGGCCGACCAGCTGTACGGCGTGACGATGCAGGAACGCGGCGTGTCCAAGCGCGTGGCCGTCCGGTTCGATCAGGTCCGCGAGGACGGGCACATCGACGGTGCCGCCGCGGGCGGCGATCCGGCGACGGCGCCTGCCGAGGCGTCGGCGGGCCAGGCCTCAGCGATCATCGAGCCACGACCGCGCCGGAGAAAGTCGGCCCCGATCCAGGCATCCTGAGAAGGCCCCTCCGCCGGGTTGCGCACCGGCCAGCGGCCGCTTTACTTGGCGACGGCTTCAGCGGGCGTGAGCACGAAGGTGGGGCCCGGCACGCCGCCGAGCGCTCGGATGGCGTCCTGGATCTCGCGGTCATTGGGGGCCAGGGAGAGCGCCATGCGGTACCGCTCCATCGCCCGAGCCTTGTCGCCGACCGACTGGTAGAAGTCGGCCAGAAGATACTGCGGGGCCAGGGACCGGCCCTTGTCGACCTCGGCCGCCCGGAGCAGGGCCCGCTCGGCCTCGTCGTGATCGCCCGCGGCCGTCAGGTACTGCCCGAGGAGCATCCAGTCCTGCGCGCGGTTCCGCGTCTGGGCGCCGCTCCGCAGCTCGGCGGTCATCGACTGGAGGTCTCCGGACCCCAGCATCGAGGTGGCGAGTCCCTTGATGGTGTCGCGGTCATTGGGCTTGACCGTGTAAATCTGCTCCCAGTGCTCTCGGGCCAGGGCAAACTTCTGCTGCTTCATCAGCGACCGCGCCAGCCGGGCACGGTCGTCGATGTCGCCGGGCTCGCGCCGGACCAACTCGCGGTACTCACCCTCCGCGGCGGCCCAGTCGCTGCGCCACATGGCCCGCTCGCCCGACTCGCGGACCACGTGCGAGGCCCGCTGCTGCTGGCAGGCGGGGAGGGCGGACAGGGCGAGGACAAGGGCGGCAGCAAGGGTTCGGCGGCTCATGGTCGTCTCCGGATGGGTCGCAAGGGTAGTGTACGGCAAAGCGTTCGGACGATGAATGTCGGCCGCCCTCGCGATGGGCGCTCAGAGTTGGCGTCCGGATCCTCGCCGCCGCTGTTTTCCACAACCGCCCGTGAACCCCCTGGTCGTCCTCAGACACGATCTGCCCCCGGTGTCCGCCGCTCAGCCCGGCGGCCACCACTACGACGTGCTGCTGTCCCGGCTTGCCGAGCCGGCCGACCCCGATCAGCGCGTTCTGATGGCCTGGCGGATCGCGGCCGCGGTGTGGAAGAAGGGCCCGTTCGTCCGCGAGTTCGAGGCCGAGCGCATGCCCGACCACCGGGCGGCGTACCTTGAGTACGAGGGCGAGATCTCCGGCGGCCGCGGCACCGTCAGGCGGGTGCTCACCGCCTCCTGCGCCATCGACGAGGACGGCCCGAGCGTCGTGCGGATCCGCGTCGGGGTCGGGCCTGTCGTCCGATCGGTCGTCGGCACGCTGGTGTCCGGCGACCGCTGGCGCTTTGTCGTCGCCTAGCGCCCGGCCGCCCGTTCGTCACTGCCCCGAGCCCCGTTCCCCCCAAGCGAGCGACCAGACCCACGTGTGCGGCATCCTCGGCATTCTCGCGGCGTCCGGCCGCCAGCCTTCGGTGAGCGGAGACGCCGCGGCGCGTCTCCGTGACCGGCTGGCCCACCGGGGTCCCGATGCCTGCGGGGTGTTCGAATCCTCTCAGATCGTGCTGGCCCACCGGCGGCTGAAGGTCGTCGATCTGTCGGAGGCCGGCGCTCAGCCGATGCGCGGTGAGCGATTCGTCATCGTGTACAACGGTGAGCTCTACAACGACGCGGAAGTCCGTGCCGAGCTTGGGTCGTTGGGCGCCAGGTTCCACTCAGCATCCGATACCGAGACGATCCTGCGGGCGTGGGAGCTGTGGGGACGTGGCTGCCTGCCGCGGCTCCGGGGAATGTACGCCCTGGCGGTGTGGGACCGGCTGGAGCACCGGCTCACGCTCGCCCGTGATCCGCTGGGAATCAAGCCGCTGTACTACGCCATGGCGGGGGCCGACGAACTGGTCTTTGCCAGTGAGATTCCGGCCCTGCTCGGTCATCCGCGCATCAAGCCGCGGCCCAATCCGTGGATGGTCTCGGCGTACCTGACGACCATCCGCACGGTGCTGGGGGAGCACACGCTCTTCGAGGGCGTGCACGCCGTGAAACCGGCGGAGTGGATCGACGTCGACGCCTCGCGGCCGGAGAGCCTGGCCGTAAGCCGTGGCATCCACTGGACCGGCCCCCGGGTCCGGGCCGACACCACGCTCTCGGACGGCGCGGGGATCGTGCGGAACGCGGTGCAGCAGTCGGTAAGAGCGCACCTCCGGTCGGACGTTCCGGTGTGCTGCCTGCTCTCGGGCGGACTCGACAGCACGATCATCGCGACCGAGGCCGCGGGCCCCCTTCGCGGCGGCGGACCGGTTCGGACATTCGCGGCGGGCGCCGCCGACACGGGCGACAACAACGACCTCGACTTCGCCCGCTTCGTCGCCTCGCGACTGGGCACGCGCCACGCCGAAGCCGTGGTGACCCGGGAGCTGTTCGCCGAGCGTTGGGCGTGGATGGTCAGTCGCCTTGGCGTGCCGCTGAGCACGCCGAATGAGGTGGCGATCCACGCGGTCTCCGAGCGGCTCAGGGCCGACGGCTGTGTCGTCACGCTCAGCGGCGAGGGGGCCGACGAGCTGCTGGGCGGGTACGAGCTGCCCCTGACCGGGGCGTCGCAGTACCTCGCCGAGCGAGCGGCCGGCCGGGACCCTCGCCCGGCGGGTGCGTTCGAACTGGCGTTCAACGGCTGGATGACCGGGGAGGTCAAGGCTTCGTTGCTCACTGAGACGGCCTGGCGGTCGGCCGAGGCCGACGCACGGCTGCAGGTTTGGGCCAAAGAGGAGTTCGCCCGCGCCGCCGAAGAGACGGGGAGCGAGGATCTCTCGGCGCATCTTCGCTTCCAGCGGCGCGTCAATCTCACCGGCCTTCTCCAGCGGCTTGACACCGCCACCATGCTCGCCGGCGTCGAAGGGCGAACGCCGTTCGCCGATGCCACGGTGGCCGAGGCTTGCGAGGCGCTGCCGATGGCGTGCAAGTTCCTCGCGTCCCCGGCGGGAGCCGGCGCGGTGCCGGGGCCGGCGGCCGCGGCTCAGACGAAGCTGGCCCTCCGGGCGGCCTTCGCCGACCGCGTGGCCCCCGAGGTCCTCAGCCGGCCGAAAGCCAGCTTCCCCCTGCCGTTCCAGGAGTGGGTTGCCGACAGCGCCGCCGGGCTCTGCGGATCGGGCTTCGCCCGGGCGTGGCTGCGCGACGGCGCCGCCGAGCTGCTCGCCGCCCGGGCGAGCGAGCACTGGAACCTGCTGTGGCCGATGATCAACCTGGCCAGGTGGTGGGCCCGGTGGTGGTGAGGCCCGCGGGGCCGCCCGGCCAGGCCGAGGGCACGCGGAAGCGGATTACTTGTCGGAAGGCGTGAGGTCGATCACGACAGGAGAGTGGTCGCTCGCGTACCCGGGCGGGGTGGGCGTGGTCCGCCAGTCCATCTCGGCCGGCCGCTGGGGGGTGGCGAGGATGAAGGCCGAACCCGGCACGTACTCCTTGAATACCGCGGCGTTGAGCAGCACGAAGTCGATCGTCCGGCCCGAGGCGTGGCTGATGAACGCCGTGTCCTTGGGCTTGCGGCCTTCCGCCAGAGGATCGACGAGGCCGGCCCGCTTGTATTCGAGCACCGACTGGGCGTTGGGGGTGGCGTTGAAGTCGCCCAGCACGACGATGTTCCGCTCGGGGCTCTCCTTCTGCATCGACACGACGATGTCGGTGAGCGCCTTGGCCTCGGCCTCGCGCCACCAGTCGTTCCTCGCGCCCGACTTCTGGTGCACCACGATCAGTGTCAGTTCGTAAGGCTTGGCTTCGTCGGACTTGCCGGGGATGTCGATGGTCACGCACAGCGGCGACCGGCGCCAGCGCATCGGCTTGCCGGCGCTTTGATTCGGGCGGCCGTCGATTTCCCCCGGCTGGGGGCCGCCGATGATCCGGTCGGGCCAGATCTTCGCCTCGACGATCGGGTAACGGGAGAGCACGGCCTGCTCGATGCCCCGCTCGTCGCCGACGTCGAGAGAGAGGATGTGGTCGTAGCCCAGCCCCTTGAGGTACGTGTCGCGGAAGTGCTTGAGCGTCTCGATCGACTCGACTTCCTGAAGGCCGATCACATCCGCATCGAGGCGGCGGATGGCCTCGGCCACCGCCGCCTTCTCGGAGTCGGGCTTGACCGAGCGTGCATCGTCGGACTGCCCGGTGTAGGCCGGCGAGTCGATGTGATCGAAGAGGTTCTCGACGTTGTACGACACCACACGGATGGCCCCCGCTGCCTTGGGTTTGGGCTCGCGGATGCCCGTCCGGAACGCCGCGGGCGTGGTGGACACCGGGGCCTCGGCCTTGGGCGCCACCGGGGCCGCGGGCTGCCCCAGGCACACGGGCCACGCGGCCAGACCGAGGAGAACCGCCACCGACAGCGAGAGCGTCTTCAGACGGGGCATGCGAGACTCCGATGAGGATTGGTCTCAGACCGAAGCAGCGCGATAATAACGGCGGTCGATGCTCGGTGTCCGGTAGGGGCGAAGGTGGGGATTCGAGCAGCCCAGGTTCCCCGGGAGGAATCTCCACCACCATTGCCGGGGGTTCTCGGACGACGGGGAACGCCCCGGGCGTCGGGTGGTCGATACACGGTTGGCGTCCGTCGACCAATGCGACGGGCGACACCGGGCGGGACGCCCGGCGTCGAGTGCCCGCCCGAGGCCGGAGGCCGCTCGAAAGGACGTGTCTATGCCCGGCCGACGGTCCTCGCCCGCCCAGTTCCGATGCGCCCTGCTCGCCGCCGCGGGCCTCTTGGCGTGCGCGAGCGGGTGTGTGCGGGAACCGACCCGTCGCCTGACGCTCGAGCGTCCGGTGATCGACGCCAAGCCCGAGGTGCTCGTGGTCGACCTGCCACGGAGCCCCCGTCCGACCCTCGCCAACGCCCCCGACGAAGCACCCTGAGCCGCCGGCGGCACACCCCGGTTAGCATGACGGCCGAGCAGAGGCCGCATGCCCAACCCCCCGAGCAACCCAGGCCCCGGCCCCAGCGCCGGCCGAGCGTTCGAACCAACGATCGTCACCGATCTGCGCAATCGCCTCACGTACGGCTCATACCTTGCGCTCGACGAGCTGCTCTCGGCCCAACGACCCCTGAGCCGGCCGGAGCACCACGACGAGCTGCTGTTCATCATCCAGCACCAGACGTCTGAATTGTGGATGAAGCTCGTGATCCACGAGCTTCGCTCGGCCATCGACCACGTCCGTCATGACCGGCTCGACCCCTGCTTCAAGATCCTCGCCCGCGTGAAGCAGATTCAGCGCCAGCTCTTCGATCAGTGGAGCGTGCTGGAGACGCTCACGCCCACCGAGTACGCGCAATTCCGCGGCGTCCTCGGCCCGGCCTCCGGGTTCCAGAGCAGCCAGTACCGCACGATCGAGTTCCTCCTCGGCAACAAGGACGCCAGTGCCCTGCGGGTGTTCGCGCACGACCCGCCCACCCTCGCCAACCTCGAACGAGATCTGGTTTCGCCGAGTCTCTACGACGAGTTTCTGCGGTGGCTCGCCCGCCATGGCCTGCCCATACCCCCGGAGTGCACCGATCGGGACTGGGCACGGCCGTACGCCGCGCATCCCGGCGTGATCGCCGTGTTCAAGACGGTGTACGAGCATCCGGCCGAGCACTGGAACGCCTACGAGATGGCCGAGAAACTGGTGGATGTCGAAGAGGCGTTCACGATGTGGCGCTGCCGGCACGTGAAGACCGTCGAGCGCATCATCGGATTCAAGCCGGGCACCGGGGGCTCGAGCGGCGTGCCGTTCCTCCGCGCCGCGATCGAGACCCGGCTGTTTCCCGAGCTGTGGGACGTCCGCACCGAGATCGGCCGATGACCCCTACCACCCACGCCGTCGCCACCGCCCCGCCATCGGCCGCAGACGCCATCGCCGCCGCGGTGGCCGCGATGGGACCGGGGCCTCTGGAGGAGTCCTCTCTGCGTCGGCATGTCTTCCCGCTCTTCTCGCGGGTGCTGCGGCGTTCGGAGATCTATCTGGCGAACCACTCGCTGGGGCGCCCGCCCGATCGCATGGCCGAGGACCTCCGCCGCTTCGCCGACCTGTGGTACGCCGACATGGACGCCGCGTGGGCCGACTGGCAAGCCACGATCGATCACTTCCGGGCGGGAATCGCCCGCCTGATCGGCACGGCGCGTTGGGACTGCGTATTGCCGAAGACCGCCGCGGGCCAGGGCCTCCGGGCGGTTCTGAACGCGCTCACGCCGCGCGACCCCGGGGGTGTGCTGCACGTGGTGGCCACTCGGGGGGAGTTCGACGCCGTCGACTTCATCCTCAAGACCTACACCCGCAAGGGCCGCGCCCGTGTGGCCTGGGTGGAGCCCGATGGCCGCGGCGTCTTCCACCCGGAGGCCGTCGAGAAGCACGTGCACGCGCTCGGTCCCCGGCTGGACCTGGCCGTCGTCTCGCCTGTCTTCTACGCCACCGGCCAGATGCTGCAGGGCCTCAACCGCATCATCAGCGCCGCCCACCGCGAAGGCGGCCTGGTCATGCTCGACATGTACCACTCCGCCGGGGTGCTGCCCACCGAGTTCGACCGCTCGGGGGCCGACTTCGCGATCGGCGGCTCGTACAAGTACACCCGCGGCGGGCCCGGTGCAGGATGGCTGGCGCTGGCGCCGCGGCACGTGGAGGGGCCGGGGGCGCTCACCACCCTCGACACCGGGTGGTTTGCCAAGAAAGGGCACTTCGACTTCGCCCGGCCCGACGAGCCCGAGTTCGCCGAGGGCGGGAACGCCTGGCTCGAGGGCACGCCACCCGCGGTGCTCGCGTACCAGGCCAAGGCGGGGCTCGACTTCACGCTCGCCATCGGGGTCGGCCGCCTCCGCAACTACTCGCTGACGCAGCTCGGCCGGCTGCGGGCGCTGTTGGCCGAGCGCGGGGTGCCCGTCCGCGACGTCGGCGAGCACGGGGCGTTCGTCACGGTGCCGGCGCGCGACAACGACGGCGCGGCCTTCGCCGGCCGGCTGAAGGCTCTGGGCGTGAACACCGACGCTCGCCTGGGCCATGTCCGCCTGTGCCCGGACGTCCTGACCACTGAGGCCGAGCTCCGCGCCGCCGCGGACGCCGTGGCCAAGGCCCGTTGACCACGCCATGACCATCTTCGACATCAGTTCCCCCATCAGCCCCGAGCTGGCCGTGTGGCCCGGCGATGCGCCGGTGCGCCGTGAGGTGCACGCCGAGATCGCACGCGGGTCCATCGTCACCGTCTCCAGTTACCACGCCTCGCTGCACGTGGGCACCCACGCCGACGCACCCTCCCACTACGGCCGCAACGGCCTGACCATAGAGCAGCTGCCGCTGGGCCGATTCATGGGCCGCTGCCGCGTGGTCGATGTCGCGTGCGGGGCCGGTGTCCGAATCGTGCCCCCGATGCTGCGCGGGCCCGTCGACACCGAACGCGTGCTTCTCAAGACCGGCACCTACCCCGATCACCGCGTCTTCAGCCGTGATTTCGCGGCGCCATCGCCCGAACTGATCGATCATCTGGCCGACCGCGGCGTGACGCTCATCGGCGTGGACACCCCGAGCGTCGATCTGTTCACCGACAAGCAGCTCGTGACCCATGCCGCGTGCCTGCGCCGCGGGATGCTGATTCTCGAAGGGCTGCGGCTCGCCGAGGTTCCGGCGGGTGTCTACCGCCTCGTCGCGCTTCCGCTGAAGATCGTCGGGGGCGATGGCTCGCCCGTGCGGGCGGTGCTGCTGCCCGACGCGTGATCCGTCATAGCGTCGGCGTGCGGCCGCCGTCGACCGGCAGGTTGATCCCCGTGATGTACGCGGCGGCCGGCGAGGCGAGGAATGCCACGGCCGCACCAACCTCCGCGGGTTCACCGAAACGACGTATCGGTATCGTCTGCGCCTGAGCGGCCCGCCACTGCTCCGGTGTCTGGCCCGCGCCGGCCGCCCAGGTCTGGGCCAGGCTCGCCAGACGGTCGGTGGCCGTGAAGCCCGGAAGCACGTTGTTCACCGTGATGCCCCACGGCCCGAGGTCGGCCGCGAGGCTCTTGGCCCAGTTCGCCACGGCCGCGCGGACCGTGTTCGAGATGCCGAGGGCGGGGATCGGCGCCTTCACGCTCGTGGAGGTGATGTTGATAACCCGGCCGAATCGGGCCGCCTTCATGCCGGGAACCAGGGCGCGGACCAGTTCGTGGGCCGAGAGCACGTGCGCCTCGAACGCGGCCAGGTAGTCCTCGGGCCGGCTGTCGAACGCGGCCCCGGCGGGCGGTCCGCCGGTGTTGTTGACCAGCACGTGGCAGGCGCCGTGCCGCTCCACGGCCACCCTGCCCGCCTCGGCCGCGTTCGCCCTCGAGCCGAGGTCGGCCGCGACCCAGTCGTGCCGCCCCGATAGTGGCGGGGGCAACGCCTCCGCCGCGGCACGCAGCCGCCGCTCGTCCCGGGCCACGAGCGTGATCCGGCACCCGAGCCGCGCCAGTTCGGTCGCGGCCGCCAGCCCGATGCCCTGCGAACCCCCGCACACGATGGCCGACCGTCCCGACAGGTCCAGATTCATCCCGCCGTGCTCCCTCCTGCCGCCGGGGTGCCAGAGCTATCCCCGGGCTCGGGCAGCCAGATGACGAAGTCCGATCCTTTGCCGGGCTCGGAATGCACCGTCAGCGTGCCGCCGTGCTGCTCCACGATCCGCTTGGTGGTGGGAAGCCCGAGCCCTGTGCCGCCGGACTTCGTGGTGAAGTAGGGCTCGAAGATCCGTGCGAGCGCCTGTTGGCCGATACCCGGCCCGGTATCGATCACGTGCAGCACCACGCCCCGCTCGGCCGGGCCATCGCCCGACGCGCCCAGCCGGCGTCCTCTCACCCGTCGGGTCTGCAGGATGAGCTCCTTGGCCCGGCCGGCTTCGTGCCCCTCCATCGCCTGCGTCGCGTTGATCAGCAGATTCAGCAACGCCTGCTTGAAATGGTTCGGATCCACCCGGGCCATCAGCGGGCCCGGGGCCAGATCGGCGCGGAGCCTGATGCCGTGATGCTCGGCTTGCGGGGTGTAGAAGTCTGCGAGCTGCTCGACCAGCGCGTTGACGTCGTGCGGGGCCGGCTCGAGTCGGAGGTTTCCCGCGAACCGCAGAAAGTCGCGGAGGATGTCCGAAAGCCTGTCGACTTCGCGCCGGAGGATGTCGGCCCGCCTCAGCAGCCGCTGGCGATCGGGGTCGTCCTCGGCCCCCGGGGTCTCCTTGACCGCCTCGGCCAGAAGCTGGGCGTTGAGCGTGATCGTCGACAGCGGGTTCTTGATCTCGTGGGCGAGCCCGCCGGTCATCGCGCCGATCTCGGCAAGACGCTCGGCGGTCCGGGCCTTGGCCTCGGCGGCGCGGGCCCGGCTCGTCTGCCGTTTGACGGCGAAGAACAGCAAGGGGATGGCCACCGCCAGGCCCACGACGGCCCCGGCCAGCAGACCCCAGAACGTGTCGGACCACGGCCACATCGCCGCGGGAAGGTACCGCATTCCCGGGACCCGCCGCTCGGAGATCGCGCTCGCCTAGCGGCGCGGGGTCCGGTGCTGAGAGTGGACAGGCCGGACGGTGATCTCGGGGTCGAGGCGTACGACCTTCGTCGCGTGCCAGCCCTTGCCGCCCTTCTCGGCGGAGTAGCGGACGTTCGAGCCGTCCTTCAGCACGCGGAAGCCCTCGCCCTCGATCTGCGAGTAGTGGACGAAGATGTCCTGCCCCTCGGGGCCGACGATGAACCCGAACCCCTTTTTGGGGTCGAACCACTTGACCACGCCGTCGATGTCCGTGAGCTTGTCGACGCCAGCGTCACCCATACACGCCTCACGAGTTGCTCTTCGCGCGCACACCTCGAAGAGGCCCCACCCCGACCGGTGGTGGTCCCGGCCGTCCCACATTATGGCGTGCCGTGATCCGGCAGGGCTGGCCGGAAAACGTTCGGACCCGGGCTCGGAGCGAACGGCGGCGAACCACACACAACCCGTCGCCGCGCACACCGACCCCAAAGGTCGCGCACGCACGTCTCGACAACCTTCCCAAGTTACCACCGCCGCGGGGGCGGATCAACGCGATTCCGGGATTTCGGCAGAGATCGGGGAGATTGGGGTCAGGCCTTGTCGGCCAGGACGGCCTTGCGGCTGAGTTTGATGCGTCCCTGGTCGTCGATGTTGATGACCTTCACCTTGATTTGATCGCCGATTTTCACCACGTCGGTGACACTCTTCACGTAGCCCTCGGCGAGCTCCGAGATGTGGCACATGCCGTCGGTGCCCGGGGCGAGCTCGACGAAGGCGCCGAAGTCCTTGAGGGACACCACTTTGCCGGTGAAGATCGTGCCGACCTTGATCTCGGCACAGAGGGCTTCGACCTCGGCCTGGGCCCCGGCGATCGCGTCGCCGTTGGGGGCCGAGATGAAGACCGAACCGTCGTCCTCGACCTCGATGACGACGCCGTACTTCTCCTGGATGGCCCGGATGGTCTTGCCCCCGGGGCCGATGAGCTTGCCGATCTTCTCGGGGTTGATGGTGAGGGTGACCAGGCGCGGGGCCAGCGGACTGATCTCGGGCCGCGGCTGGGGGATGACGCGCTCCATCTGCTCGATGATGTCGAGCCGGCCCTTCTTGGCCTGGGCGAAGATGCGGACGATCTGCTGGAGGCTCAGGCCGCGGGTCTTGAGGTCGAGCTGGATGCCGGTGATGCCCTCGCGGGTGCCGGAGACCTTGAAGTCCATGTCGCCGAAGAAGTCCTCCTCGCCGATGATGTCGGTGACGAAGACCTCGTTCTGGTCGTTCTCGTCGGCGAAGCGGCCGACCGAGATGCCGGCGCAGGTGTTCTTGATCGGCACGCCCGCGTCCATGAGCGCCAGGCAGCCGCCGCACACCGAGGCCATCGACGACGAGCCGTTGGACTCGGTGATGTCCGAGACCAGGCGGATGGTGTAGGGGAACTCGTCGGGCCCGGGCAGGATGCCCAGGAGCGATCGCTCGGCCAGGGCGCCGTGGCCGATCTCGCGCCGGCCGGGGCCCGAGATGCGCGACGCCTCGCCCGTGCAGAAGGGCGGGAAGTTGTAGTGGAGGTAGAACTTCTTGGAGTACTCGGGGATCAGCCCGTCGACGATCTGCTCGTCCTTTCCGACACCCAGCGTGCAGGTGACCAGCGACTGGGTCTCCCCGCGCTGGAAGAGCGCCGAGCCGTGGGTGCGGTGGAACACGCCCACGGCCATGTCGAGCCGGCGGATCTCTTCGAAGGCCCGGCCGTCGGTGCGGATGCCCTTGGCGTACACCAGCTTCCGCGTGATCTTCTTCTCGAGGTCGTAGAACGCGGCCTTGGCGTGGGCCCGGCGCTCGGCGGAGACCACGAAGTCGCCGTAGTTGCCCGACTTGTTCTCCGGGAAGAGCTTGTCGAGCATCGCGTCGCGGATGGCCTCGATTTTCTCGCTGCGCTCGGTCTTGCCCTTGATCTGCCGGGCGGCGGTCAGCTCGGTCTCGCACTCCTTGCGGACGATCTCCGCGACGTCGGCCGGCGGGAGCATCGGCGTGCCGGCCACCTTCTCCTGCCCGGCTTTGGCGACGAGCTCGTCGATGAGGCCGAGGATGAGCTTGACCTGCTGGTAGCCGAAGTCGATCGCCTCGAGCACGGCCTCGTCGGGCAGTTCGGCGGCGCCGACCTCGATCATGTTGATGCCGTCTTTATGCCCCGAGAGCACGAGGTCGAGATCGGAGTACTCCATCTGCGTGACGGTCGGGTTGATCACGAACACCGGCCCGTCGTCGGTGTGGATTCGTCCGACGCGGACAGTGGCGATGGGCCCGAGGAAGGGCGCGTTCGAGATGGCCAGGGCGGCCGAGGCCGCGGTCCCCGCGAGGACGTCGGAGTCGTTCTCGCCGTCGTGCGACATCACCCACGCCTGGATCTGGACCTCGTCGACGAAGCCCTTGGGGAACAGCGGACGGATCGGGCGATCGATCATCCGCATCGTGAGGATTTCCTTCTCGTTCGGGGCGCCCTCACGCTTGCGGAACCCGCCGGGGAACTTGCCGGCGGCGCTGGTGCGCTCGCGGTAGTCGACGGTCAGCGGGAAGAAATCGAGGCCCGGGCGCGGGTTGGCCCGCACCACCGTGGCCAGCACCGAGGTCTCGCCGTAGGTGGCGAACACCGCGGACGAGGCGAGCTTGGCCAGTTTGCCGGTCTCCAGGCGGAGGATGCGGCCGCCGATCTCACGCTCAACGACGACGGAGCCGAGTGGGCTCGACATATTCTGTGGCCTTCCGTGTTCACGCCGCGTGGGAGTGCGGGAACCATGGGGCCTCCGCCGTCGCGGCGTTCGGGCCGGGCGCGTTCGGCGTGCTGAACTCGGTAGGCGGCAAGTCGCAGAGCGGAGGCCGGAAGAACCGGGCTGTGCGGATTGCCGGCTACCCGCCAGACACCGGGCCGCGCACGGCCCCGGCGGAGAGCCCAGGAAGAAAACGAGCCTGCGCTTACTTGCGCAGGCCCAGACGCTTGATCAGGGTCAGGTACCGCTCCCGGTCGGTGCGGCGGAGGTAGTTCGTCAGCCGGTTGCGCTTCGACACCATGCCGAGAAGCCCGCGCCGGCTGTGGAAATCATGCTCGTGCTCCTTGAGGTGCTCCGAGAGGTCCTTGATTTCCTCAGACAGGATGGCCACCTGAACCTCCGGCGAGCCGGTGTCGTTCGGGTGGCGCTTGAACTCGGTGACGATCTGCTGACGCTTTTCTGCGCTGATAGCCATAGACAATCCGGGGGAACAGGAACCGATAGCCTTTCAGCCTCTGAACCGGTCGGCACCGACGGCCGCCCGCCCTCAGAAGCTCCTTCTTTCCGTGAGGTTCGGATAGTAGCGGGGTCGCCCGTTCCGGGCAAACCCGGGGCCCACCCATGTCTCCCGGGCTACGCCGCCAAACCCGCCTGAACAGGTGGACCGTACGCCCCCCCGGCCGGCCGGGTGTCGGCTGTTTGGCCGTGGTCCGCTCGATACCCTCTCTGCCCATGCAGGTCTCCCGGCGAGTCCGATCCCTCAAGCCCTCCGCCACCTTGGCCGTCGGAGCCCGTGCCGCGTCGCTGCGGGCGCAGGGCGTGGATGTCCTGTCGTTCGCCCAGGGCGAGCCCGACTTCGACACCCCGGCCGCCATCAAGGCCGCGGCGTGGGAGGCCCTCCAGAAGGGCGACACCAAGTACGCCCCGGTTCCCGGCGATCCCGCCACCCGCGCACTCATCGCCGAGAAGCTCAGCCGCGAGAACGGCATCCCCGCCTGCACCGCCGACCACGTGGTGATCTCCTCGGGCGGCAAGCAGTCGCTGTATCACCTGTTCCAAGTGCTGCTCGACCCGCCGGCCCCGGGCGAGGCGCCGTGGGATGTGCTGCTGCCCGTGCCGGCGTGGGTGAGCTACGCGCCGCAGGCCGAACTGGCCGGCGGCCGCGTTGTGGAGCTGGCGACCACGCCGGAGGCGGGGTTCAAGATCTCGCCCGAGCAGCTCAGCCGGGCCATCACGCCGCGGTCGCGGGTGCTGGTTCTGAACTCGCCGTCGAATCCGTGCGGCACGATGTACAGCCCCGATGAACTCCGGGCTCTCGGCCGCGTGGTGGCGGACGCGGCCGGTTCGGTCTCGCCCGATCTGGTCGTGCTCTCGGACGAGATCTACGAGAAGATCGTCCTCGGCGCCGACCCGCACTTCTCGATCGGCAGCATGCCGGAGATCGCCGAGCGTGTGGTCACGGTGAATGGGCTTTCGAAGTCCCACGCGATGACAGGCTGGCGTGTCGGCTACGCCGCCGGATCGGGCGTCTTCGGCCGGGCGGTGGCCGAGGGGCTCAAGACGATTCAGTCTCAGACCACGACGTCGATCCCCAGTTTCATCCTTCCGGCGATCCGGGCCGCGCTGACGCAGTGCGCCGGCGACGTGGAAGCCATGCGCCGGGCCTTTGCGCGCCGGGCCGAACTGGCGTTCGCCCGCCTGCGGGAGATCCCCGGGATGAACTGCCCGCGGCCGACCGGTGCGTTCTATCTTTTCCCGGATATGTCGTCGCACTTCGGCAAGCGGAGCAAGGGTGGTCGGCCGATCGACTCGGCAATGGCCTTCGCCGCCGCGCTGCTCGACGAGCATCACATGGCCGTTGTTCCCGGCGAAGACTTCGGCTCCGGCGGGGAGCGGTGCGTACGCATCTCCTTCGCCTGCTCTGAGGAACAGATCGCCAAGGGGATGACCCGCCTGGGTGAGTTTGTCGCGGGCCTGCGCTGACCCCCCCACTCCGCCCACGTTCCCACGCCCACCTTTCGCCCCAAGGCAAGCCGGTGGGCGAGTGCTCCTCCGTGCCGCCGGCGCGTTACGGACAGGCGGTGCCGAAGGCCACGAGCAGCGTGGTCAGATCGGCCGCGCCGACCGAGCCGTTGTAGTCGAAGTCGGCACCCGGGACAAAGCCGGGATCACCGCGGGATGACCCGAACGCCCCGAGCAGCAGCGTCAGGTCGTTGGCCCCCACCGAGCCGTTCTCGTCGATGTCGCCGGGGCAGCCGAGCGAGAACGTGACGGTGCCCGCCGACCACGCCCCGGCGACCGTCCCGCCGTCGGTGATCTGCGCGTACACGTAGTAGGTGCCCGGGGCGAAGTATGCCGAGTTGATCGCACCGGCGCCCACCGAGCCCGGGATGGCCACCTGATCGGGCAGCGGGAACTCGTGGCCGTCCAGATCGGGGTGATCGTTCAGGAACAGGCTCACCCACGTGGGGTCGCCGTCGGGGTCCGAAGCGGTCCAGGTCACGGCGTAGGTTTCGATGCCGTGCCGGCGCACCACGTTGCCCGGCGGCGGAGACAGCACGGCGATCTGCGGCGGCGCCGACGACGCGGGGTCGATCGTCAGCCGATAGCCGGGGCTCGTCGCGCCGTTGTAGCCGTAGACGCGCACGCCGTACCAGCCGCGTGGCCGTCCGCTCAGCGAGACCGACTCGGTGTTGGTGATGCCCTGGCTCGTGCCCAGCACCGCGCCCGACGCCGAGAGCAACTGCAGGTCGAGGTCGCCGCGGGAATGGGTGAAGTCGATCCGGACGAAGTCGGAAGCACCCCCGACCCCCGCGTTGTAGAACCGGAAGTAGTCATCGTTCCCGCCCGCGTGGATCGTGAGCGCGTCCCGAGTCCAGAGAGGGCCAACGGGGCCGAGATTGGGGCTGTTCGGCAGTCCGACGGCGCGGCCGGCCACGGCGCTCAGCGAGTCGTTGGGCTCGAAGGCGTCGGGCGTGAGCCCGCCGGACGGGTCGGGGATCACGAGCCGGATCCGTGCGATGTTGTTGCTCTCATCGGACTCGAGAACCCCATTGTCGGGATCCACTTCCGACTCGAGCCAGTAGGTGCCGGGCGCGACCCCAGTGATGTCGATGCTCTGGCCGGCCAGCGTCTTGCCATACACGTCGATCCAGCCGACGCTCAGCCCCTGCGTGGTTGACGAGCAGCTGGAATAGATCGCCGTGGGCGAGAACCCGGGGAGCGCGCTGTTGAAGACCCCCAGATCGAGGATGCAGAACGAGGTCTTGGCCGACTCCGCCACCACGGGGCCAACGCCGTCGGTGCCCACCACGGTCCGGAGGCGGTACCTGGACCAGTCCTCGAAGTGGATGTGGTTGTGACCCGGGTGGTACACGAACTTGCCCGCGAGCCGGTCGTACCAGCTGTTGTTCGAGCGGAACACGCGCTGGACGACGTCCTGCGTCCCGTCGCCGTTCACCTGCCCGCCGTAGAGGTGCAGGCGCCCGGCCCCGATGTTGGCGGTGCCGTTGGCCAGCCGAAGCAGCCTGCGTCCCGACTGGGTGATGATGTCGTTGTCGAAGAGGTCGTCAGGGCGCACCACGATGTCGGGCAGCAGGTCGGTCTGCGCCCGGGCGGCGCCGGGGCCGGCGAGAGCGGAGACGACCACGGCTAAGGCGAGCGGCCGGAAGGGGACCATCACCACAAGATACCCCCAGTTCTTGAGGTTCCAAGCCCCGGGGTGGCGGAATGTCGCCGCGGCCGATAAAGTCGGCCCATGCACTTCGAAGCCCACCAGCCCGTGATCGACGAGCTTGAGGCGCGGATCTTGACCATCCGCGACTCTCTTTAACTACGACGCCAAGGCGTCGGAAAAGGCCTCCCTCGAGGCCCGGATGGGGGAACCGGACTTCTGGAACAACGCCGACGCCGCCAAGGCGGTGGTCGGCAAGGTCAAGCAGCTCAAGAGCCAGCTCGAGCCCGTCGCCAGGGCGATGGGACAGATCGAAGACGCCAAGGTCGCGCTGCAGATGGCCAAAGAGGCCGGCGACAAGGATCTTCTGGCCGAGGCCGACGGGATCCTGTTCTCGCTGAAGGGTCAGATCGAGAAGGTGGAACTGCTCTCGCTGTTGAGCGGCAAGCACGACCACCGCAACTGCTACGTGACCATCTCGGCCGGCGACGGCGGCACCGAGGCCAACGACTGGTGCGAGATGCTGTTCCGCATGTACCTGCTGTTCATGGAGAAGAACCACCCGGAGTGGAAGATCGAGGAGGTCGAGAAGAGCTACGGGAGTGAGGTGGGGCTCGACTCGGTGACTCTGCACATCCAGGGGCCCAGCGCCTTCGGGTACCTCAAGTGCGAGCGAGGCACGCACCGTCTGGCGCGCGTCTCGCCGTTCAACGCCCAGGGCAAGCGGCAGACCAGCTTCGCCACCGTCGACGTCACGCCCGAGTTCGAAGAGACCACGGTCGAGATCCCGGATAAGGATCTGGAGATCACCCCGTTCGTGCGGGCCTCGGGGCCGGGGGGGCAGAACGTGAACAAGGTGGCCTCGGCCGTGCGCGTGGTGCACAAGCCCACGGGCATCATGGTGGTCGCCAGCACCTACCGCGACCAGCCGCAGAACCGCAAGCAGGCGCTCGCCATCCTTCAGGCGAAGCTCGAGGAGATGGAGGAGCAGCGCCGCAGCGCCGAGATCAAGGCGGCCGCGGGCGGCGATGTGGACCGCGGATGGGGCACACAGATCCGGTCGTACGTCATCTACGACTCGCGCGTGAAGGACCACCGGACCGGTTTCGAGATCATGGACCCGACCCGCGTGCTCAACGGCGACATCGAGGGGTTCATCGACGCGGAGCTCAAGCGTCGGCGCCGTGAGCAGGCCGAGGCCGAGGGGGCGAAGAAGGCCTGATCGCTCGGGCGGCGGCGCGCTGAACGAAACCGGCCCGGGCGGGCGCCCGGGCCGGCGTCAGGTCGCGGGCACGTTCGGATGGTCAGCGGCCGATGAGCATGTTGGCCGTCTCGCCGACGCGGAGCTGGTTCTCCAGAAGCGTGATGTCGGCCGCGTTGACCACGCCGTTGCCGTCCATGTCGGCCTGGCAGAGGTAGCCGCTCAGCTGGTTGATCGCGTAGAGGTCCTCGCGGTTGACCACGCCGTTCTGGTCGACGTCGCCGGGGATGCCGCCGATGGTGAGGTCGAAGGTGAGCGTCTTCTGGCGGAGCACCACGCCGGAGGGCGCCCGCTGGATGACGACGGTGACGTAGTTCACGCCGCGGGGCAGGTTCGTCAGGTTGAAGGTCCACTGGCCGCGGTCGAAGAAGCTGGCGAGGTTCGAGGGCGAGAGCGAGCCGGCGGGCTGGTTCAGGAACACGTAGACGCCGGTGACAGTGCCGTCGAGGTTGGTGAACATCAGCTGGCCGTTGCGGCTGGTGCACGTGATGCCGCTGACCTGCATCGAGAGGTCGGGGTCCTGGCGGTCGACGTAGATCACCCGGCGGAAGTCGGTGTAGATCGGATTGGCGGCGGCGCTGCGGCCGCGGAACGCGAGGGCCGAGATGTAGTGGTAGCCGTCGGTGAGCGAATCGGTGTTGATGATCTGCTGGTAGTTGCCGCTGTTGTTGCCGCCGCTGGGCGGGCTGTTGACCGTGGCGAAGTTCTCGCTGCCGGCGAACTCGCCGCTGGTGACGTCGACGGAGCCGTTGCCGTTGAAATCCCGGAAGCCCTGGTCGATCCGGAAGATCGCGGCGTTGCCGCGGCTGGCGACGTCGGGATTCCCGTTGGCGATGCGGGGCGTGGTCTGCAGGTTGATCGTGAAGGTCGGACTCTGCACCACGTCGACAGTGTTGATGCGCCGCGCCGCGGGGACCTTGCCGGAATTCGGGTTGGCGTTCACGTCGTCGGCCGGCAGCACGGGGCCCTGGGCGCGCTGGATCGTCAGGGTGCCCTGCGGGGTGCCTGGCGCGTAGACGATGAAGCCCTTGTAGTGCGTGCGCACCACGCTGCTGTTGTCGATCGACGAGTTCCGCGGAATCCGCAGGCGGACCTGGCCGGGGGAGAGCCCGAAGAACGAGTCGCCCACGGTGAGGGTGTTGTCGATCTCGTTCTTGGGGTCGATCGCCGGATCGTCGGCGTTGCCCGTCACGTCGTAGAGGAACGTGCCGTTGATGAAGCGGGTGGAGACGATGCGCTGGTCGTAGTTGGTCGTGCCGCCCGTCGAGTTGTGGAACCAGGTGTCGCTGGCGACGAGCACGTTGGACTCGGGGGACCCGGCGTTGCCGTTCCAGCGCTCGAACGTGAGGATGTTCGTCTCCAGGTTCTTCACGTCCCACTGGCCGCGGCCGAACTGGTTGGCGGCGGTCACCAGGCGCGTCAGCGTCGGGTCCAGGCCCTGCTGGGTGCGGGCGAGGCCGAGCGCCTCGGGGTTGCCCTCGCGCGGCCAGAAGTTGCCGGGCCCGCGGCCGGGGAAGCTCGCGTACTGACGGGCGTTGTGATAGACGATCACCGGCCCCGGGCGCAGCAGCAGATAGGCCCACTGAGGCCACGCGGCGTTGGAGAGCGGCGGCAGCGGCGGCGACGACGAGCCGTTGCCGGCCGACCCGTTGTCGTGCGAGAAGATGTGGTTCATGCCGATCGAGCCGTTGTTGTCGGCGTCGTCGGCGTTATCCAGATGAGACGACAGCACGCTGTTCCAGGTCGTGCCCGACGGATTGAACACCTGGTTGCGGATGGTGCCGGCACCGTTGAGGTCCAGCGCGTCGCGGTTGCCGAAGGTCTCGGTGGGGCGGGCCGGGACGTTCTTGCGGACGTAGTAGTTCCAGTTCTGGTCGTTGCCCAGCACGTTCTCGCCGAAGCTGAAGGGCGTCACCCGCGCTCCCGACGGCGTCACGCGCCGGTTGTACACGATCGAATCCCACGAGCCGTCCCACCAGTCGGGCGGGATGTGCTTGGCGGCGTCGAGACGGAAACCGTCAACTCGGAACTCCTCCAGCAGCCACTGCGTGGACCGCAGCAGATAGCCGTTGGCGTTCTCCATCACCGCGTCGCCGGCGCTGGCGGTACCGGTGTTGAAGGGGAACACGCCCGACGGCGAGCCGGTGTTGAAGGGGTACACCGTCAGCGACGAGGCGGGCGCGCTGAAGGCGCCGAACCCGCAGCAGGCGTTGCGGTTGTAGCCGGGGTTGTTGACGACGGTGGGCGTCAGCGCAAGGTCCGGGTAGAACCGCGCGTTCGCGGGGTCAACCGTGTTGTAGAGCGTGCCGCCCGGGATGTTCACCGGAGGCGAGTTCGCCGAGGGCTGCACGCCCGTCGGCAGCGCCGCGTTGACCGGGTTGCGGATCGTGAAATTCTGCGAGTACTGGTTGATATCGATCAGACTGACCAGGTCGCCGTCGAACAGGTTGTAGTTCGCGCTGCCCGGGTCCTGAGACTGCGTGGTGCCGTCGTGAAAGTCGCCCCAGTTGCCGCCGGCCGACTTGTTGCCCGAGGGGGGAGGGTTGAACCAGAACCCCGGGTACCCGCCCTGGGCGATGAATCCCGACGAGCCGTCGCGCCCCGAGCAGTGGTTCATCACCAGGTCTACGTACACCAGCCCGTTGGCCCGCCGGAACTGGTCCATGAGGTACCGGAATCCTCGCTCGGTCCCGTAGAGCGTCGGAGAGGCAGGCGTGCCGAGGTCGAACTTTGAGAACTGGTCGAAGCCCGCCGACGACGGGTCCCGCGTCTTGTGGATCGGCGGGATCCAGTACGCCCCGTACCCCGCGACGAACGCGTCGGGCATGCGGTACTCGAGCGTATCCCAACCCGCTTCAAACCACTGCAGGTACACCGGGTTGGCCTGGGCGCCGGCGCCGCCCGCGGCCGCGAGCAGCGCGGCAGCGGAAAGGCCGGCACAAACCGACAGGCGGCGGGCGGCGTCGAAACGTCGGCTGAGCATCGAACTCTCCCTGTCAGGCGGCCGCGGCCGCGAACCCGGAACCTCGGTGATGCAGATCCAGCGCAGACCCTGCGCCGGCCGGAACTCTCCAATCATGCCACAAAGCCGGCGCGAGTGTATCGGTTTACTGCGCTTTCCAAGGGCTTTCTGACGCCAGTATTGGCCGAGAACTCGGTGTAGCGTTTTACTGGATCAGGCCCACGAGACCGAGAAGCTTGGCGGTAGGCTCCGCCCTCCACCCCGAGGAGTTTCACCCGTGGCCACTTCGCTCGCTGGTGCCAGCTTCGCCATGGCGTCCATCCTTCTCTCTTTGCAGCCAGCGTCGTCGGACCGGGCCGACGCCAAGCCGCCGCGTTTCCCCGAGGACTGGGTGGGCGTGTGGCGCGGCCCCGCCGTTGTCGACCGGTCGGCGGGAACCGCACCACTCCGGTTCACGATGGAGATGCGTGTCGCCCCGACGTCCAACCCGGATCGTTACGCGTGGACCATCGTCTACGACGCTCCGGAGGGCGGTGCGCAGACGCGGCAGGAGCGGAAGTACGAGCTGGTCGCGGTCGACGCGGCGGCCGGGAAGTGGCGGGTCGACGAGAAGAATGGCATCGTCCTCGACGTGGCGGTACTCGGCGGCCGGCTGTACGGGCAGTTTGAGGTCGGTGAGGTGCGCATCACCACCACGGATCGGCTGGAGGTTTCCGGCGCCGAAGGGCCGCGATGGACTGTCGAGATGATCACGACGCGCCCCGCCGAGGCGCGCGAGACCGGGGGCGACGACGCTGGGAGCCCCAAGGTCACCACTTGGCTGCCGGTCAGCGTCCAGCGGGCCGAGATGGCGCGGGTCAGAGAGTAGACGCGACCCCAGCGTGGGAATGGGGGTTGCCCCGTACCATCGTCCGATGGTCCATGACCGGTTTGAGGTGATCGTGATCGGCGGCGGGCACGCCGGGGTGGAGGCCGCTTGGGCAGCGGCCAACCTCGGGGCTCGGGCTGCGCTGGTCACCCTCGATCCCGCCAAGGTCGGCGTGATGTCGTGCAACCCGGCGATCGGGGGACTGGCCAAGGGCCAGATGGTCCGTGAGATCGACGCGCTCCACGGCCTCATGGGGCTGGCCACCGACGCCACCGGCATCATGTTCAAGGCCCTGAACACGTCGCGCGGCCCCGCCGTGCGGTCGCCCCGGGCCCAGTGCGACAAGCACGCCTACGCCCGCGAGGTGCGGCGGTTGATCGCGTCGCGGCCGGAGATCACCGTCGTCGGCGGGGCGGTGGAGGAAGTCACCGTCGAGAGCGGCAGGGCCGCGGGCGTGGTCGTCACGGCTTCCGACGGAGGCGTGCGCCGGCTGTGCGCTTCCGCGGTGGTGCTCACCACCGGCACGTTCATGCGTGGGTTGATGCATCAGGGCGAGTCGAAATCTCCCGGCGGGCGCATCGGCGAGGGGGCGGCCGTGGGCATCTCGGCGGCTCTTCGGGCCATGGGATTCGAGCTGGGCCGGCTGAAGACGGGCACGCCGCCGCGTCTGAGGCGAGGGTCGATCGACTGGGAGTCGCTGGAACCGCAGCACGGGGATGACCCGCCTGGACCGTTTTCCGACCTCACGCCGAGCGGGGGACAACCCGGGGAATTCCCCAGACTGCCGCAGGTCGCCTGCCGGATCACTCGGACCACGGGCGCGATCCACGATCTCATCCGGGCCAACCTGCACCGGGCCCCGATGTACTCGGGGCAGATCGAATCGGCGGGGCCTCGGTACTGCCCGTCGATCGAAGACAAGGTGGTCCGGTTCGCCGAACGCGAGTCGCACCACGTGTTCCTCGAGCCGGAGAGCCACGAGAGCGACTGGATTTACTGCAACGGGATCTCGACCTCCCTGCCGCGGGACGTACAGGAGGCGATGGTGCGGTCGATGCCCGGCTGCGAGCGGGCCGAAATCCTCCAGTACGGCTATGCGGTGGAGTACGACATGGTGCGTCCGCACCAGATCACGCGCACCGGCGAGACCAAGATCGTGCCGGGGCTGTTCCTCGCCGGGCAGATCAACGGCACATCCGGGTATGAAGAGGCCGCGGGCCAGGGGCTGGTGGCGGGCGTGAACGCGGTGAGGAGCGCCCGAGGGCAGCCGGCGTGGGTGCTGGGGCGCGACGAGGCGTACCTCGGCGTCATGATGGATGACTTGGTCACCAAGACGCCCGTGGAGCCCTACCGCATGTTCACCAGCCGTGCCGAGCACCGGCTGATGCTGCGGGCCGACAACACCGCCGACCGCCTGACTCCGATGGCCGCCGACCTGGGCCTGATCGACCGGGGTAGCGAACGCTGGCACCGCTTCGAACGTCGTCGCGAGGACCTCGCGACGCTCGGCGCAATGATCGACGCGGCCCGCGTCGCTGGCGAGCCGGTGGCCAATCGCCTCAAGCGTCCGGACTACGACGTGCCCGACCTGCTCGCCGACCTTGCCCTCGACGGAGCCGCAGCGGGCCGGTTTTCGCGGCAGACGCTGCTCACGGCCCTGGCCGAGCGGCAGTACGACGGGTACATCCGGCGGGCTCAGGCCGAGATCAAGCGGCACGCCGCGATGGAGCGCCGGCCGCTGCCGCGACATCTGGACTACTCGGCGATCCCCGGCCTTCGGGCCGAGGCCCGGCACTGCCTCACCCGATTCCGGCCGGAGACTCTGGGCCAGGCTTCACGCCTGGAGGGGGTGAATCCGGCGGACATCACGCTGCTGGTAGTGGCGCTGGAGCGGGCGCGGGAGGCCCCGAAGGGCTGTTGACGGGGGAGTGTTGTGGACGTTCCGGGCCTCGCCGAGAGCCGCCCGATTCGCATGACGCCTCGGCGAAGTGGGCTTCGAACTGGTCACACGTTGCCAAGAGACCCGTGGCCGGCCGTCCGGACGTCGGGTGGCCGTACGTTCTCGCCGGCGTGCGTGCCACTGCGCAAAGCGGGCGACGAGATTCGAACTCGCAACATTCAGGATGGAAACCTGACACTCTACCGTTGAGTTACGCCCGCATGCCGGAAGGATAGCAGGGCCGGGCGCTCTGGCCCCGGCGGGTCATGGTCTCGCCGCTGGGCCGGAGCCGGGCGGCAGCGGAGGCCACGCGGCGGCGGTGGAGGCGATCACGCGAGCCGCGGCCGCCATCGCGCTGCTGGGGGTATGGGCGAGGCGGTCGTTGATCAGCATCACGCGGCCCTCGCGAGCGGCCCTGAGCGCCGGTTGCCCTTCCGGTGTCAGGCGGGCAAGGGCTTCCTGTTGCCCCCCCGCTGCGACGCCCGGCGCCCCGGGGAGGATCAGAACAATCGAGTCGGGGTCGAGACGGACGAGGTCCTCGCGCGTCATGGCGATGTAGGGCGAGCCCCGCTCGGGAATCGGGTGGCCGCCGAGGCGGGCGACGAGCTGGTAGTGAAAACTGCCCGGGCCGGCGGCCGCGGGGGGCGAGACCGCCACGAGGATGAGCGTTCGGCCCAGCCGCTCGGCCAGGCCCGGACGGGGTGCCCAAGACGCGTTGAGGTCGTCGATCAGGCTTCGGGCGCGGTCGCTGAGGGGGGCGTCATCACCCACACCCCGGGCGATGCGGTCGAGCGCGGCGGCCGCGACGGGGATGTCGTCGAGCCGGAGCATGGGGATGGCGCGGATGCGCCAGGATCGCTCGCGGGAGAGCTGCAGCAAGCGGGGCGGCAGGTCGCGGGCCGAGGTTTCCAGCAGCACGTCGGTCGGTGCGAGGCGGGCGAGCGTTTCGTAGTCGAAGCCCGCCTGATCGCCGACGGATGGCACCGAGTCGGGCAGTGTGAGGTCGAAGCCGTGGCGGCCGACGATCGAGCCGGTTTGGCCCAGGTCGGCAAGGAGGATGACCATCGCCGGGCTCAGCACGGCGAGGCGCGGAGCGGTGGCGGGCTCGGCCGGGGGCTTCTCCGGCACCGGTGCACGCTCACAACCGGCCAGCAGCACGGCCGAGACCAGCAGAATCGCCAGCCTCACGATCGGCTCCCGAATCGGCGGTCGATGCGGGCGGCCAGCTCGGCCAGCACCTCGGGCTCGTAGCAGAAGAACGGCCAATCCCGGCGAGAAGCCGTGCGCCACTCGGCGGCGCGCACCGCGGCGTCGTCCGCCGCCGCACGCAGGCGGGTCAGCTCCTCGGAGTGCATGTGGCGGGCGCCGGCGATGCGGCGGTGCATGTCGGAGTAGAGCGCCCGGCGCTCGGGGCTTCGGCGGGGGAGGGCGGCGATCTTGGCCACAAGGGCTGACTTCTCCGCCGCGTCGGACTGCCGGCCCAGCATGGCCGGGTTGTGCGCCGCCGCGTGAGCCCGCCACCTTGCGGCCGCGACCTCGGCGGGGCCGACCGGACGCCCGCCGAGGGGGAGCACGACGTCGGCGGTGGCCAGCGCCATCGGTGACAGCGGCTCGCCGAGCCAGTCGCGGAACCACTCCTCGGCGACGGCGTCGTAGGCCCACCCGCCGCGGCCATGGACGAAGAGCTCGCAGCCGAGTTGCCGCAGCAGCGCGGTCATCAGGATGGCACGGGGGGCCAGGTCGGAGACTTCCCCGGCGGGCTCGGCCGACGAAACCCGCCGGCGGGGAGCCCCCGGAGCCAGCCGCCAGAGGGGAAGCTCGATGCCCTTGGCCGACGATGCCAGCGGTGCCAGGCCCGCCTCAGGATGCCGGTGCGCGGCGGCGTTGTAGGCGGAGATCGCGGGGCCGGGGTCCGAGGTCAGCCGCTCGACCGCCGCCCGGAACGCCGCGGAGCGGTGGAATTCGGTCGCAAACAGCACGGCGTCGGGCTGCACAAGCCCGCTCAGGAGCCGCTGAACCGCCGCGGCGGTCTGCCGAGCCGCCGATCGCTCGGCGGCGGAGGCCGAGAGGGCCGCGACAGCCGACTCGAATCCCGAGCGGATCCGGGGCCGCACCGCGCCCGCGAGATCGGGCTGCACGGGGCTGAAGGGCGGGGCGCTCCCGCTGGGCACGCCGACCGCGATCGGAGCTGAGCTGAGCCGGCCGGTGCGGGCGGCGAGGCGACCGGCGGCGTCACGCACCGGGACCAGCACCGCCGCGGGGTCTTCGTCGTCCTGATCGACCCAGAGCCACACCACCGCCGCGCCCGAGCGGCGGGCCGCGGAGACGGCGGCGCAGTACTTGGCGACGATGCCCGGATGCCACCACTGGGCCTGATGGCCGACCATAATGATCGGCCGGTCGGTGGGTAGCCCGAGCTCGCGGCGGAAGCCGAGGCGGGCGTCGTCCGCCACCCCCCCGCTGCGACTCCGGGCCGCGTGGATCAACAGCGGCCACCGCGTGCCGTCGGGCTCGATCGTCACGGCCTGCACGGCTTCCGGGGGCGTCATGCGCAGCCGGGCACGGCGTCAGCCCGCTCGACGCCCAGGCAGCGGGCGCAGAGGCCGGCCCGGGCTTCTTCCGGCAGACGCTCGCCGAGCCGGAGGATGTCCCGGTGCAGGGTCTGGCGGTAGTGCTCGAGCCGGACGGCGTCGTCGTCGAGCACGCCGCCGAAATTGCGGGTGCGGTCCTTGTAGATCAGACGCACGGGGATCTCGGTGATGCGCAGCGGCTCGGCGGCCGCCTGGGCCCAGAACTGCAGGGGAAAGGCGTATCCGTCGACGTCGAGCTTGAGATTGGCCAGCGCCCGCACCCGATAGGCCTTGAATCCGCAGAAAGCGTCGGTGAGGTTGAGGCCCAGCCGGTCGTTGAGTTCCCGGGTGATCTGGGCGTTGACCCGCCGGCGGTTCTCGGGGGGCAGGTCGTCGCCGTCGAGGGATCGCAGATAGCGCGAGCCGCTGACCACATCCCACTTCCCGGTGGCCGCGGCGGCCAGAAAGTCGGGGATCGACTCGGGCTCGTGCTGCTCGTCGCAGTCCATGGTGACCACCCAGTCGAACCGGTCGACGGCGGCCCAGCGGAAGGCGTCCATCAGGCTGCGGCCGTACCCGCGGTTCCGGGCGTGGCGGATGACCTCGACCGGGTGCCGGGGCAGAAGACAGGGCGTGTCGTCGGTCGACCCGTCGTCGATCACGAGCACCGACCCGCCTTCCGGAACGAACGCCCGCAGGCGCTGCAGCACGCGATCCACGTAGCGGGATTCGTTAAAGACCGGAATGGCGATCAGCGTCCGCATATCCCGGATGCTAGTGCCGCGGCCGCGGCCCGGACGACCCTGCTTCTCGGACTTGTGCCGCGGACCGGGGGCCCGCCGGGCCCGCCGGACGGGACGGGGCGATTGTGAAGTTTCCGATCTGCGGAACACGGCCCTGATCGGGGCGGTCGGCTGTGCCGATGGTCCATGGGGAGTGACCCGCCGAGGTCGCCGGGGACCAAGACGGAGGCCGCAGACCCGTGGGCAGCGAACGCTTCATCGACCTGAGCAGACTGAACGAGGCCGCCCGCGAGGAGCTGCTCAACCGGCTCGACCGCGACGCGGGCTCCCGCAAGCCGTCGAACCGGCGCGGGCCGCAGCGGCTGAGCTACCGCGCCTCCGACATCGCGATGACGATCTCGCACCCGGGCGGCAGCCTGTCGCGCTTCCTGGTCTCGGCGCGAAATCTCTCGGCGGGGGGCATGGCGTTCATCCACGGCGGCTACCTGCACGTCGGCACCGAGTGCCGGCTGGTGCTCGTGCCGCTGGCCGGTCCGCCGAAGGTGCTGGCGGGGACCGTCCGCCGCTGCCGCCACCTCACGCGCCATCTTCACGAGGTGGGCATCGAGTTCTACGAGAAGATCGACCCGACACACTTCTGCGACCCGCTGAAGCCCGACCGGGCGCCGCAGGTGACCAGCGCCGCCTCGCTGGCGCAACGCGCATCCGCGGCGGTGCCGGCCATCGACGGCACGATGCTGTACGTCAGCAACAGCGACCTCGACCGGCAGGTCATGCAGCAGCGGCTGGCGATGGCCGGGGTGAACGTGGTGACGGCCGACTGCATCGGCGTCGCGGCCGATCACGTCAAGCGTCTGCCGCTGCAGTTGGTGATGGTCGAGATGAACCTGGCCGAGTCCTCAGGCGCAGAATCGGTCAGGCGGATCCGCGAGGCGGGCTACACCGGCCCGATGATCGCTGTGGCGTCTTCTGACAGCGAGGAGCAGCAGACGCAGGGACGATCGGCCGACGCCGTGCTGCCACGCCCCTTCACCGCCACGGCGCTGCTGAGCATCGTGCGGTCGAAGATGCAGCGCCCGGAGACCGCCGCGCAGGAGACCGAGCCGATCTGGAGCGACCGCGTGACGCGGGGTGAGGATCCGCGGCCGATCGAGAAGTACGTGCAGGAGGTGCGGCAACTCTCGGTGGCGGCGCGCCGCATGGCCGACTGCGGCGACTGGGCGCGGCTGCGGACGATCGTCGCCTCGCTCCGGGGCTCGGGCACGGGGTACGGATTCCCCGCCGTGACCGAGGCCGGGAAGCTGGCCTCTCAGGCGTTCGACCGCAACGAGCCGCCGGAGGACCTGCGCCGGCGGGTCGACTATCTGCTGGAGATCTGCGACCGGCTGTCGGCCGCGGCTCCGCCCAAGGCGGCGTGAAGCGCGGGGGCTACTCCGCGGCGACCCTCAGATCGACGAGTTTCCGCTGGCGTATCCGCTCGTTGCCGAGCTGGCCGCAGGCGGCCATGGTGTCGCGGCCCTTGGTGCGGCGGCGTTTGCAGTACTGACCCGCGTCCTGGAGCGCACTCAGGAACCGCTGCACCGAGTCCTCGGTGGGGGCCTCCCACGGCGAACCGCGGCGCGGGTTGTAGGGGATGACGTTGACGCAGCAGCGCACGCCCCGGAGCAGCAGGGCCAGCTCTGCCGCGTGCTCGGCCCCGTCGTTGATGCCGGGGATGAGCACGTACTCGGCGCAGATGTGCCCGTTGGCCCGCAGGGGCCAGTCGCGGAGCACGGGGATGAGCTGCCCCAGCGGCACGGCGCGGTTGATCGGCATGATGCGCGAGCGGATCTCGTCGTTCGGCGCGTTGATCGACACCGCGAGGTTCAGCTGCCGCCACCCCTGACGCAGCACCCGCTCGCGCATCATCGCCAGGCCATCGGTGCGTCCGACCGTGGAGACCGTGATGTGGCTCATGGCCACCGAGGGGCCGCGGTGATCGGTGAGCACCTCGATGGCCGCGAGCACGTTCTCGGCGTTGTCCAGCGGCTCGCCCATGCCCATGAACACGATGTTTTTGATCGGGCGGCCCAGCCCGTGCCGCGCCGCGTACCACTGCTGCACGATCTCGGCCGGGGTGAGCGAGCGCAGCAAGCCCATCTGGGCCGTCTCGCAGAAGGTGCAGCCCATGGCGCAGCCCACCTGGCTCGACACGCACAGCGTGAGCGTTGTCCGGATGCTCGAACGCATCGGGATCACGACCGACTCGGTTTCCAGCGCGGCGTCGCCCAGCCGCGGCACGCCCGGAACGGGGAGCAGGAACTTCGTGACCGGACCTTCCGGGCTGTGGGTGACGAGCGTGCGGCCGATCGGCGGAACCACCGATCGCCAGGCCTCGACCTCGCCGGGACCCCGCCGGTAGAACGAGGCATAGAGACCGAGCCAGCGGTCCCTCGGACCGGCGAGCCCCGACCCGGCGCAGGCGTCGGCGAACGCCGCGGCGGTCAGGCCCAGCGGGTTAGGAAGCGGCGTGATGCTCGGCTGGGTCATGGGCGGAGGTCCGGCCTCGGTCGATGGCGGAAAGACTAGGCTGATCCCGTCGAACACGCGGCGGACACCGGCCGTAGGTTCGTCCATCCGCGGCACTCGACGGAGCACCGATGACGCCCCCTTCCCCGACCCCGGCCACGCCGACCCCCGATACCAATCGCGCGACGCTCACGGGCGGCGTCGCCCCTTCAGGCCGGCCTTCTCCAGCGCCGCCCGACGACGAGGTCACACCGCTTGAGGCCATCGCGGACCCCGCGGCCCGATCGGTCGTTGAGCGGATGCGGCGGGTCGCGCCGCAGGCCGATCCGGTGCGGCGGCTGCCCGACGTCCACCCCTCGCGGATACCGCGGCACGTGGCGATCATCATGGACGGCAACGGCCGTTGGGCTCAGGAGCGCGGCTTTCCCCGGGTGTTCGGCCACCGCAACGGCGCGGCGGCCGTGCGGCGGACGATCGAGGAGGCCGGCCGGCTCGGCATCGAGTGCCTGACACTCTTCAGCTTCTCGAGCGAGAACTGGCGCCGTCCTTCGGAGGAAGTCGGCGAGTTGATGCGGCTCTATCTCGCGTACATGGACGGCGAGCGCGACGAGTTCGTCCGGCGCAACATCCGGTTCCGCCAGATCGGGCGGCGCGACGGCCTGCCGGCAGAAGGGCTGGCCGCGCTCGACCGCATGGTCGACGCGACGCGCTCGTGCACGGGGCCGGTGCTCTGCCTGGCGGTGAACTACGGCGGGCGTGCCGAGATCGCCGATGCCTGCCGCGCGATCGCGGCCAAGGCCGCCCGCGGCGAGATCGACCCCGAGTCCGTCGACGAGTCGACCGTGGGTGGACACCTCTACACCGCGGGGCTTCCCGATCCGGACCTGCTCATCCGCACGGCGGGCGAGATGCGCATCAGCAACTACCTCTTGTGGCAGATCAGCTACGCCGAGCTCTACGTGACCGATGTTTACTGGCCCGACTTCGGCTCGGAGGACCTTCGTGAGGCGGTCCGGGCCTTCTCCCAGCGCCGCCGCCGATTCGGCGCGACCACCGAAGCCGGCCCCTGAACCCGGTAGTCTGTGGCCATGACCGGCCCGGCGCCGACCCCCTCCCGCCCGACCGAAGCCGACCGCTCGCGATTCGACGCCGCGGTGGTGTTGCTCGGCGGCGAGGTGCTCCGTTGGCGCGACGGCGAGGCCACCCTGCGACTGCCCGGCGGAGAGGCTCCGCGGCTGGCGGTGTCGTGGGGCACCCTCGACACCCAGTCCGCGGTGGGGCTTTCGGTCCTCGACGCCGCGGACACGGCCCTCGAGATCGGACCGATGCTGAACCTTCCCGCGCCCGCCGGGCTGCTGGCCGACCTCCGGCGGATTGAGGGCCGGCTGCGGCCGAGGCTCGTGAGCACCGCGGCCCTCACCGGCCCGGCCCGGCTCATGTGCCGGCGGGACGGCTTCGGCGACCTGCTGCGGGCCGTGAGCGTGGGAAGCGGATCCGCCCGCGGGGCGTGGTGGGTCACCACCCGGCACCTCGACGACTGGGGCGTCACGTTCGAGGACGTGATGGCCGCGGCGGTGGCCAACGCGCGAGCCTGCTTCGGGCCCCGGTCGCTGGTGCCGCTGCCATCGGCCCGCGGCGTACTGGCCATGGTGACGCCGAGGGAGCGATCGGGCAGCGCCGTGTTCGTGCTCGACACCCTGCTCCCGTGGGTCGATCCGGGGGTCGGGGCGGTGTTCAGCGTTCCGACCGATGACGCGTTGCTCGTGCTGCCGCTGAGCCCGGGGTCCGGGGCCGGCCCGCTGGCCGAGCTCGTCCGCGTCACCCTCGGCATCGACGCCGAGCGGAGCGCGGGCGGCGGTGAGACGCTCTCGGATCAGGTTTTCTGGTGGCACGGCGGACGGGCCGGGGCCATCGAACACGTGCCGATGACCGCGATCACGGAGCGGCGGGGGCAGCGGGTGCACCTGGAAGCCGAGGGCACAGTGGCCCGGCTTCTTCGGCTGCTCGGAGAGATCGACTAGCTCCGGGCCCGGACCGGTCTTCCTGTATCTTCCGGGCGTGCTCCGCCAACGCCTGCTGCTGGGACCCGTCCTGATCGCCGCGCTTGTGGGGGCCGTCTGGCTCGACGAGTTCATCGGCGCGACCACCGGCTACAAGGCGGTGGTGCTGCTTCCGATCCTCACGGGCATGGGCATCCTGGCGGGCCTCGAACTGGTGAACATCTTCAAGCTCGAGGGCTTGGCGGGCTCGAGGTTCGTCACGTGCACGGCGATCGTCGCGGGGGTGCTGACGGCCAGTTTCGCCCGCGGCGAGGCGGGGCGGGTGTCGGGCATCGCGGTGACCGTCACGGTGGCCGCTGTGGTGCTCCTGGGCGCCCTGATCTACTACTCGCGGCACCAGGAGGTGGAGGGTGTCTCGAAGAGCGCGGCGATGACCCTTCTGGCGTTCGTCTGGGTGGGGCTGATGGGGGGCCTGGTGCTGGCGCTGCGGAAGGAGTTCGACGCCTGGGTGATGCTGGGCGTCATCATCATCACCAAGATGTTCGACTCCGGGGCCTATTTCACGGGGCGGGCGATCGGCCGGACCAAGCTCATCCCCTGGCTGAGCCCCGGGAAGACGGTGGAAGGGCTGCTGGGCGGCCTGGCCGTCTCGACCGGTCTGGGGGTGCTGGGAGCGTGGCTGTGCGGACGCTGCCAGCTTTCGGTTCGGCCTGACCTGCTCACCGGAGCCATTCTGGGGATGGTCTTCGGGCTGGTGGGTCAGGCGGGCGACCTGATGGCGAGCCTGCTGAAACGCGATGCCGGGATCAAGGATTACTCCGGCGCCCTGCCGGGTTTCGGCGGGGTCATGGACGTGCTCGACTCGCCGCTGCTCGTGGCCCCCGTGGCCTACTGGCTGCTGATCGCCGTCGCCCACTCGGGCTGAAGCGGTGGATCGGCGACCGCCGGACGGTTCGGCCACCGCGGGACGGGGATCGGTGATACACTTGGGACGGTGGGCAGTCGGAGATTCGGATGGGCGTAACCGCGAAGCTGCTGGCACTGTACCGGGTGGATCAACAACTCAGAGGTCTGCGCTCCCGCCTCAGGCAGGCCGAGGGGTACCTGAAGGAACAGGAACGTCTGCTCGCCGAGCTCTCGGCCAAGAGCGACGCTCTGGCCGGCCAGGTGCGTCAGCTCGAGGCCACCGCCCACAACGACGAGAACGAGTTCAAGGGTCTCGACGCGAAGATCGAGAAGCTCCGCGAGCGGATGAACACCGCCAAGACCAGCAAGGAGCACGGCGCCCTGCTGACCGAAATCTCCACGCTCAAGGCCGACCGCTCGCAGATCGAGGAGCGGGCCTTGGAGTCGATGACCAAGCTCGACGCCCTTCGGAAGCAGCTGGCCGAGTTTCAGGCCGCTCGGACCGAACGGGAGAAGGTCCGGGTCGTCGCCCGGAAGGAGCGGGACGAGCGCGAGGTCGAGATCAAGGACCGCGTGGCCGAGCTCGAAAACGAGCGTTCGGCGGCCCTCGCTCAGGTGCCCAAAGAGGCGATGAAGGCCTACAGCGACCTGATGACCCTCGACCCCGACAACGTGATGGCGGCGGTCGAGGAACAGGACCGCCGCTCGCTCGAATACACGTGCGGGGCCTGCTACACCCATCTGCCGATCGAGCAGGTCTCGGTGCTGCTCAAGAAGGGCGACATCACCAAGTGCCCGTCGTGCAGCGTTCTGCTCTACATGGAGCAGGACCTGAAAGACTCCATCGCCGCCAGCCAGGAGAAGAAGGCCGCGAGCCAGGAGAAGAAAAAGGGCGGCGGCAAGGCGGCGGTTGCGGACAAGTGATCCGCGCCGGGCCGGCGGTCATCGCCCCGGCGTCTCAAAGAGCCTCTGCTGGTCCTTGACATCGCGCACGCGGGCGTTGAGCTCCTCCAGCTGCTTCATGATGTCGCCGACGTTCCGGAACTGGTAGTACTCGCTGGCGAACCGCACGTAGGCGATCTCGTCGAGGTCGCGGAGCTTGGACGCCACCAGCTCGCCGATGCGCCGGCTCTCGACCTCGCGGTCGTAGGTGCGGTGCAGTTCGTCCTCGACTTCCTCGACCAGACGGAGCTTGGCCTCCTCGGGCACCGGCCGCTTGCCGCACGCGGCCCGGACGCCCCGGGCGACGTTCTCGCGGTTGAAGGGCACCCTGCTGCCGTCTCGCTTGATCACCGTCAGACGGACGGTCTCCTCGACCCGCTCGTACGTCGTGTAGCGCTTGTCGCAGCCAAGGCACTGGCGGCGACGGCGGATGACCCGCCCGGCCTCGCTCGCCCGGCTGTCGATCACCTTGTCATCGTTGTGGCCGCAGTACGGGCAGATCATCGGGCGCAGGGGTGCCTGGGGCTTGCTCCGGCGGCCAGTGACCCACGACGGGTAGGGGCTGCCGCGGATATCCCCAATATCTTGACGTCAAGCGGAGGATTGGTCAAAGGCTGGACCGCCGATCCGAGATCTGGCGCCAATTGCCGAGGCCTGGTTATCGGACAAGAAATGGCCGGCGGAAGCGTTGACTCAGGCCACTGACCTAGGTATTTTCCTAGTGACACGTCACCCGGCATGGGCTACCGCCCGCTCCGGCCGTCAACGAGGAAGGAAGAGGCAGCATGTCCACGAAGATCGTTCGCGCGGCCCGAGTGGCCGCGGCCCTGTCGCCGGTGATCGTCGCCGGCGCGGTCTCCGCCCAACCGACGAACACGACCCTCCCCAACGGTTGGTCGTGGCAGTCGATCCCCGGCGGCACCTACGACACCGGATTCGTCCAGACGGGCACCGGCGGCTTCAACGGCCAGACTACCGGGCCGTTCACCGACACGTCGTACGGCATCCTGAACGAGCCCAACACGCCGTGGTTCACGGGCACCGACCTCTCGACGCAGCAGTACGTGCAGCGGCAGCTGTTCGGCAACTACGGCACCGGCTCGCCCCCGGGCCCGTCGGGGTATCGCTTCTTCAACTTCGGCTACACCGGCCCGAACGGCCCGTTCATCAACGGCCCGATCAGCACCGCGAACGGCTCGAACTTCCCGTACACCGCGGCCGAGCGGCGTTCGGTCAGCCTGACCCAGTGGAACAACCCCAACCGTGACCTGGGCGGGGTGGCGACCCTCAATCAGGTCGTGTATGTGCCGATCTCGGCCACGCTGTCGATCACGCAGGGCTTCGGCGCCGACGAGATGCTCATCAAGGTCATCGGCGGCACCTCGGGCCAGCGGTCGGAGATCCGCGTCGACGTCAATGTCAACGCCCGGTTCAGCACCACCGGCTTCGGCGGGATCACCGGCGACACCTACCGCATCAACATGAACGGGATCAGCCAGCAGAACGATGCCGGCCCTGGCAACAACTACGACGTGCCCTTCGGGTTCAACGTCGCGGCCGGCCCGGGCGGCCAGCAGATCTTCCGCGATAACTCGAGCGGCCTGAACAGCGTTTTCAAGAACACCACGGTGGTCGCCGCGGCTGGCCCGGGCAGCGTGACGAACTCGGTCGGTTACTCGGCCAACGACACTTTCAACGTGCTCTCGTCGATCAGCCAGACGGGCGGCTCGACCAGCATCGTCTTCAACTCCTCGGCGGAGATGTACATCAGCCGCAACTTCGGGCAGGCCGATGCCCGCGGCTCGATGGGCCCCGGCATGCAGGGGACCGCCCGGCTGGTGGTCCAGTGGGCCGCGTTCCGGGCCATTCCGGCCCCCGGCGCTGCCGTGCTCTTCGGCCTCGCCGGTCTCATGGCCGCCCGCCGCCGGCGCGCCTAGCCTCCGGTCATGAATCGCCCGCTCCCGACCGCCACGACGACCTCGACCACGACGTGGTCTGTGCGCCGGCCGGGCACGGGACGCTGAACCGCCTTTCACGACCCCTCAGCACCCCAGCCCGGCCTCCAAGGCCGGGTTTTTTCTTGTCCTAGCCGCCAACGATCGATCTGCTACAACCCGAGTCCCCCCACTCCCTCTTCGCCCTGCGCGTCGAGCCCACCAGCCACGAGCCCCAGCATGAGCCTCACCATCACTCTTCCCGACGGCAGCAAAAAGTCCTTCCCCGGCCCGGTCTCGGGCTCGGAGGTGGCGCAGTCGATCGGCCAGCGTCTGGCCAAGGACGCCCTGGGCATCCGGGTCGACGGCCAGCTCCGCGACCTGACCGCCCGCATCGACCGAGACGCGGCGGTGTCGATCGTCACCTACAAGAAGCGGGACGGCTCGGTGGATCCCGATGCGCTATTCCTCATGCGGCACTCGGCGGCACACGTGATGGCCGAGGCGATCCAACGCATCGTGCCGGGGGCGCAGCTGGTGTACGGCCCGCCCCTGGAAGACAAGTTCTACTACGACATCCGCTTCCCGGACGATCGCCACCTGCGCGAGAGCGACTTCGCGGCGATCGAGGCCGAAATCGCGGGGATCCTGGGAGAGAACCGGGCGTTTACCCGCTACGAAGAGGCCCGCGACGCCTGCTTGGCCCGGCTCAAGCGCGAGGGGAACAAGTACAAGCTCGACAACGCCGAGCGGGCTCTGGCGGCCGACCCCGACGCCAAGCTCTCGTTCTACGCCACCGGAGAGCCGGGCAGGAACTGGGAGGACCTCTGCCGCGGCCCGCACGTGCCGAGCACCGGGCGGATCGGCGCGGTGAAGATCCTGTCGCTGGCCAGCAGCTACTGGCACGGGGACGAGAACTCGGACCGGCTGACCCGCGTGTACGGGACCGCGTTCGGTTCGCAGGCGGAGCTCGACGCGTACATCCGTCAGCGTGAGGAGGCGGCGGCGCGCGACCATCGGGTGATCGGGGCCCGCCTGCGGCTGTTCCACATCGACGAGACCGTCGGGCAGGGCCTGATCCTGTGGACCCCGGCGGGCTCGATCGTGCGCAAGGAGCTGCAGTCGTTCATCTCGGCCGAGCTGCGCAAGCAGGGGTACACCGAGGTATTCACCCCGCACATCGGGCGCCTCGAGCTGTACAAGACCTCGGGCCACTTCCCGTACTACAAGGACAAGCAGTTCACTCCCTTCCTCGAGCGTGAAGACCTCGACAGGCTCTCCTCCTCGGGCTGCACCTGCGCCGAGATGGTCAACCGCGTCGAAGGCGTCAGCGCCCGCCTCGCGGCCGGCATTAACGAACGCACTGGTACCCAGACCATCACCCCCGACCGCATCCTCCCCGATGATCAGCTCCTCGGCGGCTTCATGCTCAGACCCATGAACTGCCCCCACCACGCCAAGATCTTTGGCTCCGCCCCGCATTCCTACCGCGACATGCCGGTGCGACTGGCCGAGTTCGGCACTGTCTATCGCTGGGAACTCTCCGGCGAACTCAACGGCATGACCCGCGTGCGCGGCTTCACCCAGGACGACGCCCACCTGTTCTGTACCGAAGACCAGGTCCCAGCTGAGATCCAAGGCTGTCTCTCACTGGTCAAGACCGTTTTCGCGACCCTCGGAATAAAGGACTTCCGCGTCCGCGTCGGCTTGCGCGACCCGGACTCCGACAAGTACACTGGCAAGCGGGAGTCCTGGGACAAGGCCGAGCAGGCCTGCCGCGACGCCGCGCGTTCGCTGGGCGTCCCCTTCTCGGAGGAGCCCGGCGAGGCGGCGTTCTACGGGCCGAAGATCGACTTCGTGGTCAAGGATGTCATCGGCCGCGAGTGGCAGCTCGGCACGGTGCAGGTCGATTACAACATGGCGGATCGCTTCGACCTCTCGTACACCGGGCCCGACAACCGCCCGCACCGGCCGGTGGTGATCCACCGGGCACCGTTCGGCTCGATGGAGCGCTTCTGCGGCGTGCTCATCGAGCACTTCGCCGGTGCGTTCCCCACCTGGCTGGCGCCCGAGCAGGTGCGGGTGCTGCCGATCAGCGAGAAGACCAATGAGTACGCCCGGACGGTCGAGGACGCCCTTCGGGCGGCCGGGGTCCGCGTCAGCACCGATCTCGGCAACGACCGCATTCAGGGCAAGATCAAGGCGGCCACCGACTGGAAGATCCCGTACCTGCTCATCGTCGGGCCGCGGGACGCCGAGGGGCGCGCGGTGAGCCTGCGGGTGCGGGGCGTCGAGAAGGACGCAGGCAGCATGCCGCTCGATCAGTTCGTGGACCGGATCGGGCGAGAAATCGCCGAACGACGCGCCGAGTTGTCGGTCCTGACGCAGTGACCGCCGCCATCAGCCGTGCCGCCCGGCCCCCCCGTTGGGCGTACGCACGCCAGACTCATCGGCAGCGAATGGCCGCTTTGGGCCTTGCTTTGGTGCCGATCTACAGGTATGGTAAATGGTTGGGAGGGAGGGGCTGTGGTGTGCCCTCAGCGAGGGGCCACAGTGGTCTGATCGGAGAACGACCTTTGGCCGAAACACGCTCCGTCAACCCGGCGCTTCCCGTAAGGCTCCCCGGAGCCGCGAGAAGTGACTTGGCGGCCGCGAAGTTGCTCCGGTCATGACTCGTTTTCCGGGCAAGCTCTTCCCGATTCGGTCGATTCACTCCGGTCCGCCGCGGCGGCGCGGTGGTTGGTGAGTCTGGTGAGGTCCCCGTACCCGTTCCAGGAGCCCGAGTATCAACAAGCGTCCCTTCCCAGGCCGTGACGGCCCCGTCGTCCGCAAGACCCGCGTCAACCACGAGATCCGGCTCACGCCGATCCGGCTGATCGATCAGAACAACGCCCAGGTGGGCGTGATCGAGACCCGCGACGCCCTGCGCATGGCGCAGGAGGCCGGCCTGGATCTGGTCGAGATCCAGCCCGAGGTCCGTCCGCCGGTCTGCAAGATCATGGACTACGGGAAGCACAAGTTCGAGCTCTCGAAGAAGGAGCGCTCGCAGCGGGCGGCCAGCAAGTCGGCCGAGATGAAGGAGGTCCGCCTCGGCCGATCGGCGAAGATCGACGAGCACGACGTGGACATCCGCGTCGATCAGGCGCGGCGCTTCATCATGGAGGGGCACCGTGTGCAGTTCGTCCAGAAGTTCAAGGGGCGAGAGCTGAGCCACAAGGACATCGGGTTCAACCGCCTCGACGAGATCGTCAAGGAGCTCGCGGACATCTCGAAGGTCGAGGTGCCGCCGAAGCTCTTCGGTAAACAGATCACGCTCATCCTGGCGCCCGACAAGGCGAAGATCGAAGCGGTAAAGGCTCGCGAGGCCCGGGCGGCCGCGACCACGGGCGGGCAGCCGGCCACGCCGCCGCCGGGCGTTTCCGAGGCTCCGGTTGCACCGGCGGCCCATCCCGCCGGGCCCGCTCCGGCACCGGCGGCGCCCGCCGCACAAGCCCCGTCGGCGCCGCGCCCCGCGACGGCTCCGCAGCGCTGAACCCGTCTCGCCGCACGGCCTTATCACCCAAATTCCCGAACGCCGCCTGCAACCCGCCGGCGGCGTTTTCGTTCAATGACGGCTGGTCCGGCGGGGCGGGCTCCGCTTATCCGACGCGGGACATGTCCCGGCCGAGACTGGGGGCGTCACGCCAACCGGCGGGGCGAAACCGCGGGAGAGCACTCCCGAACAACCCGGCGGCCCGTGACGGACGCCGCGTTCTCTCGCGTCTCCCGGTGTCGGGCCGATACGTCCCTCCGGCCGCGGCTGAGTCGGCAGATTCCCGAGCACACCTCTATGGCACGGATCGCTCTCATCTCGGACATCCACGGCAACCGCGAGGCGCTCGCGGCGGTGGTCGATGAGATCCGGGATCTGTGTCTCGACCACGTCGCCTGCCTTGGGGACATCGTGGGTTACGGCCCCGACCCGGAGTGGTGCGTGGAGACGGTCCACGAGCTCTGCGACGTGGCCGTGCTGGGGAACCATGACGAGGCGTTGATTCTCGACACCTCCGCGTCGCCCCTCGGAACCCGGGCGCGTCCGGGTGTTGAGTTTGCGCGTCAGCGGCTGGACCCCTGGCATCTTTCGGTGCTGCGCTCGCTTCCCTACCGGGCGGAGATCGCCGGGGTGTCGCTGGCGCACGGGTGCTTCAGCGCCCGCCGGTTCAGCTACCTCTACACGCCCGAGGCCGCCGCCCGGAGCTTCGAGCACCTGCGGACCCATCTCGGCGTGGTCGGGCACACGCACCTGCCGAGCGTGTTCACGCAGGAGGCCGCGCGACCCGAAGGCAGGCCCGGCCCCGCGCGGGCTTACCCGGTGGTCGGCTCGGTGGTGGTGGCCCTGCCGGACGACCGGCGGATGATCCTGAACCCGGGCGCGGTCGGCCAGCCACGGGATCGGGATCCGCGGGCCTCCTGGGCGATCCTCGATACCGAGCGGCTGACCTTCGAAGTTCGCCGTTCCGCGTACGACCTCGACGCGACGACGTGGAAGATCCGCGAACTCGGCCTGCCCGAGTTCCACGGCGAGCGTCTGCGCGTCGGGGCGTGAGCCCCGCTCCCCGCGCGGCATGTCATCGTCCGGCCCCCGGCTCGCCTCAGATGCGGATGCGCTTCCAGCGCCCCCACCAGAAGGCCAGGCCGAACAGGAACGCCCGGACGTAGAGCTCAGCGCAGAGGCCCATCCAGAATCCGACGAGCGGATCGAAGCCCATGCGTTGGAGCGGTCCGCCGAGCGGATTTCGGATGATCCAGTCGTCGGTGATGCGCATGTCGACGCCGCAGCAGATCCACGCCAACGGGAAACGGATCAGGAATGTGCTGACGATCGTGATAATCATCGCCGAGAGCGTGTCGCCGGCGCCGCGGAGCGCCCCGCGCAGAACCGTCGCGAGCGCGAAGGGCACCTGGGCCGATCCGCACACGATGAGCAGCTGGGGGACCAGGTGCAGGTGGACGTCCTGAGAGCTCAGCAGCCCGGAGATCGGCCTCGGGGCGAGCATGAAGACCAGGCCAAACACGCCCATGATGAGCATGCCTATCGTCGCGCACCGCAGGGCGGCCCGCTGCGCCAGCGCCACGGACCCGGCGCCGAGGTACTGGCCGGTGAGCGTCGCGGCGGCCAGGGCCATCGCGAAGCCGGGGAGGAAGCTGAACGCCTCGATCCGCACCGCGATAATGTGGGCGCCGTAGAGGCCTTCGGCGCCCATCCACCCGACCATCAGGATCGTCAGGAAGTTCCCGAACCACATGCCGAAGGTTTCGCCGAAGTTCGGAACGGCGACGGCGAGGAGGCGGCGGATGGTGTGCCAGTGCGGCGCCATCCTTCGGGCTCGCAGCCTCAGGCCGTGCGTGCCGCGCACGAGGATGACGAGCAGCGCCGATGCGGCCGTCGCCCAGGCGCAGACGGTGCCGATGGCGAGCCCCTTCACGCCAAGATCGAGCGAAAGCGGGTTGTGGATGAGCACGTGCCGGGTGGCGCGGCCCGCCGCGTCGACACTGCTCCAGGTGATGTCGACCCCGGACAGCAGGAAGCTGACGACGATGTTCACCACGTTCGCCGCCGCGAGCGTGAGCATCGGCCGCACGGCGTCTCCCGCGCCGCGGATGGCGCAGATCGAGGCCTCCATGAACGTCAGCAGGGGCACCCCGGCCGCGGCGATGCGCAGGTAGAGAATCGCTTCAGCGCGGGCGTGACCCTTGAGCTTCATGAGATCGGCGAACAGCGGCGCCGCCGCGAAGAGCGTCGCGGCGAAGAACAGCCCCCCCACGATCGCCAGCAGGGTGCACTGGCCGACCGCCGCGTTGGCGACGCCCAGACGGTTGCGGCCCACGGCGCGCGACACCATGGCCGTGGCCGCCACGCCGATGGCCAGAGCGAGGTTCGCGGCGAACCACACCACGTACGCCGCCGCCCCCACGCCGTCGGCGGCGTCGACCGACAGCCCGGTTGCCAGGATGGTGGCGACGAGGCCCACCGAGGCATCGAGAAAGCTGGTGATGAGGACCGGCCATGACAGGGCGCCGATCGCCGCCCACATGGTCTTGCCGGCGAGCTTGCCGCCGCGGATGCGGCCGACGTCGGCGTCTTCCATGACGCCGGCCGAGCGGTCGATCTCGGCGATCTGGCCGGTCAGCTCGGCAAGATCGGTGTCCGGGATTTCGACGGTGCGACGGGTCGCCACTGGACGGAGAGGGTAGCACCCCGCCGACGGCCCGGGATGCCGGCGCTACCGCAGTTTCAGCGTGGCCAGCGCCCCGGCGACGAGCACGATCGTCAGGATCCAGAACCGCGCAACGATCTTTGTTTCGGGCCACCCGCCCATGTGCAGATGCCAGTGGTACGGCGCGCAGCGGAACACCCGGCGGCCCTCTCCGTACCGTCGGCGCGTGTACTTGAAGACGCCGACCTGCAGCACGACGCTGGTGATCTCCAGCAGGAACACGCCCGCCATGATCAGCAGAACGTACTCCTGACGGATGACCACCGCGATGTAGCCCAGCAGCGCACCGATGGACAGCGAGCCGGTGTCGCCCATGAACACCGCGGCCGGGGAGGCGTTCCACCACAGAAAGCCCAGGCACGCCCCGCCAAGGGCCGCCGCCAGAACCGACAACTCTCCGGCGGCCGGGACATAGGGCACGAGCAGGTCGCCCGCCCACTCCTCGCTCCCGGCGACGAAGCAGAGCGCGACCAGACCGATGGACACGATGGCCGCGCAGCCCGAGGCCAGGCCGTCCATGCCGTCGGTGATGTTGACGGCGTTGGACATCCCGGCGGTCATGAGCACCATCAGGATGATGAAGGGGATCACGCCGAGGTAGACCAGGTGCGGGCTGGCGGGGAAGGGCGCCGGCGGCCGGCCGGTGTCGTAGGTCTTCTGGAAGGGCAGGTTGAGCACGTGGGCCATCCGGTTCAGGCTCTCGGCGTGCTGCTCCATGCCCTGCCCGCCCGCCCGGTAGACGAACCAGCCGATCAGGGTGGCGATGCCGAGCTGGAACACCAGCTTCTCCCACGAGTAGAAGCCCTGCCGGGCCGACTTGTCGCGGGAGGCCCCTGTGAGCTTCAGCCAGTCATCGACGCCGCCGATGGCGGCGAAGCACATGAGCACGATGAGGCCCGCCTGCACGTAGCTGTTGCGGAGGTCGCCCAGCAGAACCACCGCCGCGGCGATCGAACCGCAGATGAGCAGGCCGCCCATCGTGGGGGTGTTGGCCTTGGTCTTCAGGGCCGCGTCGAGGGCGGCCACGTCGAACTTGGCCTGATCACCGATCTTCTTGGCGGCCAGCCAGCGGATGACCCGCCGCCCGAAGACGAGCACCAGCGCGAACGCCACCACGCCGGCGCCGAACGCCCGGAAGCCCACCTGGTCCATGACCATGAAGGGGCGGTGCAGCTCGTGCTGCCTCAGCCATTCCCGTGTCAATTCCCAGAGGGCGTACAGCATCGTCGGTCGGGGGACGCTCCGGTCCGGGGCCGTGGTCGCGGCGCCGGGCCCCAGATTCGTCGGTCAGGGGGTAGGCCGGGCATGAACCTGGCTAGCCGCAGCGCCCCCCGCCTTTCGGCGCCGCGGAGGGGCGGCCGCCGAGCTTGGGTTCGGCTTGCGACGCCGCGCTCAGCCGGGCCAGCGCCTGCTCGACGCGCTCCAGCCCCATGCCTCGGGAAGCCTTCAGCAGGACGCAGTCGCCCGGCAGCAGACGGCCGACCAGATCGTCGAGGCGCGGGGCGGTCAGCTCGGGGATCAGCAGGGTCTCGGAGGCGCCGGACCGGCCCTCCTCGCCCAGGTACCGGGCGGCCGGCCCGATGGCGACGAGCCAGTCGGCACGCCCGGCGATCCCGTCGGCGATCGCCCGCCCAACCTCTCGGTGCACCCGCTCGGACTCGGCCCCCATTTCCAGCATGTCGCCGAGGATGAGCACCTTGCGGTTCGCCGACGCCCGGCCGCCGACGATCTCGGCGAAGGTCCGCAGCGAGGCGAGCATCGACTCGGGGCTGGCGTTGTAGGCGTCGTTGTACAGCTCGACGTCCCCCCGGCGGCCCGCGGCGGTCAGCGGGTAGACGCGCCGCTGCATCCGCATCTCGGGCGCCGGGGCGCGCCGCAGCCCCTCGCGGATCGCCTCGTCGTCGAGGCCGCAGCGGCGCCCGACGGCGATGGCCGCGATGGCGTTGGTCGCGTTGTGCGTGCCGACGAGCGGCACTTCGTAGGTCTGCCGCCCGTTGACGGTGAACCGGAGCCCCAGTTGCCCGCCGCCGAGGTCGGCGTGATCGACCGCGGTCAGCCGCAGATCCGCAGATTCACTGCGGCCGAACGTGATCAGGGGGACCTGGTGGGCCCTGAGCGCCTCGGGCAGATGCGGAGAATCCGCGGTCACGACCGCCACGCCGCCCGGACGGACCCCCGACAGCAGCGAAGCCTTCTCGCGGGCGATGCCCGCGATGCCGCCGTGATCGACGAAGGCCTCGATGTGCGCACGCCCGATGAGCGTGATCACCGCGATGTCGGGCCTGCTGATCTCGGCGAGGGGCGCGATCTCGCCCGGGGCGTTCATGCCCACCTCGCACACGAGGTACTGATCGCCGGGCCTGGCCCGCAGGACCGTGATGGGCACCCCGATGATGTTGTTGAAGCTCTTCACCGAAGCGGAGCCACGGAGCCGGGTGCGGAGCACGCTGTCGATCAGCCGGACCGTGGTCGTCTTCCCGGCCGAGCCGGTGACCGCCACCACGCGGCAGCCCTCCAGCGACTGGCGATACGCCGTGCCGAGGCGCACGAGCGCCGCGAGGGTGTCGGGCACGAGCAGCACCGGGGTCTGGCCCGCCGCAAGCCCGGGTGTCACGGCCGAGCGTTCGGAGACGATGAGCAGCCCGGCCCCGGCGGCGGCGGCCTGCGCCAGGAACGCGTGGCCGTCGTACCTGGCGCCCTTCAGCGCGAGAAAGGCCTGGCCAGCCTTCAGCTCGCGCGTGTCGGTTGACAGGCCGGCGATCCCGCCCTCCGGGGCGGCGGGACGCACGATCCACGCGCCCCCGGCGGCCGTGCGGACACCTTCGTAGGTCCAGAACGTCACCGCATCGTCTCCTGACCGGCGGCCCCGCCGGACATCGCCCGGGCCCCGTCGCGCCCGGCGGCCCGCGCCTCCATCGCGCGGCGGGCGTGCACGCGGTCGTCGAAGTCGCGCCGAACGATTCCGCCGCGGCCGTCGGGGAGAAGCTGGTAAGTCTCGTGCCCCTTGCCCGCGATGACGACGACATCGCCCGGGTCGGCGTCGTTCACGGCCCGCTCGATGGCGCGGTCGCGCTCGATATCGACGTGCATGCGCGGGCGTGCCTCCCCGGGGACCCCCTCGATCACCTGCTTCACGATCGAGGCCGGGTCCTCGGTGCGCGGGTTGTCGCTGGTGACAATGAAAGAGTCGGCGAGCTCGGCCGCGACGCGGCCCATGCGCGGCCGCTTCGTGCGGTCCCGGTCGCCGCCGCAGCCGAAGACCACCCGCAGCCGACCGCCCGTCGATCGCACGATCGGGCGCACGGCCGAGAGCACATTGACCAAGGCATCATCGGTGTGGGCGTAATCGACGAACACCGCGTAGTCGTCGCGGGCGCCCGGGCGCGTCACGCGCTCGAGACGGCCGGGCGGGGCCTCGATGGCCGGGATGGCCGCGGCGATGGCGTCGCGCGGCACCCCGGCGGTGTGGGCTACCGCGATGGCCTGGAGCAGGTTCATCAGGTTGTGGCGGCCGACGAGCGGCACCGTGCACGCGATCTCGCCCCACGGCCCGGCGAAGCGGGCCGCCGTTCCTTCGATGCTCATCTCGCCGCCGACGGCCCGGCAGTCGAGCCCTGTTGCCCGATCGGCCCCGTCGCCCACACCGCACCGCAGAACGCGGGCGCGGCAATCGCGGATCATGCGGGCGCACCACGGGTCCTCCGCGTTGACGACGGCCGTGGCGTCGGGCGCGAGCATCTCGAAGAGCCGGGCCTTGGCCGCGGCGTAGTTCTCCATCGTCCCGTGGTAGTCGAGATGGTCGCCGGTGAGGTTCGTGAACACGGCACAGCGGTACGAGAGACCCGCCACCCGACGCTGGTCGAGCGAGTGGCTCGACGTCTCCATCGCGGCGGCGCGGCAGCCGGACTCGAGCATGCGCGCCAGCGTCTGGCTGATTTCCGTCGCCGGCGGGGTCGTCATGACCGCCTCGGCCACCTCGGTGCCGTCGTCGATCCAGACGGTCCCGATGAGGCCGCACCGCACGCCCGCGGCGTTAAGCAGCTTCCACGTCACGTGCGCGATCGTGGTCTTGCCGTTGGTGCCCGTGACACCCATCAGGAACATGCGCCGCGACGGGCTGCCGAAGAACCGCTCGGCCGCCCGGGCCGCCGAGCCGGCGACATCGGCGGAGATGGCGACCGCCGGGCGGGCGGGGAGGCCCGCCAGCAGCGCCGGGTCGATCGGCGAGTCGGTGAGCACGGCGACGGCACCGGCCCGCACCGCGTCGGCGATGAACCGGTGCCCATCGGTCTTCGTGCCCTTCCTTGCGACGAAGAGAGAGCCGGGCATCGCGGTGCGGCTGTCCTCGGTGATGTCGCAGATCCGGACGCCGCGGTCGGCGACGCTCTCGAGGGCCGCGTCCAGGCCGTTCAGCAGTTCGTCGAGGTTCATGCTCGCTCTCATCACGCCGGTCACACCGCCCGCCGCGGGAGGTCTCCCGTCCGGTGCCGTTCGGACGCCCAGTTTACCCCACCGATCCAGCCCGCCCGGCCGGGACACGTCAGGGCAGGATGAGCATCGCGTCGCCGTAGCTGTAAAACCGGTACCCCTCGCCGACGGCCAGGCGGTAGAGCTCGATCAGGCGGGGCACGCCACCATCGAAAAGGGCCCCCACCATCGCCAGAAGCGTCGAGCGCGGCAGGTGGAAATTCGTGATCAGACCCTGCGTCTGCCTGTAGCGGAACCCCGGGGTGATGAACAGCCGCGTGGCCGTCTGGAAGCCGGTCTCGGCCAGGCCGGTGTCGAGCTCCCAGCCTTCCGGGAGGCTCTCCATGGCCCGCACGCTCGTGGTACCGACGCACACCAGCCGGCCGCCCCTGCGGCGGGTGGCCTGAACCTCGGCGAGGGCGGCCCCGGGCACATCCACCCACTCCTCGTGCATGTCATGGGCCTCGACGGTGGCCGCGTCGATCGGCTTAAAAGTTCCCACACCCACGTGCAGCACGACGTCCGCCCGTCGAACCCCGGCGCCGGCGACGGTGTCGAGCAGGCCGGGGGTGAAGTGCAGACCCGCGGTCGGGGCCGCGACGCTGCCGGCCTTCGCGCGGTCGGCGTACACGCACTGGTACCACTCCCGGTCCTGGTCCTCGTCCGGCCGTCCCTGGTGGTCCTTCCGGGCCTTGAGGATGTACGGCGGGAGCGGCGTGGCCCCGACCGCCGCGAGCACGTCGGCCTCCGACGCCGTACAGCCCGCCCACGAGTCACCCACACGCCGGTGGAGCCGAACCCGCCAGGAGTCCTCGTCACGCTCGAGCAGTTCCAGAGCGAACCCACCGCCACTGCCCTGCGGGGTCCGCAGCTCGACGAGCGTGCGGGGCCGCAGTCGGTTGCTGGCCCTCAAGAGCACCACCCAGACGCCGGGAGAGACGGCACGCACGAACAGCCCATCGATCCTGCCGCCGGTATCAGCCCGCACCCCCGAGAGACGAGCCGGAAGAACCGCGGAGGTGTTGAATACCAGGGTATCGCCGGCGCGCAGGTAGCCGGGGAGGTCGCGGAACACACGGTGCTCCACCCGACCGGGATCGGACCGCCAGACCACCATCAGCCGGCACGCATCGCGCGGCTCGGCCGGACGTGTGGCGATGAGGGACTCGGGCAGGTCGTAGTCGAGTTCGCTGGTGAGCACGTTGCGTGGATCCGACGTCGACGCGCCGCGGCATCACCGAATGCTCGCCTCCCGCCCCAGGCGCACGATGACAGGCCGCGTGAGCCGGGAGTTTATCGGCCGCAGCGGGCACGAGCGGACTGGCACGGGATTCGAACCGTGATCCGCGTGCGTATCGACGGACCCAACCTGCCGCCGTGGCTGCCGGCCCGCGAGGCCTGCCCGCCGCCGGCGTGCCCGCCCAAGCCGGCCGCGGCACCGGTATCGCCGACCGACGAGGAACTGGCGCGGTGCCCCACGCTGCCCGGCCTCCTCCCCTATTGGGCCCACCTGCACAAGAGCAACCGCGAGACCCCCGATGAGCGCCGCGGCGGGCCGGCATTGGCCGGAACAGACCGCGGAGGCGGCCCTCGGAGCCACCCGTGCAGTCAAGCCCACCGGACGGGCCGCGCGAATGACACCCCCGATCGCTCGGAAGAGCTCGGAGCCGATGAACATCGACTCGCCCGCATCTCCGCCGCGCGAACGCCGAAAACCGACATCCTGACCCGGTCGGCCACCGGTCGGTTCATCGATCTTTTGGTCTGAACATGACCCGGGTGTTGATCAGGCCGTGGGCTTGCCCCACCCGCAGGAGCGGCCTTCCTCGGCGCCAGCCTTGAGCAGCCGCTCACCTTCTTCCGGGGTCATCGTCCCCTCGGCCACATACGCCGCGATTTCCCGACGCGTCCGTTCGCGATTGCTCGAGCGAACCATCGCCGACACCGCGCTGAAGACGATCGCGACGATCGCCACGAGCAACCCGCCACCGATCGCGATCGCGGGAAGGACGATGTTCTCACCAGCGGCCATCACGAACCTCCTGGGCCAGGCACCACGTCAGACATTCGATCGATTCGACCGCTTCCCCGCCGCCATCAGCCGCTCGCCCTGCTCGGGCGTCATCGACCCTTCGGCGATGTACGCGGCGATCTCCCGGCGGGTGCGCTCGCGCGACCGGGTGTTGACGATCTCCTTCACCGAACTGAGCACGATGGCGATGATCGTGATCATGCCCACCATGAGCCAGAAGAAGTTCTGGTCGATGAAGTGCAGCAGGTCAGACCGGGAGGTCGCTTCATTGGCCGCCCCGGCTGCCGTTGCGGCGATGAGTGCCGGGTACTCAGCGATGATGGTCAGCATGGCGGCTCTCCGGTGCGTCAACCCGGCCGCGCCGCGGCCGTTCTGGGAGATCGTTGGGAACCAATTCTTCGGGGTTTCACACTGTATTCCGCCGCCGCAGGGAACTCCCGAGCGGCACCCGGGACCCCGACCGAATCCCAATCAGCAGCCTTGAACACCCCGCCCGCGGCCGGTACCATCTCGGCCCCTTCGGAGAGATGCCTGAGCGGCTGAAAGGGCTGGTCTCGAAAACCAGTGTGGGGCTTGTCCTCACCGTGGGTTCGAATCCCACTCTCTCCGCTTCGCACCCCTTCGATTGGTGCCTGCTCCGCCGGGGTCCACACTGTCGCGAGCCCGGCTCGTCGCGGCCGACCCCGCCACCGAAGATCCGCCGCGCAATCTGGTGACGGATGCGGGTGGGGCATCGAGCCGCCTGATGCGGCCTGAGCCCGACCCGGCGGATTCGTCTCTGAGCACTCGGCGGGATCGCGCCGAGGCACAGCCGGTCCAGAACACCCCAAACTGGGCACTCACGAGATCAGCAATAAGCGGAAACCGCCGCGTTCGATCGTGAACTCCAGACTGCTGAAACGCAGCCCGAGCTCGCGAGCGTTCGGCACGGTGAGCCGGAACGTGTTGCGGGCGATCGTCTCCAGATAGGTGCCGGGAGTCATCTCTCCACCGGGCAGGTTGGAGAGGGTCTCGAAGATGTCCTTGCGGTTGTCCAGCAGCCATCTGGCGACGTCGCTCTCGGGGCGACCAAGGGCCCGGTACTCCTCCTTGAGCCGATCGGACAGCACCTGCGCTTCGAGCAGGCCCATCTCGCCGTCGCGGAGCGTTTCGAAAAGGTGCACGAGCAGCTGCCGCGGCGTGTGGCAGATCAGGTGGATCGAGCCGTCGTCGAGCGTCCGTCGGAGGGGGCGTCCGTCGACCGGCTGCCCGGCCTCGCGGAGCGTGTCCATCGGCGCCACGATCCGCTCCCAGGGGTTCTCCCCGGGTCCCGATCGCTTGGGCGCTGCGGCCTGCGACTCGCCACGTTCTCCCCCGACCGATCCGCTGATGCTCTGGAGCCCCCCGCTCACGCTGATGACCCGCCGCTCCTCGGCGCAACCGGCGACCAAGCCGCAGGCGATCAGGATGACCCGGCAGGCACGCACCGCGGCGTCACCGCGGCTGGCCGGACGATGAGCCCCCCGAAACCGGCGTCGATGCACCCGAGGGCCGTCCGCCCGTCCCGCTGCCGGACGATCCGCCGTCGGCCCCCTGATCGCCGGACCAGTTGGCGACGTCATCGGCGTTCCCGTCCTGTCCGTCGGGACCCACCGACCACAGGTCGTATTCGTTGCCGTGTTCGGACTGAGCCCGGTAGTTCCAAGGACGGCCCCATGGGTCGTTCGGCGAGGGCTGGGTGACGAACTTGCGCCACTTATCCGCGGCCTGGTCGTTGTCGACGCGCAGCTTGCTCTTGTCCCAGAGCACGGTGAGGCCCTCGTCGTCCGAGGGGTACCGGTCGAAGACGAGCTTGAACTCGTCGAGGGCTTGGGACATACGGGCCAGGGCGATCTTGGCCGTCCCGGTGTCGGCCTCCTTCTTCCGGCCCATCACATTGACGGCGACGATCCCGACGAGCACGACGACGATCGCGATGGCGATCATGACCTCGATCAGGGTGAAGCCCAAGCGGACGCGTTGGATCGATCGGGTCGGCATGACCTTGACCTCCGTGACTGATCGAGGGGCGGAGCAGAACGTGCGACGGCCGGGAGCGCCGAACGCCCCTCGGGGATTCAAGATACGCGGATTCCCCCGGTCAACTGGAGCATGGGCAGAATCAGCGCCAGGGCCACCAGGGCGATGGACAGGCCCAGAATCAGCAGCATCGCCGGCTCGATGAGCCGGATGGTGTTGGTGAGCAGGCGATCGACCCGCGCCTCCAGCGTGTCGGCGATCGTGGTGAGAACCCCCTCGAGGTTGTTGGCCGCCTCGGCCACCGACACCATCTCCAGAACATCGTCGGGAAAGAGGCCGGTCTTGCCCAGCGGGACACTCAGGGGTTGGCCCGCTCGCACCGCCTCGGCGGCGTCGGCGATCCCGGCGGAGAGACGCTGGGAGCCCGCAGCGTCTTTGGCGATGGCCAGAGCCCCGAGCACCGGCACGCCGCTGGCGAGCAGCGTCCCCAGAATGCGGCAGAACCGGGCGATGGCCAGCGCTCGCAGAAGCGGCCCGGCCACGGGGAGACCCAGAGCGAAGTCGCTGAGCCGATCCCGGACGGACTGTCGGCGGAGCAGCACAAACAACCCGGCCGCCGCCGCGCCGGCGGCGATCGCGGCGAGAAGCCCGTAGGCGGTGACGGCCGTGCTGAGGGCGAACACCACGCGCGTCAGAGCGTTGAGCTCGAGGTCGGCGAACATCGCCTGGAAGCGCGGCACAAAGAACACCAGGACCGCGAGCAGCAGCACCACGCCGAAGACCATGATCGCGACGGGGTAGATCAGATTCCCGACGACCTTTTGGCGCAGCTCGACCTGACCCTCGAGAAACCGCGAGAGGCGGTGCAGGGCCTGTTCGAGAAATCCGCCTTTCTCGCCGGCGCGCACCATCGCAATGTGGACCGGGCGGAAAGTCTCCGGGCGCCTGGCCATGGAGGCGGCCAGCTCATCGCCGGTCTCGACGGCGTCGGCGAGCTCCTTGAACACCGCGGCAAGCCCCGGGGCCGAGCGGCGGTTGGCGATCACCCGGAGCGACCTCAGGAGCGGGACCCCGGCCTTCAGCAGATCGCCAATCTGGCCGTAGGCGCTCGCAAGCCGGGCGATCGGGACGCGCACCGGTCTGCGGTCGGCGCCGGCGCTGGCCGACCCTATCACTCCCGCCGGTCCACTGCCAAGGGAGAGCCGCTGCTCGGAGAGCTCGACCGGGGTCAGCCGCTGCCGCTCGAGCTCGGCGAGGACCGACCGCTGGTCCGGGGCGTTCAACGTCCCGCTGACGCGTTGCCCCGAACCGTTGACGGCGATGTAGCGGAACGACGGCACCGCCTAAGCGTATCGTCGCCCCGCCGGACGGCGAGCGGGCCGATCGCGGTCAGCCCGCCGGCTTGGACGCCGGAGCCTCGGCCTTCAGCAGCTCCTCGATCTTCGCGACCATCTGCTTGTCGTCGGGGCGTACCCGTGAGTCGTAGCGGGCGACCACGTGGCCGGAGCGGTCGACGAGGAACTTGGTGAAGTTCCACTTCGGGTCGCCGCCGATCGGCGCGGCCTGGGACGCCAGTTGCTCGTAGAGGGGATGCTTGTCCTTCCCGGCGACGGAGATCTTCTCGAACATCGGGAAGCTCACGCCGTAGCTCTTCGAGCAGAACTCGGCGATCTCCTTGTTGCTGCCGGGCTCCTGGGAGCCGAAGTTGTTGGCGGGGAAGCCGAGGACGACCAGGCCCTTGTCCTTGTGGTCGGCGTAGAGCTTCTCGAGCCCTGCGTACTGCGGGGTGTACCCGCACTTGCTGGCGGTGTTGACGATCAGGATGACCTTCCCCTTGAAGCCATCGAGCCGCTGCGGGGTGCCGTCGATGAGCTTCATCTCGTGGTCGAGCACATAGGCGGGGTCCTTGGCCGCGGGCTTGGCGGGCTGGGCGTCGGTCGAGCCCGGGCGCGACTCGCTCGGAGGCTCGGCAACCCCCGACACGACCGAGGCAGCGGCGAGCGCGAGGCCGATGCCGAGCGCGAGGCGGATGGGTTTCTGGGTCGTCGTCATCGCTGATTCCTTCTCGGTTTTCGGGGACCGGGGCCGGTCGACCCGCTGTTCCAGCCTAGGCTTCGATCGATGCTGCGGCTCAGACGCACGGTTCGGTTTGCGATCAACCCTCCCGGCACGGGCGTAACGTCGGGGAGCCCCAAGGGCCGGGGCTACAACGGCTATGCGGCGTCGCCGCCGATGGCCGGCCTTGGGCGGCATTACGAGATCGACGTCGAATGCCGCGGCGAGCCCGACGACGCCTCCTGCTACCTGCTGGACATCAAGGACATCGATCGCGCCGTCAGGGAAGCGGCCATACCGGTGATTGCCGCGGCCTGCGATCGCACCCCCGAGATCGAGCCCGGGCAGATTCTGCCGGACCTCGCCGGGCGTGTCGCCGGGCTGCTGGACGGCCGCGTCGAGCGCGTCCGGTGGCGGCTCAGCCCGTTCTATTCCGTGGAGTGCGCGATGAGCCAGAAAGACTTCGTGGTGCTGCGGCAGCGCTTTGACTTCGCGGCGTCTCACCGGCTGCACAACCCGGCGCTGTCGGACGCCGAGAACCGCCGCATGTTCGGCAAGTGCAACAACCCGACGGGGCACGGGCACAACTACCAGGTCGAGCCTGCGGTGGCCGTGAAGATCTCGTCGGGGGGCCAAGCCTTCACTCTCCTCGACCTCGAGCGTCTCACCGACGCCGTGGTCATCGAGCGATTCGACCACCGGCATCTGAACTCGGATGTGCCGGAATTCACCCCGCCGCGGGGGCTGATCCCGAGTGTCGAGAACATCGCGAGGGTGTGCTTCGACCTCCTGGCGCCGGAGGTCCGGGCGGCGTCCGGGGGGGCGGCCGAGCTGAGAGAGGTGACCGTCTGGGAGACCGACCGCACGTGCGCCACCTACCCGGCCCCGTAAACTAGGACCGCGCATGCACCCGCTTTTCGACCAGCGACGCTACCTGATCCCGTTCAGGTCGATCCTTCTGCCGCAGATCTTCACCGACACGCTGGTGATCGGCGGCGGGGCGGCGGGGCTCTCGGCGGCGATCGCCGCGTCGGCCCACGGCGATGTGATCGTGCTGGCCAAGGGAAAACTCGGCCTGTCCAACACCGCCTGGGCGCAGGGGGGCATCGCGGTGCCGCTCGATCACGCCAACGACTCGCCGGAGGCCCATGTGCGCGACACGCTCGTCGCCGGCGCCGGGCTGTGCGACGAGCCGGTGGTCCGCTTCACGGTGGAGCGGGCGGAGTCCGCGATTCGTCGCGTGATGGCCTGGGGGTTCCGGCCCGATCTGGACGCCCAGAAGCACATCGACCTCGGGCGCGAGGGCGGGCACTCCTTCCGGCGGATCATCCACTCCGACGGCGACGCCACGGGGCGTGCCCTCGCCGATGCGCTGCTCGAGCGCACGAGGCAGTGCGACACCGTGCGCCTCTTCGAGAACTGCTTCGCGATCGATCTGCTCACGCCCTCCAACGCGCCGGGTTCGCCGGTCATGGGCGCGATCACGCACCACCCCAAGCACGGCCTGCAGATGATCTGGGCCCGGGCCACGATCCTGGCCAGCGGCGGAGCCGGGGCGCTGTGGCGAGAATCAACCAATCCTCCCGTGGCAACTGCCGACGGGCTGGCGCTAGCCTATCGAGCGGGCGCCACCCTCGCCGATCTGGCCTTCATGCAGTTTCACCCGACCACCCTCTACGTGGCGGGAGCGGCCCGCACGCTGATTTCGGAGGCGGTGCGCGGCGAGGGCGCGTATTTGCTCGACGAGCATCTGCACCGCTTCATGCCCGAGCAGCACGAACTGGCCGAACTCGCTCCGCGCGACGTGGTGTCGCTGGCGATCGCCAGGAAGCTGGCCGAGCAGTCGCTGTCGCACGTGTGGCTCGACTGCCGGCATCTGCGCGACTTCCCGGCCCGCTTCCCCGGCATCTCCGCCAACCTGCGCAGGTTCGATCTGGACCCCGCCCGGGATCTCATTCCTGTGAATCCGGCGGCCCACTACATGGTCGGCGGTGTCCGCACCGATTGGACCGGTCGCACCGATGTCCCCGGGCTGTACGCGGTCGGAGAGGCCGCGAGCACCGGCCTGCACGGGGCCAACCGGCTGGCCTCGAACTCGCTGCTGGAAGCGCTGGTCTTCGGCCATGCCGCGGGAGAGGCCTGCGTGGAGATGCGGTCGGAGTCCAACGCTTGGGGCACGCCGGCCCGCCAGGGTCCGGTGCAGGTGATCTCCGACATCCCGATCTCGCCCTCGGGCGAGCTTGACCTGGCCGACGTGCGTTCGTCCCTCCGTTCGGTGATGTGGCGGAACGTCGGGGTCGAACGATCGGGGCCGAAGCTCGACGATGTGCTGGAGATGTTCAACTTCTGGGCCCGGTATACCCTCGACAAGATCTTCGACGATCTGACGGGCTGGGAGGCTCAGAACATGCTGCTGGCCGGCGCTCTGGTCACGCGCTCGGCGGCCTGGCGGTCGGAGTCACGAGGGTGCCACACCCGGTCGGATCATCCCGCGTCCCGTGACGATTTCGCGGTGCACGACCTCTGGCGTCGCAGCGCCGACACGCCGCGCACCCTGCCCCTTGCTCAGCCGGCGGTTGCATGAGACGGCATATCCGAGCACGAGCGGCTCCCGGGCCGCCGCCCGGCCGTGGCAATTGGCCGCGCAGCGCGTTCACGCTCGTCGAGATTCTCGTGGCGATCGGCATCGTCGCGGCGCTCGTGGTGCTGGCGACGCCCGCGCTCATCAGCTCGTCGGGCGAGCGGCGGCTGAGAGCGGCGGCGGACCAGGTGTCGGCTGCGCTCGCCGATGCACGAGCCCGGGCGATGAGGGACGACCGCGCGTACGCGGTCGTCGCCGCGCCTTCGGCCGACGGACGCCGCCTGGTGCTCAGAGCGTTGGACGCCCGCTCGGCAGAAGCCGACCACGCCGGCCGAGAACTGCTGGTCTTGGGAGATGAGTTTTCGCTCACGGCCGGTGCCGCGACCGACGAATCCGCCACCGGCGCCCCGGACGGCGCACGGCGATCGAGCGATAGCGCGGCCGTGCCGATCCTGACGTTCCTTCCCGACGGCACCGCCATCGGGCCGCCCTCGCTGGACCTGACCGACTCGCGTTCTCGACGCGCCACACTTGCGCTGAACCGCCTGACCGGGCGTCTGACACCGGCGGGCTCACCGCCCCGCGAACAGAAGCCGCCGCCCGCGGCCGCGGCGACCAAACCCCCTCGGTCGCCCCGTCGGGCCCGACACCGGAGGGATCGGGGCCGGGGCGCCCTGCTGCTTGAGCTCCTGATCGCGATGGCGATTTTCATCTCGGCGGGGCTCATCATCCTCGGTGTGCTGCGTCAGGCCTCGGCGTCGGTCGCCGCGGCGATCACGCAGCAGCGCGTGGCGGACCTCGCCCGTTCCGCGGCGGCACGCATCGAGGCCGGGCTTGATTCTCCGGGAACACTGAACGGGCCGGTGCGCGCGGGCGCGTTCCCGGCGGCCCCCGCCGGATACACCCTCGACATCGGCACCGAGCGGTCGGGGTTTCCCGGGCTGACCCTGCTGACCGTGCGCGCGGCGCGGCCCGATCTGCAGGGGGCACCGAGCTACACCGTGCGCCAGATGGTGCGTCTGCCCTCAGACCGCCCGAGCGCCCGCGCCCCCCGCCGCCGGAGGAAAGGGCCGGGGCATCGCCGCGGATTCACGCTGATCGAAGTGCTGATCGCCCTGGGCCTTCTGCTGGTGCTCACGGCCGCCGTGTCGGTGTTCCTCCGCGACCTCGAGGATCGGCGCAGATTTCTGACTGAGCGATCGACCGATGCCCAGACCGCGGCGCTGCTGTTCGATTCTCTGGACCGTGAACTCCTCGGCACTTTCGTGGCCGGCCGATCCGGCCCCGGGGTCGCGGGCGACACGTCGCGGCTTACGGTGCTGACCCGTGGTGTGATGCCGGCGGCGGCCGGCGCTTCCGACGTGCAACGCTCGGAGTACCGCTGGGACCCGGCTGCCGCCTCGCTTGCGGCCCGCCGGACCGACGCGGCCGGTCCGGCTGCGGGAGACATGGAACTCCTTTCGACGAGGGTCGCCAAGGCTCGATTCCGATACCACGACGGTGTGGCGTGGCTCGACGCCTTCGACAGCCGTTCAGCCGGACGACTGCCCGTAGCCATCGAAGTCTCTCTGTGGTTCGGCACGCCCGGAACGGCGGTGAGCGAGGACGCGCCGCCGGACCGGCAGCGAACCATCGCCGTCGCGGATCCGGCCGCCGATCCCGGGGCCGGCTCCGCGGGACGCTCGTCGCCGTCCGCAGGGGCCCGGGAGGCTCTGCCATGACCCGGCGCTCGGGATTGGTGATCCTCGCGGTGCTGCTGCTGGTGATGATCGGCGCGCTGGTCGGCACCACCGCCCTGCATCTGGCTCGGGCCGAGTCGGCGGGGGTTGCCGCGTCGCTCGGCCGGGGCCAGGCCCGCGCGCTGGCGTGGTCGGGCGTTCAGATCGCGCTCGCGGAACTGGCGGACCAGCGTCCGGCGCTGCTCCAGGGGCGCCAACCGCGGCTGACCGAGTCCGCCGTCGTGTTCGACGATGGCGGCCGACGCGGCATGGTTCGACTGGCGGGCGGTCCCGCTTCGGAGGCCGGGAAACTCCCGCTGAATCTGGCTTCGGCGTCCATGCTCGAGGCGCTGGGCGCCGAGCCGACGGTGGCTCAGGCCATCGTTTCGGCGCGGGCCGCGCGTGGCGGGCAGTTCGATTCCGCCGAGGATCTGCTCGGCGTCGAAGGCGTCACGCCGGAGCTTGCGGACACCTTGGCCAACGCCGTGTCGGTGTTCCACGCCGATCCGAACCAGCAGGCCGGCCTCGGCGGAGGCAGGCGCTTCGCCGGCGAGCCGAGGATCAACGTCAACACCAAGTGGTCTGACGATCTCCGTGCCAGGCTGGAGCGCCGGCTGGGCGGCCAGGCGGCGGACGCCGTCAAGCAGCTCATGGCTTCGGGCCGGACGTTCCCGGCGATACGCGACATCGTCGACTCGATGGTGGCTCTCAAGCTGGATGTGGGCCGGCAATGGCCCGAGGCGCTCGACGCGCTGGCCACGACCGACGAACCCTTCCTGTACGGGCTGGTGGACCTTCTCACCGCTCCCGCCGAGGTGCTCGCCGCGCTCCCCGGGCTCGACCGCTCGGCGGCCGACCGTATCGTCGCGGCCCGCACGACCCTCGACGATCGCACGCGCGCGACCGTGGCGTGGCCGGTCATGGAGGGCATCGTCGAACCGGGGCGTTTCGCTGAAGCCGTTGATCGGCTGACCACGCGGTCGCTTCAATGGCGGGTGCGGGTGGAAGCAGGCTTCGCCACCGGAGACTCTCTGGCATCGCGGCCGGACCTTCGCGATCGCGTGGTTCTGGAGGCGGTGCTCGACGTCTCGGGCCCCGTGCCGCGCGTCGCCTACCTGCGCGACCTGACCATGCTCGACACGCTGCGCGCCCTCACCCGCGCCGGGGTGCTCGCCGAGACCAGTCAGCCCGAGCCCCGCGAGCAACCGGCCGCCGAGGGCACGCCGCCGACCGGGGCGGCCTCGGCACCTGACCCCGGTTCAGGCGGGCCCGAGGCCGTGCCCCCTCCCCAACCCCTCGATCGCCGACTCGGACGGTGGAGAGCCCCGGTGTCGCTGCCGGCCCCGCCCGGGCCGTCGTCGGGTATCTAGGAAGGCCATGCTCTCCCAGCCGATCCTGGTCATCGCCCTGGCTGAAGGCCGCGTCACGGCAGCGTCGGCCGTTGCCGACCGCACCGGTGTCCGCATCACCGCCTCGGTGCGGGACCTTGTGCCGCCGGAGGCTTCGGATCCCCGGAGCGCCGGGCGATGGCTGAAGAGTCTGCTCCGGGGGGCGGGCATTTCGGCACGGCGGGCGGTGTTCGTTCTGCCTCGTGGCGAGGCGGTCGTGAAGCGGATCGGGTTTCCCGCCGTCGCCGACCTGAAGGCGGACCTGCCGGGCATGGTCCGCCTTCAGATGCTCCGCCAACTGCCCTTTAGCCCCGACGACGCCGCGATCGACTTCATGGTCTTCGAGCCCGAGGCGGCGGTGGCTGGCACCCCGGCGGCCCCCGCTCCAACGGCCGGTTCTTCCCCCACCCCCCCCTCTCTCCCCGCTCTCCCCACACTTCCGGCCGGCCTGTCGGCCACCGCCGACGGATCTCATGCCGATGGCTCCCAGGTCGAGGTGCTTGCCGCGGCGGTTCCCGGAGAGCGGATCCGCTACCTCCGCGATCTGTCGAAGGCGGCGGGGCTCAAGCTGGCCCGGGTGTGCCTGGCGTCGACGGGTATCGCGACGCTTCTCCGGGCCGATGACGGGGCCGGGTCGCGTCCCGTGATGGGTCTGGCGGCGTCGCCCGCGGGGGTGGAGTTCGTGGTGCTCGATAGGGGCCAGCTGGTGTTCTCCCGCCGGGCCGATCTGGCCCTGCCGACCGACGGGCTCGAGCCCGACGCCGAGGACCTTGCGCGTCGCACCGCGACCGAGGCCAAACGAACGTGGACCAGCTATCGGGTGATCGAGAACGCGCGGCCGGCGGAGGAGATTCTGGTGCTGGGCCGTGGCGAGCACGCCGAGCGTGTGGCCCGGCTCTGCGCCGACGCCGCCGAGGCCCCGGCCCGAGCATTGGGGGCGGCGGGAGCGGTTCGGTTTGACCGCGGAGCGGCCGACCCGGATGCGGTCGACGAGTTGCTCCCCCTGGCGGGCGTGATCCTTGAGGGCGAGCTCCGCTCCGGCGGCATCGACCTCGCGCATCCGCGGCGGGCTCCGGACCGACGGGCGCGGATTCGCCAGCTGGCGATGGGCGGGGCGCTGGCCCTGCTGCTGGTCGTCGGCACCCTCTTCACCCTAGGGCTCTCGGGGCTCCGGTCCCTTGATGACGAGGTGAAGCAACTCCGCGAGGACCGAAACGAGGCCGCATCGCGTCGAAGCGAAGCGCTCCGGCGCGCGGCGCGTGTCGAACACCTCGTTCGGTGGGAGGACTCCTCGCCAGACTGGATCGGCCACCTGGTGAATATTCACGGATTGCTCCCCAGCCCGGACCAGTTGCTCGTCGATCAGCTTGACGGGGCCGCGGACATGGCGGTCACGTATCCGCGGCAAGCGACGTTCGATCCCGCGCGTTACGCGTCGGCGTCGTCCATCAAGCTGAATCTCACGGGTCGATCGGTGTCCCAGACCGTGTCCGACGCGACGCGCGACCGATTTGTCCGCGACCGCTCGTACCGCGTGGCCCCGATCGGGCTCGATGGCGGTCTCGTCCGCGACGAGAAGTACCCCCATGCCTGGGGCATGTCGCTGACGTCGTCGGAAGCGGAGCCGGCCGATGCCGCACCGGCGGCGGCACAGCCCGGAGGGCCCAAGAAGTGATCCCGCGGCGCCCAGGCCATCCCCGGGTCTGGTTGGCGGTGGGCGCATCGCTCGCGCTGGCGCTGCTGGTCTGGTGGACCTACGCCTCGAACATCAGCGGCCCGGCGGGCGAGCTCCGGGCCGAGCGGGAGCGGCTGATCGGGGAGATCACCTCCCTCCAGGGCGAGACGCGCAAGGCCCAGCCGGCTGTGCAGCGGCTGAAGACCGCGGCCGCCCGCACGCTGGGCAACTCGGCCGAAACGGTGGTGCACCGCGTCCGGCTCGCGCTCACGGCGGCCGGAACGGCGGCCAGGCTGTCGTCGGTGGCTTCCGATTCGCGGGCCCAGGCCGCGGTGCGCAACCCGGCGGAGTCGGTCCGCGTGTGGGGGCGCGACGCGCGGGCAGCGCCCGACTTCACCGTGGTCACCGGGTCGATGCGCGGCGAGGGCACCCTGGAACAGGCTCTGACAGCCCTGTGCCTCATCCAGTCGCAGCCCTGGATCAAGCGGATCAGTTCTGTTTCGCTTCGCCCGAGAGACGGTGGGCAGCGGGTCGAACTCCGTGTGTCGCTCTCGACCGTGTTCCTCGAAGACCTCTCGCCCAGCGAGGCGCCCGCCCCCTCGCCGGCAGAGCCGAAGCTCCTCGATCAGGTCCGCATGCTGGTCGCCCGCAACATGTTCGCGCCCCCCGCGGCCCCCCCGCCCCCTGCCCAGGTGCCCAAGCCGGAGCCGCCGAGCGGCCCGGCGTACGGCGACTGGGTGGTCACCGGCCTCGCCGAAGGGGCCGCGGGACCGGAACTTTGGGTGAGGAATGTGAAGGACAACCGGACCCAATCGCTGGCGCCCGGCGAAAAGCTCCTCGGGGCGGTGTTCGAGGGTCTTTCCCCCGATCGGGAGTCCGCGATCCTCCGGATCGATGCGGACCGATTTCTGATCTCGGTCGGCGATCCGGCCTCCCGGCGGGACAGAAAGCACGTCCCGAAGTAAAGTGCCCGCGTCCGTGAGTGCGCGCCCGCCTCCTTCGAGGGGCGCCACGCCGTGCCCTCGCGGCGGAAGGAGCCGCTGGATGCGCCATCACCTCGTGCGCCAACCGACCGCCGCCGCCCTGCTTCTGGCGGTGGGAGCCGCCTCGGGCCTGCGGGCCCAGGAGCCGTCCGGGCCCGCCCCGACGCCTCCGACGACCGCGGCCGCCCCTGCCCCACCTGCAGAGCCCGGCGCCGAGCCGGCTCGCCCGGCGCCGCCGCCGGCGACCGGCCCCGCACGGATCCGATTCGCGTTCAAGGACGCCCCGCTCGATCAGGTCGTGGACTTCTTCGGGCGCCAAGCCGGGCTTCCGGTGATCCGACAGGCGGAGGCTCCGGCCGGGAGTGTGACGTTCATCTCGGCGTCGGAGTACGAACTTCCCGAGGCTCTGCGGATCCTCAACACGATCCTGCAGACCCGGGGCCTGATGCTCCGGCGCGACGAGCGGTTCCTGTATCTCCAGAAGCTGGAGAACATGAAGGCCGCGCCGGTGCCGACGTTCCCCAAAGGCCAGGTGCCGCCGGAGGTGACACCGGACCAGATCATCAGCGCGGTCCTCCCGCTGAACAACGCCCGGGCCAAGTCGGTGGCCGAGCAGCTCGGGCAGCTCGTGGCCCCGTACGGGGCGATCGTCGCCCTGCCCGAGCAGAACGCGGTGATCGTGACGGAAACCGCGGCGCAGGTGCGCCGGCTGCAGACGATCATCGACTCGATCGACGCCCGGCCGCAGTTTGAAGAGGGCGTCAAGCTGTTCCCCCTCCGCCACATCCAGGCGGCCGACGCTCTCCGCTCGCTCCGCGTGCTGGTGGCGGAGAAGAAAACCACCGTGGTCATCGACAAGGACGGCAACCGCCGCACTATCGCCGAGGACGACATGACCGGCGTGCGGATGGAGGCCGACCCCCGCACCAACTCGATTGTGGCGCTCGGCCCCGAGGGCCGGTTGCGGACGATCGAGTCGCTCGTGCGCCTGCTCGATGTGCCCGACGACGGCTCCGGTGACTCGGCCCCGGGCGGCCGGGATATCGCGGCGTTCGGAGTGGGCGCCATCAGCGCCGAGGACGCGGCGAGCCAGCTGACGAGGTTGTTTGCCCAGACTCCTGCCGACCGGCGGCCGGCGATCTCGCCGGTCGGTCCGCTGCAGCGTGTCGTCGTGGCCGGAACCGTGGCGCAGACCCGCGACGCGGAAACCCTTCTCAAACAGCTCGATCCCACGGCGGCTCGGATCACGCCGGGGGGCGTCGCCGGGGCACTTCCCGCCGTCGGCGTGCGGACGTACCGGCTCGCCCACGCGCGGCCGGAAGAGATCTCCCGCACGCTCAGGGCACTCGCGTCGGTTCCGGCCGGGGGGGTCTTCGCGGTTCCCGGTGTGGCCTCGAGGCTCACGGCCGAGCCCGGCCCGGGCGACACGCTGGTGCTCACGGGCCCCATCGCGGCCCTTGAGCGCGCCGACGAGTTGGTCGCCCAGCTCGACAAGGCGGCGGAGAAACCCGATGTCCAGACGTCGTTCGTCACGCTCCGGCACACGCGGGCCGATCGGATCCAGCCCGTGCTTTCGCGGCTGCTCGCTCAGAGGGCCCGGGCGCTCGGTCCGGCGGCCGAGCAGGCCGTCGACGTGCAGTCGGAGCCGGTGACCGGCCGGCTCATCGTGACGGCGCCCGCCGCGATCACCGGGTCGGCCAAGGAGCTTGCCGCGCAACTCGACGAGGCCGCCGGCGAACTGGCGAAGGCTCGCGAAGTACGGGTGGTGACCCTACGACACGCCGACGCGGCCGAGGTGCAGGCAAGCCTGGAGGGGACGATCAACGACCCGGCGTCGCCCGAAACGCCGCTGGTGATTCGTCCCGATCGCGCCGGAAACAGCCTCATCCTCCGGGGCACTCCCGCCCAGGTGCAGCAGGCCGAGACGCTCGCCGGCAGCCTCGATGCCGCGGCGGCCGCCGCCGGACGCACCCTGCGCACGATCACGGTCGACACCGCGCGCACCGACGCCGCGGCCCTCGCCCAGACCCTCAAGCGCCTGCTGGAGCAGCGCGGATCGGGACCGATCGAGATCATCACGATCGACGAACTGCGCAAACGGCAGACCAAAGAGCTCCCGCCGGCTCCGGCCGCCGATCCGAAGCCCGGGGCGATGCGCCCCGCCGAGCCCGCCCCGCCGGAGGCTCGCCGCGGCGTGCTTCTGCCGGCTCGGATCCGGCTGATCATCGGCTTCGTTCAGACGGTCGCGACGGTGGTCGAGCCGGCCGCGGCCAAACCGGCCGCCGATGCGGGCGTCACCATCGCTGTTGACCCGGACACCAACACCCTGACGATCGTCGGGTCGTCGCGCCAGGCCGACGCCGTGGCTCGGCTGGCCGAGACCATCCAGCGGGAGCTCGTCGCCGAGCCCGGCAAGCTGCGGGTTGTTCGGCTGGGAGGCGGTTCCGATCCGGGCCAGCTTGCGGGGATTCTCAACGCGGCGTTCGGCCAGATCGGCCGCCGGTCGGCCGAGAACCCCGGTGGGTTTTCCGGGCGCGTGGGCGCCGTGGCCGACCCGCAGGGCGGCGCACTTCTGGTCGCGGCGAACGACGCCGACTTCGCGACGATTTCCCAGCTCATCACCGCGCTCGTCGGGCCCGCCCAGCCGAGCAGCCTGACCGTCAAGATCTACCCGCTCTCTTCGATTTCGGCCGATCGTGCGGCCGCCGCGGTCCGCGACCTGGCGTCCGCGTCGCCCCGGGGAGAGCAGGCCCGGCGGTTCCGACCCGCGCCCGGCCAGCCCCTCACGGTCACGATCACCGCGCCCGGCCAGCCCGACCGCACGGTGACACTCGATCCGGCAAGCGTCCGAGCCACCCCCGGGCCGAGCGCTTCGACCCTGATCGTCTCGGCCCCGGCCGAGGCCCTGCCACTCATCGACGGCTTCCTGGCCGTGCTCGATCAGTCGCCCGCCGCGGCCGGCGTGGCCATCCGAACCTATCCGTTGGCCTCGGCCCAGGCGTCGGCGCTCGCCCCAACCCTGCAGCAAGCGTTCGACGCCGCCCGCGAGCGCGCCGGGGCCGACGGCCGCACACGTCCGCGGATTCTTGCCGACGACCGGACCAATGCGCTGCTCGTCACCGCGGGCGATGCCGACCAGGCCGAGCTTGCGCGGCTGCTGAAGCAGCTCGACTCGGCGGATCCGGGGCAGGCCCGCGCTCTGGCGATCCTGCCGGTGCAGGGGGGAGCAGCCGCCTCGGCGGTCTCGAGGATCGTTGAGCAGGCCGTGATCGGCAACGATCCGGGTCGCCGGTCGAAGGTGTCGGTGGCGGCGGACGACGCGATGAATCTTCTGATCGTCCGTGCGCCCGAGGCCGAGCTCGCGCAGGTGAAAGAGGTGCTGAAGGAGGTCGACCGGCCCGGCGCGGCCGAGTTGCCGGTGCGGACCGTCAAGCTTGAACGGGCCGACGCGTCGCAGGTGGCCGGCGCGCTGCAGCGGTTCTTTGACGACCGCGCGCGGGCGGGCAGCCGGCCGGGACAGCGCGCCCAGCAGCGACGCGTGGCGGTGGTGGGCGACCGGCGCTCGGGCTCGGTGCTCATCGCCGCGGGCGACGCGGATTTCGACCTGGTGAAGGGCCTCATCGAGACGTTCGACCAGCCCCGGCCCGGCGCCGCGGCGACGCTGCAGTTCCGTGTCATACCGCTGGCCAACGCCCGCGTCGCGGAGGTTGCCGACGCCGTGACCTCGCTGGCCGGCGAGCTGCAGTGGATCAACGCCGGCGGCATGGGCCGCGACCCTGGCGATGGCATCGCCGACCGCATCACCGTGCGGAGCGACGCTCGCTCGAACAGCTTCGTGGTCATGGGCCAGGGCGAGTCGTTCACGACCATCGAGTCGATCATCCGCGCCCTTGACGTTCCCCGTCCTGACCAGTCGAAGCCCGCCGTCCGGGCCTTCAAGGTTGAGCGGGCCGACCTCGCCGTGGTCCGGCGCGCAGTCGAAGCGGCCCTCGGCGACCCTGCCAAGGCCCAGCGGTTCTGGGAGCAGCCCGATCCGACCTTGCTGCGGTTCGAGTCCGACCCTCGCACGCGATCGCTTATCGCCATCGGCCCCGAGCAGCAGATGGGCGCGGTGGCGGACCTCATCAAGACGCTCGAGGGCCAGGCGGCGGGCGGAGAGATTGTGGTCGAGACGCTGCCGCTGTCGTTCGCAGAAGCAGCGCGGGCCGCCGAGAGCCTGTCGCGTTTCTTCGCCGACCGCGCTCGCCTCGCCGGGCTGGACCGGCCCGCGGTGTCGGTGATCGGGTCGCGCGACGGCAACGCGCTGATCCTCACCGGGCCGAAGGACGAGACGCTGCTGGCCAAGGACATCCTTGCCCGGCTCGACGCCCCGGAGGCATCGAAGGATCGTGCCGTCGAGGTGCTGGCCCTCAAGCACGCCGATGCCCAGGACGCCTCGCGCGCCCTGACACTGCTCTTTGCCCCCTCCGGCGCCCAGGGGGATCGCCGGGTGACGATCACGCCGGACGTCCGGACCAACGCGGTGATCGTGAGCGCCCCCAAGGCCGCCATCGCGCAGGTGCAGGCGCTTCTGGCTCAGATCGACGCGCCGCCCGCGGGCGTCGCGGTCAGGCTCCGCTCATTCGGGCTGAAGGCCGGGCGCGCCGACGACGTCGCGCGCACGCTGCGGGAAGCGCTGGAGCTCACCGACACCGCGACAGGACGGGCCCGTGCGATGCAGGGCAACGTCCGCAAGTTCATCGCCGGCGACGGCGGCCAGCCGGTGCAGGTGCGGGCCCAGGTGACGGCCGACCGCCGGAGCAACACGCTGCTGGTCTCGGCCGATGAGCCCTCGATGAAACTCGTCGAACAGCTCATCGCCACGCTCGACGAGCAGCCGACGGTATCGGAGACCGAGTATCGCGTGCTCGGGCTCCGGCACGCCGTGGCGTCCGACATCTCCTTCACGCTTCGGTCGCTGCTGGAGCGTCGCGCCCGGTCCGGACAGGCGAACGTCCCGCCGGCGTCGGTCTCGGCGTCCTCTCGCGACAATACCCTGCTGGTGGCCGGCACGGCCGAGCAGATCGCCGAGGTCGAGGCCATTCTGCGCCAGATCGACGTCCCGACGAAGTCCAATCGCTCCACCGAGTTCATCGCCCTCCGCTTCGCCGACGCCGCGGCGGTACAGGAAGCGTTGTCGATGTTCTACGGGAGGTTCGCGTTTGAGGCCGAGACGCCCGGGGCGCGGTCGGTGTCGATCGTGGCCGACAAGGCCACCAACTCCCTGGTGGTCTCCGCCGGCGAAGACGAGTGGCGGGGCATCCGCGAGCTTCTGGCCAAACTCGACAGCGAGCAGTACGACGCCTCACGCCAGCTCACGGTGATCGCCCTCCAGCACGCCGACGCCGCCAGTGTGGCCCGAGCGCTGCAGTCGGCGTTCGAGGCCCCGCTCCGCGCGGAGGTCGACCGACGCCGCGAGGACGCACGGCAGCGCGGCGGACGGGATGGTGAGCCGTCGCTGCCCGCGGTGCTCGTGCAGGGTCAGGACGTGGTTTCGGTGTCCGCCGAGCCGATCACCAACTCGCTGATCATCTCCGCGTCCAAGCGTGAGACCGAGCGCATCTCGGCCGTTGCCCGCTCTCTCGACAAGCCTGATTTCGCCGACCTTCCGCCGCCGCGGCTCATCGCGCTCCGGGCCGGGAAAGCGTCGGACCTCGCCCGCTCGGTGCGGGCCATGTACGAGGCCGACGCCCGCACCGCTCCCGGGCGGGGGGCGGGCGTACGGGGTGTGGTGATCACCGGCGACGACACGACCTCCACGCTCATCGTGCGAGCCCCCGACGAGCAGTTCGCCCAGATCAAGGCCCTGGCCGACGCCCTCCAGCAGCAGGGCGACATGGCCCGGGTGTCCGTGCGCATCATCACGCTCCGGCGGCAGCCGGCGGCTCGCGTGGCGGCCACGGTCCAGCGGGCGTTCGCCGAGGCCGCCAAGCAGAACGGCGAGCCGCTCGCGGTTGAGGCCGACCGCCGATCGAACGCGCTCGTCGTGGCGTCGTCGCAGCGGTTGTTCGAGCAGATCGAGAGGGTCGTCAGGGAGCTGGAAGGCACCGGGGACGCAGATGGGCCGCAGGGGGCCCTTCCGCAGGGGCTGCCCAACCAGGGCCTGTTCATCATCGACCTGAAGAACACCTCGCCCGAGGACGCCCGGCGCGTGCTCGAATCGCTCGGGATCACGCGCGAGCAGCCGGCCGACCGGCCCGGGCTGGTCTCCGAGCCGGTCACGGTTGCGGCGCTCACGAGCCGCCGGGCGCTGGCGGTGCTGGCCGCTCCCGCCGACGGACGGGTGATCGAAGACCTGGTTCGGTCGATCGACGCCGAGCCGGTCCTTGCCGAGCAGGAAGTGGCGGTGCTGCCGCTGAAGACCGCCGAGGCCTCGCGGGTGGCCGCGGCGATGAAGGCGATGCTCTCCCCGGCTCAGGCGCAGGGTCAGTCCAAGCTCGCCGCTTCGCTCATCGAGCAGGTCCGCAGGCTGAGGGTGCGGGGCGATGGCACCGGCCCCGCCGACAAGGACCCCCTGGTCGATCTCTCGGTGCCCGTCCGCGTCGACGCCGAGCCGCAGACCAACTCGGTGGTGGTGACGACCTCCGCGGCCAACATGCCGGCCATGCGCGAGCTGGTCTCGCTGCTCGATCGCCTGCCCGTCGGCGATGCCGTGGTGCTCCGGATCTTCCACCTCACGAACGGCTCCGCGACGAGAACGGCGGGGGTCCTCCGCCAGCTCTTCGCCCAGGGCGAGGCCATCCGGCGCTCGCCGAGCAGCCGGGCGGTCACCGAGCCCACCACCGAAACGGGCCGTGCCCTCGGCGGCGAGGTCGCGGTGGCCGTCGACGATCGCACGAACGCGATCATCGTCACGGGGCGCGAGGAGTCGGTGGCGCTCGCCGAGGTGCTGGTCCGACAGCTGGACTCCGACGAGGTCGCCAACTGGATCGAACCGCGTGTGCTGCCGCTCCGGCACGCCGATGCCGTCAAACTGGCCGCGACGCTGAACCAGGTGCTCGTGCAGGGCTTGGGCAACACTCCCGAGGCCGCGGCCCTGCAGGCGCAGGTCGGCCGCATCAGGGTGATGAAGTCCGGCGGCGAGGGCCAGAAGGACCGGGCGATCGAGGCCAATCTGTTCGCCCCGATGACCCGGCTGCAGATCATCGCCGAGCGGCAGCTCAACGCCCTGATCATCCTCGGCAGCCCGGCCAACGCCGCGGTCGTGGAAGAACTGGTCCGCATGCTCGACGTGGAGGCCGCGAACCGGGCCGACGCGGTGCGTGTGTACCCGCTCAAGTTCGCGGCGGCCGACCGCGTCGCGGTGCTGCTGGAGTCGCTCTTCCGCGAACAGGCCCGGCGCGAGACCCTCCGACCGGAGGACGAAGTGATCGTCCGCCCCGACCCCCGGACGAACACCCTGGTCATCGCGACCAGCGCACGGAGCTTCGCGGTGGTCGAGGGCCTGCTGAAGAATCTCGACCGCGAGGGCATGGTGCCGACCGTCGGCCTGCACCTGGTCCCGGTCGGGAACAACGATGCCCGCCAACTCGCCCCCAAGATCGAGCGGCTGATGCGGGACCGGATCGCGGCCACGGCCGGATCGGCGCTCGCGTCGCGCGACATCGTTTCGGTGCAGGCCGATGAGGCAACGAACTCGCTCATCGTCGCCGCGTCGGACGAGAACCTGGCGTTGGTCAAGGATCTCGTGGACACACTGTCCCGGGGCGACAGGGCGGCCGGGCAGCAGATGGAGGTGTTCTCGCTCCGCTCCGCCAAAGCCGTGGACCTCATCCCGATCCTCTCCGAGCTGTACGTGAACGAGGTGAACCGGACGCGCGGCCAGGGCACCCTGCGGGTCCGCGCCGACGAGCGCCTGAACGCGGTGGTGGCGACCGGGACCGAGCCGGACCTCGCCCGCATCCGCGAGCTGATCGAGCGGCTCGACGGCGGCGCCGTGGCGTCAGTGGGCGAGATCAGGATCGTCCCGCTCAAGAGTTCCAACGCGCTCGAGATGGTGAACCTGCTCGACAACGTTCTCTCCGGGCGGCCGCTCGGCGGGCGCGGGCCCGCGTCGCGGCAGTCGGCGATGCTCCGGTTCGTCCGTTCGCAGGCCGCCGACAGGCTCGGCCGCGAGAAGGGCGGCGAGGCCACCGAGACCGAGGTCTCCGCCGCGATCCGCGAGCAGGTGACGCTGACGCCCGACCTGCGCACCAATTCGGTCATTGTGAGCGCTCCCCCGGCGATGATGGTGCTCATCGACTCGCTGATCGCCGATCTCGAGGCCTCCGCCGCGGGTAACCGGCAGATCGCCGTGTTCAATCTCGAGAACGCCGACGCCCAGAACATGGCCGAGATTCTCAAGGAGCTCTTCAATCTCCGCCAGCAGGGAAATCTGTTCGTGCTCGTGCCCAGCGGCGGCGCCCGCAGGCAGGAACCCGGCGCCGCGCCCGCGGCGGAGGGCGCTGCCCCCCCGCCGCCCGCGCCCGCCTCGGCCGGTGCGCCCACGGCGTTCGGTGACATGTCGCTCTCCGTGGTGCCCGACGAGCGGCAGCAGCTGTCGATCACCGTCGACGCCCGCACCAACTCGCTGCTGGTCTCCGGCACACCCCAGTATCTCAAGCTGGTCGAGGACGTGGTGAAGAAACTCGACTCGCAGCGGGGCACCGAGCGCCAGCAGCTCACGTACGAGCTCAAAAACGCGCGGGTCGATGAGGTGGCGAGCGCCCTCAAGACCTTCATCCAGCAGGAGCAGGATCAGATTGCGCGAACGCTCGGACCCGATCGGGCGGGTGCCCTGCAGCGGCGTCTCGAGCAGGAGATCTCGGTCGTCGGCGTGCCGGGCAGCCGGCGTCTGATCCTCAGCACCTCGCCCCGGTATATGGAGAAGGTGCTCGGGCTTGTGAAGGAACTCGATCGCGCCCCGGCCCAGGTGCTCATCCAGGTGATGCTCGCCGAGGTGACGCTCGACACCGAGGGCACGTGGGGCGTGGACTTCAGAGCGGGCCCGGCCGGGTCGCGCCGCGTGCAGGGCGGTTACACGGCTCAGGGAACGGGCGTGCTGACCAGCGTGGGCGTGCCGAACTTCTCGGTGAGCAGCCTCGACTTCTCGCTGCTCGTACGGGCGCTCGAGGTGCAGGGCCGGCTCGAGGTGCTCAGCCGCCCGCAGGTGCTGGTGAACGACAACCAGAAGGCCCAGATCCAGGTCGGCGAGGAGATCCGCGTCGTCACCAACGTCGAACGGTTCGGCGGGCAGGGCAACACTCGGTCCGACGTCCAGCCGCGCCAGGTCGGTGTGATCCTCAATGTCACGCCGGCGATCAACGCCGACGGCTACGTCCGCATGGACATCGCCCCGGAGATCTCATCGGTCACGGCGCGCACCACCCAGGTGAGCTCCGACTTCGAGGCCCCGATCATCAGCCAGCGCAAGGCCGAGACCACGGTCACGGTGAAGGACGGCGAGACCATCGTGATCGGTGGCCTGATCCAGAACCAGGCCCAGACGCGAAAGTCCAAAGTTCCGATCCTCGGCGACATCCCGATCCTCGGCCTGCCCTTCAAGACCGAGAAGACCACCACAGCCAAGACCGAACTGCTCATCATTCTCACGCCGCGCGTGATCCAGTCCGACCGCGATCTGCGAGACCTCAGCGAGGAAGAGATCGAGCGACTCACCGTGCCGCGCGACGTGAAAGACGCCCTCAAGAACAACGAATTCATCGACTTCAGCAAGAGTCCGGGTGCTCCCGGCACGCCACGGCCCGATGAGCGTCCGCCCCGCCGCACCCCGAAGTGGCGCGACGTGACGCCCGCGTCCCCGACCGCCGCTCCGCCGGTCGAATCGCCCGACGCACCCGAGGAGCCCGACGGCCGGCGTTCCACGACCGATCCCTCCCCAACCCCGCCGCCCCCCCCTGGCGAGCCGCCGCGCACCATGCGCAACGGGGGCCGCCCGTGAAACCCCGGCCGCGCTGGGCGCCTCGCGTGGCCGCGTGGCCGGCCGTCACAGCTCTGCTCGTGATAACCGGGTGCGTGGCCGACGGCCCGCAGCCATCCGATCGGCCCGAGCCCCGCCGCCCGCCCCCTCAGCCCGAGGGCGTCGCGGTCCGCAAGCTGGTCATGTCGGCCGATCCGTTCCCGATCGACTCCGACGGCAACGGCTTCGCCGACACCTTCAACGTCTCGGTGTACCTCTTCGCCGAAGAACGCGAGTACCCGCTCCCGCTGTACAAGGACGGCGCCTTCGAGTTCGTGCTCACCGACGAGCGCGGCCAGGTGATCGCCGAGTGGACCATCGACAAGGACCGGGCCGATCGCTCGCGTGTCCAGACGTTGCCCGGCCCGGGCTACGTATTCACCCTCAATCTGCTCGATGTCGCCGACGACAAGCTGTCGACGCGGCGCGGGTCGCTCTCGTGCGAGTTCGTGCCCTTCCCGTCCGGTCCGACGGTCCGTTCACGCGGACAAACCACCCTCATGCTGGGCCGCACGGGCGGGCGATGATGCCCCGCCGACGACCCGGACGATCACACAGCGTGGCGCCGCGTCGATCCGGCGGCGTGTTCTCTGATCGGCCGGTGCGGACGTGGGCAGGCCGTCCGCCTGCTCTGATGAAAGGGCCGTGGGCATGGGTGCAAGTCCCGATGTGATCGTTGTGGGACTGGGAGCCGTCGGCTCGTCCGCGCTTCTGGCACTGGCCCGACGCGGCGCCCGATGCATCGGCTTCGATCGGTACGCGCCGCCGCACGAGCTCGGATCATCCCACGGCCGCTCGCGGCTCATCCGACTCTGCTACTTCGAACACCCCGACTATGTCCCGCTGCTCCGCTCATCGTACGCCCTGTGGGACCGGCTCCAGGCCGAGTGGCCCGAGCCCATCATCCGCATCACCGGCGGCGTCTACCTCGGCGCACGCGACGACCCGTTCATCGCCGGCTCTCTGGCCACGGCCAACACCCATGGCCTAGCGCACGAGCTGCTTTCCCACGATGGCCTCGCCGATCGGTTCCCGCAGTTCCGCACCGAGCCGGGCGAGGTGGGCTTCTTCGAGCCCACCGCGGGTGTGCTGTTTCCCGAATCGGCGGTTCGCGCTTCGCTTGCGCAAGCCGAGTCGCTCGGCGCCCAAGTGCTGATCAACGAGCCCGTCCGGTCGTGGGTGGCTTCTCGCGATGGCGTCACCGTGCACACCGACACGCGGACTGTTCACGCCTCGGCCATGATCCTGTGCACCGGGCCGTGGATCCGATCGCTGGCGCCGATGCTCGCTCCAGCCCTCACCGTCACGCGGCAGGTGCTCGCGTGGTTCAGGCCGGCCGACGATCGACACCTGCACGCACCGCAGATGCCCGCCTGGGCGGTTGGCATCGCCGACGGCTCGGTCTTCTACGGGTTTCCGATGTTCTCAACCCCCGCAGGCCATCCCCCGCTCGGGGGTCCCGGCTTCAAGATCGCGCTGCACAAGCCCGGCGCGACGACTGACCCCGATCACGTTGACCGCCGGGTGCACGCGCATGAGCTCGCTTCGCTCGCCGCCTTCCTCCGGCGACGGATCCCCGACGCCTGCCGGCCCGATGGCGAGTCGGTGGCCGCAACCGTCTGCCTGTACACCAGCACCCCGGACCATCACTTTCTGATCGACACCCACCCCGACCATCGAAATGTCGTCCTGATCTCAGCCTGTTCCGGGCACGGCTTCAAGCTCTCTTCGGCCACCGGGCAGGCCGCGGCCGATCTGGCGACCGACGGGACCACCGGCCTGCCGATCGGTTTTCTTCGCCGGCGCTGGGGCGTGCCAGAGGTGCGGAAACCCGGAGCCGAACGTTGACCGGCGTTTGCCCGTCCGCGTAGCCTGCCGCCCGGGCTGGGGGCCAGGAGCCGCCCCGTGCCCACTCGAGCCTTTGCCGCGCAGTCCGCCTCTTCACCACTGGCGCCGATGTCCATCGACCGCCGATCGCCTCTGGCATCGGACGTCGAGATCGACATCCTGTTCTGCGGGGTGTGCCACAGCGATCTGCACTTCGCCCGCAACGAGTGGGGTTTCACGCAGTTCCCCGTCGTGCCGGGGCATGAAATACTCGGCCGGGTCACGCGCGTCGGCTCGGGGGTCACGAGGTTCAAACCCGGCGATCTCGCGGCGGTCGGGTGCCTGGTCGACTCCTGCCGGACGTGCGCGTCGTGCAAGGCCGGTATGGAGCAGTTCTGCACCGGCGGCCCCGTCTTCTCGTACAACGGCCCCGACAAGCACTCGGGGGGCATGACGTACGGCGGTTACTCCGAGAAGATCGTCTGCGACGAGGCGTTCACGCTCAGGGTGCCGTCGAACCTCGATCCGGCCAGGGCGGCACCGCTCCTGTGCGCGGGCATCACCACCTACTCGCCGCTCCGGCACTGGGGCGTGGGCCCCGGCAAGAAGGTGGGCATCGTCGGTCTCGGCGGGCTCGGCCACATGGGCGTGAAGTTCGCCCGGGCGCTCGGCGCCCACACGGTTCTGTTCACCACCTCGGAGAGCAAAGCGGCCGACGGACGCCGGCTCGGGGCCGACGAGGTGGTGATCTCGAAGGATGCGGCCGCGCTCGCCCGGCACGCCGGCAGCTTCGACATGCTGCTCGACACGGTCTCGGCCGATCATGACGTGAACGCCTACCTCTCGCTCGTGAAACTCGACGGGACCATGGTGATGGTGGGCGTGCCTCCGAAGCCGCAGCCGGTGGCCGTGTTCAGCCTGCTCATGCCGCGGAAAAATCTCGCCGGGTCGCTCATCGGAGGGATCGCGGAAACCCAGGAGATGCTCGACTTCTGCGGCCGTCACGGCGTGATGTGCGACATCGAGCTCATCCGCATGCAGCAGATCAACGAGGCCTACGAGCGGATGCTGCGGAGCGACGTGAAGTACCGGTTCGTGATCGACATGGCGTCGCTCAAGGGCTGATCAGCCCCCCAGCACCATTCCTACCACCGCCGCCGCACGCCGCCGCTCAGAAGAACCTCACGGCGTAGAAGACGCCGGTGAAGATCAGGTCGGCGATCACGACCGCGACCACGCACTGCACCACCGTGTCGGTGGTCGCCTTGCCCACTCCGGCCGCCCCGCCGGTCACCTTCAAGCCGTTCCCGCATGCCACGAGGCCGATGAGCGCACCGAAGACGGCCGCCTTCGCCAGGCCGCTGAGGAAGTCGGCGTTGCCCACCTGGTTCATGGTGTTGTTGTAGTACGTCGTCCAGCTGATCCCCAGCACGAGCTTGCTCATCAGCGCCGCCGAGAAAACCGCCACGAGGTTTGAGACCACCGCCAAGCACACCATGCTGATCACGGTGGCGATCACCCTCGGCACCACGAGGAACCGGACCGGGTTCAGCGCGTGGGCCTCCAGCGCTTCGATCTCCTCCCCCACCACCATCGTGCCGATTTCCGCCGCGATCGACGCGCCGGCGAACCCGATGAGCACGATCGCCGCGACGAGCGGCCCAAGCTCTCGCAGCACCGCCACGCCGACGATGTTCGGCACGAGCTCGACCTGCCCCAGCCGGTCCAGCGGCGGGGCCATCTGGAACCCCAGAATGAACCCGATGGCCCCCGACACCAGCGAAACGATGAACACCGACTGAACCCCGATCCGCACGATCTGGGCCACGATCGCCGGCCGGCCGAGCCTGACCTTCCGGCGTGTAAACCTCCGCGACACCCACGTCAGCATCTGGACCAGCAGATGCCACAGCGACCCGATGTGGTCCAGCACGCCGATCATGCGCCCGCCCAGCCCGATCAGGGGCGCCAGCAGACCGGATGGCGGGGTGGGGTCGGACATCGATTCGCATCATACCGGCGGCCGACCAGCGGCCACCTCGGGCCGCCGACCCTCGCACGCCGGCCACGCTGACCGCGACCAACGGACGGTTCAGTCAGATGGCCTGGGCCTGATTCAGATCCGCGGCGAGGGTAAACACCCGGTCGAGCCGGGCGATCTCGAAGATCGAGCGGACCTTGGGCTGAAGGCCGGAAAGCACCAGCTTGGTCGACTGGCGGCGGGCAATCTGCATGGCCTCCACGAGCGTGGCCACACCCGAGCTGTCCATGTAGGGAACGTTGGCCAAATCGACGATCAGCCGAGGTGGGCGAGACTCCAGCGACTTTTTGAGCCACTGCTGGAAGTCCCGGGAGCACGAGAGGTCGATGTCGCCGGTCGGGCTCACCACCACCGCGTTGTCCAGCTTTTCGACCTTCAACTCCATGCGGTTCAACCTTTGCGGTCAGGGGACGCGTTCGGCGCGTGCGGTGGGGCGTGCGGACCCTCCGATCCCGGGCGGGATGGATCGGACGCCGCGGCCGCGTTGTTGAGCAGTTTCGCCATCACCAGGCGCATCCCCCCTTCGGCACGCTTCTCGAACCGGGCGTGGTCCATCACCTGCCGGATAATAAAGACTCCGAGGCCGCCCGGCCGGATGTCCTCGAGAGCCCGGCCCTTGATCGACTCGGGATCAACCTGCCTCGCCTGATCGTCGATCACGATGCGCACCCCCGCCGGCTCCTCATCGGGCCTGAGCGAGAGTCCGACGCCCCCGGGACCCGACCCGCCTCGGAGGGCCGCCGCCTCGGCCGCGGCCACCGGCCAGATACTCACCCAGATGCGCCCGTCGGCTCGCTTGTCATACCCATGGCGGATCACGTTGCACAGTGCCTCATCCACCGCCAGGGCGATCTGGCCGCACGCGCCGTCGTCGAAGCCGAACCGCTTGCATACCGCCGACACCAGCTCCCGCGCACCGCTCAGGTACCGGGCCTGGCTGAGCATCTCGATCCGCAGGTGGGGCGGAGTGGCGGGGATCGCGGCGAGGGCGCCGCCCGTCTGGGGCCCCGCGGCGGTGTTCGGCATGGACGCGACCGGAGGTTGACTCATCCGCGGAGGGCTCGGGAAGGACTTGGATCGGCCTCGGGCATGGGATTAACCGTCTGCGGTTTCTTCGGCGATCCGACACCGGAACCGGCAGAACCCCGGAAGGTCCCCGGCTCTGACCGACCGGAGGGCCGGCCCTCAGCGCTCCCGTCCCCTTTGTCGGGTCCGGAACCCGACCGTTCGCGGGCCCAACGGCGCCACCGCTCGATGGCCAGGGCTCTTTCGTCATCGGGGGCTGCAAAGTCGTAGCCGTGGGTCTGGCCGGTGCGCTCGGTGAGGGTCCCGATGGCCAGCATCCGGATGGCCGGGTCGGAACTCCCGAGCAGCGAGATCAGGTGATCGATGTCGCCGGGATCCCGCGACTGCAGGGCCCGCGCCATGAACATCGTCCGCTCGGTGGGATCGATGGAGCGGGCGTCGGCGCGTCGCTCCGGCGCCGAACAGCCCGGCGCTGCAAAGAGCCCCGCCGCGAGGGCGGCCAACGCCACAGTCTCGGCCCTTGAACCCATCATCCGAAAGTGTAGCGGCCGTTTCGGCCGGTGCGACTATGATCCCGGTCCCGTCCTCGCCACCGGGGCGGAGGCCCAGATCTCCGAGCGAAGGAGCCCGTGCCGAATGACCGCCGCCGCGTCCGAGCACCGCCAGCCGCCCCCGGCCGCCGCACCCGCCGGGGAGGAACTGGTGCTCGTGATGGATTTCGGTTCACAGACAGCCCAGCTCATCGCCCGCCGAATCAGGGACGCGGGCGTCAAGAGTCTGATGATCAGCCCGTCGGCCCCCGCGGCCGAGATCGCCGCGATGCGCCCCGCCGGGTTGGTGCTCAGCGGTGGACCCGCGAGCGTTTACGAAGCCGGAGCCCCCCGCTGCGACCCGGCGATCTTCGATCTTCCCGTGCCCATTCTGGGCGTGTGTTACGGCATGCAACTGGCCTGCCACCTGATGGGGTCGAAGGTGACGCGCGGCGCCGCCCGCGAGTTCGGCAGGGCCGAGATCACCCTCAACCCGGGCGCTGCGGCCAAGGGGCAGCTCTTCACGTCGATCCCCGCCCACACCCATGTCTGGATGAGCCACGGCGACCAGGTGTCGGGGCTGGAGTCCTCCTTCGACACCCTCGCATCGACGCCGACCTGCCCGCACGCCGCCGTGAAACATCGGACCAGACCGTTTTACGGGGTGCAGTTCCATCCCGAGGTCACCCACTCGCCGCACGGGGCCGACCTCATCCGAAACTTCCTCTACGAGATCTGCCATTGCCGCGGCACGTGGAGAATGGCGGACTTTCTCGATCGGCAGGTCGAGCAGGTCCGCGGCGTGGTCGGCCGCGAGCGTGTGCTCTGCGGGCTCTCGGGCGGTGTCGATTCGTCGGTCGTGGCGGCCCTGCTCCACCGCGCGATCGGCGACCGGCTGACCTGTGTCTTCGTCGACAACGGCCTTCTCAGAAAGAATGAGCGGAATCTCGTCGAGTCCACCTTCCGCGATCACTTCAGGCTCGACCTGCGGATCGCCGACGCCTCCCGGGGCTTCCTCTCCGATCTCGCCGGTATCGAGGACCCGCAGGAAAAGCGACGCCGTATCGGCCGACGGTTCATCGAGGTCTTCAAGCAGGCGGCCCTGGCCGTCCGCGGCGCCAAGTTCCTCGCCCAGGGCACGCTCTACCCGGACGTCATCGAGTCGGGACACGGGCACGCGGGGCAGTCGGCGAACATCAAGCTCCACCACAACGTGGGGGGCCTTCCCCCGCGGCACGAGCTCGGCTTCGAGCTCATCGAGCCTCTCCGCGACCTTTTCAAGGACGAAGTGCGGAAGCTCGGCGAGGTGCTCGGCCTGCCCGAGCAACTGGTCTGGCGGCATCCTTTCCCTGGCCCCGGGCTGGCCGTGCGGGTGCTCGGCGAGGTGACCGAGCCCCGCCTGTGCGTGCTGCGTGATTGCGACGAGATCCTCCTCGAAGAAGTGACCTCGGCCGGCTACTACCGAAAAACGAGTCAGGTGTTCGCCGTCCTGCTCCCGGTGCGCAGCGTGGGGGTGATGGGTGACGGGCGCACCTATGACAGCGTCGTCGCGATTCGCGCCGTCGAGAGTGAGGACTTCATGAGCGCCGATTGGGCCCGGCTTCCCCACGACCTTCTCGCCCGCGTGTCGAGCCGGATCGTGAATGAGGTGGGCGGCGTCAGCCGCGTGGTCTACGACATCTCCAGCAAGCCGCCCGCAACCATCGAGTGGGAGTGAGCGCCCGAGCGATGCCCCACCCCCTCCCCGACACCGTCGTCCGGGTCCACGCCGGCTCACGTGAGTACGACGTCGTTGTGGGACCCGGCCTGCTGGCGTCGGTCGGCGAACGTGCCCGCGGCAGAATCGGCGGCAACCGGTGTCTTCTGGCGTTCGATTCGGGGCTTCCGACTCCGACCGTGGCCCTGGCGGAAGGATCCTTGTCCAAAGCGGGGTACCGCGTGGCCCGCATCGCTGTTCGCGCCGAGGAGTCGCAGAAGAGCCTTGCCACACTCGGCGACACGCTCGCTGTGCTGGCCGAGCAGATGCACGAACGCACCGACCCGGTCGTCGCCCTCGGCGGCGGGATTGTGGGGGATCTCGCCGGCTTCGCCGCCGCGGTCTGGCGCCGTGGCGTGCCTGTGGTCCAGTGCCCGACCACGCTGCTCTCGATGGTGGATGCCTCGGTGGGCGGGAAAACGGGCGTCAACCTGCACGCCGGTGGCGGGCTTCGGAAGAACATGGTCGGGGCCTTCTGGCAGCCGAGGCTCGTTCTGGCCGACACCGACACGCTCGCTTCGCTTCCGGATCGGCACCTGCGGTCCGGGCTCGCCGAGTGCCTCAAGCACGGGCTGATCGCCGCCGACCTGCCGAACCACCGAGATCCGGGCCTGTTCGAGTGGACCACCTCGGCGCTGCCGGGCCTCCTCCGACGCGATGCCGGCCTGCTCGCGGAGTTGATCGCGCGCAACGTGCGCGTGAAGGCCGGAGTGGTGGAGGGAGACGAACGCGAAGAAGCCCCGCCCGAGCGCGGCGGCCGGGCATTGCTGAACCTCGGCCACACCTTCGGGCACGCTCTGGAGACGCAGCCCAACATCTCGCCCGACCAGGATCCGTCGCACGCCCCGCTGCACCACGGCGAGGCCGTCGCGCTGGGCTTGGTCGCGGCCGCACACACGTCGGCACTGCTCGGCTGGCTGACCGTTGAACAGGCCGGCGCTGTCCGGGCGGCGGTGCGGGCCGCGGGCCTTCCGGATCGGGTGGCCCGCCTGCCGGCCGACGCGGAGATCGTCGCTGCGATGGCCCACGACAAGAAGGCCGCCGGGGGCCGGCTGAGGCTGGTGCTGCTCCGGTCGCTGGGTCAGGCGGCGGTGGCCTCCGACCCACCGGCCGAGGCCGTGCTGGCCGGGCTCGCGGCGATCCGCGCCTGACCGGCCGAGGTATCGCGCCCGACCGCTCCGGCGAACACCCCCCGGCAAGTTCAAAGAGTTTCTCGCCAACCGCCCGATGATCCCGACCGGATCGGCGGCGGAGCCCGCCTGTTCCATCCCTTCGCTTCGACGACGCGGAGCGTCGCCCGGCGGAGATGCGGAGCATGTCGGAGGCACCGGGTGCGTACGATCGCGATCATCAATCAGAAGGGCGGCAGCGGCAAGACCACGACGGCCATCAACCTCGCGGCGGTGCTCGCCAAGCGCGGCTTACGAACTCTGCTGGTGGACCTCGACCCTCAGTCCCACTGCGCCATCGGGCTCTCGGTCCCCGAGAACCAGATCGAAACCACGATCGCCGATGCGCTCCTCTCGTCCGACGCGCGGAGCCCCGAAGCCGAGAAACTGATCTGGCAGGTCAACAAGACCCTGCACCTGATCCCGAGCGGAACACGGCTGGCTGGGCTCGAGGCGCCCCGGGGCGGGTTGGCCGAGCGGGAGGACCGCGACGTCCGTCTGGCGATCGTCCTCTCACGCTTCGCCGGATCGTACGACTGGTGCCTGATCGACTGCTCGCCCTCGATCGGCCTGCTCACCTACAACGCCCTCCGGGCCGCCGATGAGGTGCTGGTCCCCGTGCAAACCGGCTACTTCGCCATGCGCGGCGCCGAGAAGCAGATCGCGGCCCTCGAGGCCCTCGGGCGGCGTTTCGGCCGGGCGCCCGCCCACCGGGTGCTGCCCACAATGCACGAGCCCGACAGCCCTCTCTCGAGCGATATTCTCGCCGAGATCGAGACTCGCTTCGGCCGCTGCCTGGTGCCCGTCACGATCAGGCATGACGAGCGGCTCAGAGAAGCCGCCTCGATGGGTGTGCCCGTGAACGAGTACGCCCCTCGCTCGCGCGGCAGCGCCGATTACGCCGCGCTGGCCAGCTGCCTCACCGAGAACTTCTCCTCCGAAGGCCACCTCGACCGGCTGCAGGACGAACTGCCCCGGGCCGGCACCGCCGCCGCCGGGCCCGACGGCCCCATCGAGCTCCTGCCCTTCACCTCGGGCGACCGGCCGACGGTCGCTGGTAAGTCCTCACCCGCTCCGGCCGAGACCCCGGCGTCCGACTTCGACACCGATCACAAGCCCGGCTTCGGGAGCCGCGCCGCCGAGCTCGCCGCCAGGGCCAAGATGCTGCTGCTCCGCGGCGGCGATATCCAGCGCCGTCTCGCGGCTGATCCGCGGGTGGCCAAGGTCATGCACGCCCTGGGGGTCGATCAGCCCGACAGCCGCGATCAGGCGCCGGCCGTCGCCGCCGCCGACACCTCCTCTGCCGATCTCAGGGTATCGGCTCCGGCCGCGACGACGCCTTTGAAGCCCGCGGAGCCCGGGCTAACGTTCACTCCCCTCGGCGTGCGATTCGCCGTTCGGGCGGCCGTCACGAGCCGGGTGTGCATCGCCGGAACCCATAACGGCTGGCAGCCTGACGTCACGCCTCTGGTCTTCAACCATGCCACGGGCCTCCACGAGACGGTAGTGCCTATGCCGACCGGGCGCACCCTCTACCGGCTCGTGATCGACGGCCAGTGGTGCGCCGACCCGGCCAACCCCTTCTCCGAGCCCAATCCGTTCGGCGAACTGAACAGTGTGCTCGACGTTCCCGTGGCCGACCCGCGGCGGATCGCCCCGGCCACCAGCCGACCGGTCGTCACCGTGATCTCAAAGGTTCACGACGGCTCGGTCCGAGCCGCGGGCTGACTCCCGGATCGAACAACGGATCGGACCGCCACCGCCCGCCGTGAGGGTTCTCAACATGCCCCCCATCGCCGGAACCACCGAGTCGGCCCTGAAGCTCCGCCCGGCCGAGCCGCGGCCGGACCAGAGCGGCAGCGACTTCGACGCCCTCGCCGAGCTGTTTCTCGGCGGCGCCGAGCCGTCACCTCCGGCCATCGCTCCGAAGCCTCCGGCCTCGGGCTTTCGCCTGGGCTTGGCCGGCGCCGCAGGTGCCGGAGGCCACGCCGAGGCCGACGGACCAGACGCTCCGTTGACTTCACCCGCGGCGCCGGCGATCGACGCGGTGATCATGGGTCACCTGCCGGTGCGGTCGGCCCCTTGGGCGTCGCAGTACGCGCGAGAGATCGCCGAGCGCCAGGGCCGCCCCGTCGCTCTGGCCCGGCTCACGGGCGACACCCTCTCGATCGATCTCTTCGGGATCAGCCTGACCGACCGTGACAACCACGACCAGCCCTCGATCGACGAGGCGATCCGTCACGCGGCGGCCCGCGCCGGTTCCTGGATCGTGAGCGTCTCCGACGTCGATGAGCCGGCGCTCGCCGGCGAGGCGTCGGTCTCGTCGCTCACGCTGCTGGCCGCCGGCAACGAGGCCGCGATGGTCGCGGCCTACCAGACCATCAAGACCATCTCCGGGGGCCGGACCCGAGCCTCGCACAAGCCTCCGATCCGGCTCGCCCTCATGGGCGTGGACGAATCGCAGGCCGACGTCGTGGCCGCGAAGCTGCGTGAGGCCGCCACCGTGTTCCTCCGCGAACGCGTCGAACTGGCCGCGGTCGTCGGCCGCATCCGGCCGACGGGTGGGGCGTCGGTCTACCGCGGCACCGCCGAGCTCACCCTCGCCGACCTGATCGCGGCGATCGTCCGCGCCTCGTCCGTCCGCCCAGCGGGCACGCCCCCCCCGGCCAAGCCCGCGGGCCCGGCAGCCGGTACCGGCGATGGGTCGGCGCCTGCCGCCGCGACAAGCTCGATCAATCTCCTCGACCCTGAGCCCGCCCTCCCCAGCCGCCCCCCCGTTCCGCCCGTATCCGTCACGCCGGCGCCCAAGGCGACGGCATCCAGACCAACGGTGGCCGCGCCCGAGCACGGGTCGCTGGTGCCTCACACCCCCGGCCTGCACCGGCTTCCCCTGCGGTGCGTGGTCGATGCCTCGGTCGAGATCGCGGCCGACCACCACGGGCGTCTGCACCTGCTCCGCAGGGATGAGGACGGTCTGGGCCTGATGCGGCTCACTGCCGCGCTGGCGTGGGCGCAGAATCACGCGGAGCTGCTGGCCCTGGCCGCCCGAACGCCGTGGCCGCTCGATCCGTCGGCTCGGCCGGTCGTGCATCTGTTCACAGCGGCTCCCAAGGCCGTGCGGCCCCTGCTCGACGCCGACGTGCGCGTGCACTTGCTGGCCGCCGTGGAAGTCGACGGCAAAACCGGTTGGTACTGCACCGAGCTGAACTAGCCCGACGACCGCCGGTGATCAGGCGGACGCCTTGCGGGGCACTCGCAGATCGGCCAGGCGCTTGCCGCGGGTGACGTCGCCCTCGTCGATGACGAATTCGGCGCCCTCGCCCGCGCACTCGGGGAGTTCGTAGAGGAGGTCCATCATGATCTCCTCCATCACCGCGCGGAGGCCGCGGGCCCCGACCTTCCGCTCGAGGGCCTTGCGGGCCACCGACTCGAGCGCCGCACGGGTGAAGCTCAGCTTGGCGCCCTCGAGGCTGAAGAGGTATTCGTACTGGCGCACCAGGGCGTTCTTCGGCTGGGTCAGCACGTTGACGAGCGTCGGCACATCGAGCGGCGCGAGCGGGGCGAGCACCGGGAGGCGGCCCATGAGTTCGGGGATCATGCCGAACTCGATGAGGTCCTCAGGCTGCACCTGCTGGAGGATCCTGGCGTCCTCGCGCGTGCGATCGGCGTCGGGCACGTCGGCCGAGAAGCCGATGCGCTTCTTGCCCAGCCGCCGGCGGATGGTCTCGTCGAGCCCGACGAACGTGCCGCCGCAGATGAACAGGATGTGCGTCGTGTCCATCTGGATGTACTGCTGCTCGGGGTGCTTGCGGCCGCCCTGCGGGGGCACGTTGGCGATCGTCCCCTCGAGCATCTTCAGCAGCGACTGCTGCACACCCTCGCCCGACACGTCGCGGGTGATCGACACGTTGTGCGACGTCTTGCCGATCTTGTCGATCTCGTCGATGTAGATGATGCCCCGCTGGGCAGACTCCAGATCGAAGTCGGCCGCCTGGAGAAGCTTGAGCAGCAGGTTCTCGACGTCCTCGCCCACATAACCCGCCTCGGTGAGCGTCGTCGCGTCGCCGATCGCGAAGGGCACATTCAGGAACCTCGCCAGCGTGCGGGCCAGCAGCGTCTTCCCGCTGCCGGTCGGGCCGATGAGCAGAACGTTCGACTTGTCGAGCTCGACCGGGGCGTTCTCGTTATCGATCTGCGAGAGCCGCTTGTAGTGCGCGTGCACCGCCACCGAAAGCGCCTTCTTGGCGTGGTCCTGGCCGATCACGTACTGGTCGAGAAACTCCGAGATCTGCCGCGGCGAGGGGATGTTCCCGAGCTGCGTCCGCCCGCTCGAGACCCGGCGCTTCTCCTGCTTGAAGATGTTCTGGCACAGATCAACGCAGTTGCAGCAGATGTAGACGTCGCTCGGGCCCTCCACCATGGGGCCCACCTCGCGGCTGGTCTTGCCGCAGAACGAGCACGTCGTCACCTTCCGTCCGCGGAAGCCGCCCTCACCGCCGGAGGCGTTCTCCCCACCGGAATTCCCGTCGTTGCGGTTCTTGGCCATCGTCTCGGGGGCCTCGCGTCAGGTCCGTACGAACACCCGCGGCCGACGTCCCGGCCGCAGACCTCCAGTGTATCGACAGGCGCCCGAGCGGTCTCGACGTTCCCGAGCGTTCGGTCGACATTTGGACTTATGGGCGACTGCCGCACCCACGATCGTGAATGAATAAGCGGGTCGGACGTTGATCGCCGAGCCGGCCGTGACCTCACCCGGGCGCGGAGCCCGGCCCGGGCTCGGCCGGCGGCCTCGGCAGCGGCTCGCCGGTCAGGTCAACCCCTCGCGGCGCCCGCAACGCCCCCCCGCGGAGCACAGAAGCATCCGAACGCGGGACGCCGGCCGAAGCGCCGCCGATCACGGCGTCTCGCGCCCGGCCGAATTCCTCTTCGGTGATGCGGCCCGCGTCCCGCAGCTTCCGGAGCTCGCCCAAAGTCAGGCCGCCCGCGCCGGGACCGGCATCCTTGCCGAGCAGCCTCGTCCGCAGGTAGAGCACCGCCAGCCCCGCGGCCAGGACCAGACCCAGCAGCACCGCCAGCCACAGCAGCACCGGACCGACATCCGGCCGCCGCGCCGACGCGGCCTGCTGGGCCACCAAGCCGAGCAGCACGGCGGATTCGGGCATCGCGTCTCGCTCCGGGAGCCGACGGGCCGATCAGCCCTTCTTCTTGCCCTTGCCCGAGCCGGCCGTAGCCTGCTCGTCGACGAGCTTGTTGTACTCCTCGACCGGGATCTCTTTCACCACGGCCTTGCCGAGCAGCGCGTCGAGCGTCTTCTGCTCGCGGATCTGCTGGGCCACCATCTGCACCTGGTTCGTGCGGACGAGCTCGTCGCGCATCTGCTCGAAGCGCACGCCGCGCGACGCGGCCATCTGGGCGATCCGCCCGCCGACTTCCTCCTCGGTGAGGCCGATCTTCAGGTCCTGCGAGATGCGGGCGAGGATGAACAGCAGCTTCAGCTCGCGGGCGGCCACCTCCTTCGAGGAGCCGCGCAGCTCGGCGATCCGCTGCTCGACCTGCTGGGCGTCCATGCCGCGGTACATCATGTCGAGCCGCGCCCGCTGCAGGTTACGCTCGGCCTGCTTCCCGGTCAGACCCTCGGGAAGCTCCATCTCGACGTGATCGTTGAGGTACTTGGCGATCTGCGAGTGCATCGCCGCCTGCTGCTCGAGCATCACGCGCCGGTTGAGCTGCAGCGAGATCGACTCGCGGAGCTGCGCCTCGTCGGCGAGCCGGTACTTCGACACCAGTTCGCCCACGGCGGCCGGGACGATCCGCTCCACCCGGTCGACCCTGAAGTCGATGCGCAGCTTCTTGCCGCGAACCTCGGCCCGCTCATGACTCTCCGGGCCCACGGCGTGAACATGAAGGCTGTCGCCGGCCTTCGGCAGCCCCACCTGCTTGGCGAAGTCGTCGACGATGATCCCGAGAATCGCACCCTTCGGCCCCTTGTCGGCGGGGGGAATCTGGATGACGGCGCCGTCGAGGTCCAGCACCTCGACGCCGTCCTCGGTCTTCATCGTGCCGCGCCCGATGCAATAGTCGCCGGGCCCCGCCTTGTCCTGCGGGTCCAGCCGGCCCTCGTTCAGGCAGAGCTTGTCCACCTGATCGTTGATCATCTTGTCGTCCACCGAGATCTGCGGCTTGTTGACCTCGATGCCGTCGAGCTTGGGCACCTTGAACTCGGGCACCACCTCGACCTCGAGCGAGAAGGTCACGGGCTTGCCGGCGACCAGTTCGAGCTTCGAGAGGTCGTCTCCGCCGTCCGGGTCGCCGAGCACCTCCAGCTTGTGCTCCTGCACCGCCTCGGAGAACGCCGACGCCAGCAGCTGGTTGCGGGCCTCGGTCTTCATGGCCCCGCCGAACTTCTTCTCAATCAGCCGGCGCGGCGCCCGGCCGCGCCGGAAGCCCGGCAACTCGGCCTCCGACAGCAGCGTCGACATCGTCGTCTCGAGCTGACCGGTCACCGCCTCCGCAGGGATCGTGATCGTGACCCGTTTGCGGCTGGGGCCGATGTTCTCCACTTTCACCTGATTCTTGGCCGGAGCGCTGCTCGACATGACGACGCCTTTCGTACCGCCCGCGAGGTCCAGGCCGTCGTCCGCCACGCGCGAACGCCCGACCCCCGCCCGCGAGCGAGGGGACAACCATATCGGCCGGCCCCCGCCCGGCCAACCGCAAGCCACCGCCCCGCGCCGGGCGTTCGGGCCCTGGCGGGGCTGAAACGCCCGAGCGGCCCCCAACCCGGCGGCGGCCGCTATACTGCTCTTCCCGCCGGAAAGCCCGCGCGGAACCAGCCCGCCGGAGTGGCGGAATCGGCAGACGCGCTGGATTCAAAATCCTGTGCCCGCAAGGGCGTGAGGGTTCGACCCCCTCCTCCGGCACTTTCCCCCCGCCTCCGCCTCGCCACCCCACTTCTCCACACCCCAATCGCCCACATCCCCGGCGTCCCTCCCCCCCGCTCACCCCATCCCTCATCAGGAACACGACCATGGCCGAGCCCCAGCAGCAGCAGATCCAGATCCGCGTCGACGAGTCGAAGATGCACACCACCTACGCCAACACCATCCGCACGTCCACCACGATGGACGAGGTGGTCCTCGACTTCGGCCTGAACATCCCTCAGCAGATGTCGCCCAACGAGCCCCCGATCATGGCCTTCGGTGTCGGCGCCCGGGTCGTGATGAACTGGGCCGGGGCCAAGCGTCTGGCCATGTCGCTGGGCCAGGCCGTACAGCAGTACGAGCAGAACGTCGGCGAGATCGACCTCAACCCGCCGAACCGCGCCAAGCCCCGCTGATCCACGGCCTTCGGCCGCCAGATCCGAGCCAGTCCCACCACAACGCCCTCGGCCCGGCCCGGGGGCGATTTCGTTGGTGGCGCCCCGGGCGTCAGAGAATGCGCTTGGCGCGGGGGTAGCTGCCGAGCACCACCAGTTCGTGGCAGTGCGTGCGGGCGTCGTCGATCGCCTCGGCGACACGCGCGTCGGTGCGGTGCCCGGCCGCGTCGACGAAGAACGTGTACGTCCAGTTCGTACGCCCGCTCGGCCGCTTGTCGATGTGCGTCAGGTTCACGCCGGCCTGCTCGAACGACCGGAGCACGCTCACCAGCGCACCGGGCTTGTCGGCGGTGCTGAACATGATGCTGGTCTTGTCGTCGCCGCTCGGCTGGGCTTCCTGCTTGGCCACCACGAAGAACCGGGTGATGTTGTTCGGGTTGTCCTCGATCCGCTCGAACAGCGGCATCAGCCCGTAGATCTGGCCCGCCAGCACCGAGGCAATCGCCGCCGAACCGCGCCCGGGCTCCAGCATGTGCTCGCTCAGGGCCGTCTGCACCGCCCGGCTCGTGCTCGCGGCCGGCACCAGTTCGGCGGTCGGGAACTGGGTGCTCAGCCACTGGCGGCACTGGCTGAACGCCTCGGGCTTGCTATGGATCCGACGGACTTCCCGCGGTTCGCACGCCGCGAGCAGCGCGTGGTGCACTTCCAGGAGCACCTCCGCGTACACCTTGATCTCCGCCCCGCTGTCGCGGAATGCGTCCAGCGTCTCCGCCACCCCGCCGTGCGTGGAATTCTCGATCGGCACGAGGCCGTAGTGGCAGTGCCCGCGCCGCACCTCGGTGAACACGCCCGAGATCTCGTGCAGATCCTCGAAGCTCACCGACTGACCGAACTGCCGCACCGCCGCCTGGTGGCTGAAGCTCCCCGGCGGACCGAGATAGCCGATCCGCAGCGGCTGCTCGAGCGCGAAACTCCCGCTCATGATCTCCCGGTACACCGCCTCAACCGTGCGGTCCGGCAGCGGGCCCTGGTTGGCGTCACGCACGCGCTGCAGCACAGCCTGCTCGCGGTGCGGCGTGTAGATCGGGATACCGCTGCCGCGCTTGACCTTCCCCACTTCCACGATGAGCTTCGCCCGCTCGTTCAGCAGTTCGACGAGCTGGCGGTCCACCCGGTCGATCCCGGTGCGGAGCTTGTTCAGCGCCGCCTCGCCCGACTTCCGCTCGGACGGTGTCGCGTCATCGCGCACACCCCCACGCCCGAGGCCGGGCAGGCGCCCGCCCTTCGCCGGAGCCCCCTCGCCGCCGTCGCCGAGGCGACGCCCGGCTCCTTTTCCCCCTTTCCGGTCATCCGGCCGGCCCTTTCGTGTCCCGCGTCGCTTGGCCATGAAATCCCTCTCGCCCGGATTCGAACCACCTGTATAGTCGGACCGATCCCGGACCTTCAATCGTCCGATTCCCATAACCGTGGACCAACCGAGCCCCCTCATCTCCCCCGCCGCAGTCATCGCGGATCCGGCCGCGGGGCTCGCGTTCGTCATCGGGGCGCTCGTGCTGGGCGTTGTTCTGTGGTTGTTCGGTCGCCGATCACTCAGGTTCGCCTTCGCGGGCCTGGGGGTGGCCGCGGGCGGAGCGCTCGCCTCCTCCATCCCGAGCGGGCTCGGCCCGGCGGTCCCTTGGTGGGCCGTTCTCGCGGCCGGGTGCCTCCTCGGCCTCTTCCTCGGCCTGGCCCTCTTCCGCGTCACGGTGGCGGCCGTGCTGGGCGTTACGCTCGCCGCGGTAGCCCTCCCGCTCGCCTACATCAGCGTGGCCCTGCTCCCTCCCCCCGACGAAGCCTCGAACGCGGCGGCCGCGGCCAAGCTGACGTCCGTGCACGCGGCGGGAACCCGCACGGCGGAAGCCCTCGAGCGGTTCCGCACACTTCGCGGCGTGCTCGATGCGACGCGGCCGGCCCCGACGACCGAGGCACGGATCGCCATCGACTGGCCCGAGGACGCCCCTGCCGAAACCCCGGTCGCCGGCGACGGACGGAGTCCGACGGTGGCCCAGTCGCTCGCCAACGCCGTGCAGGCGACCGGCACGCGGCTGGTCGGTTCCGCGGCCCCGCTCTGGGATCAGCTCCCTCCCCGAGACCGTCTCCTTGTGCTGGCGGCCACGGCCCTCGGGTTTCTGAGCGGCGTGCTCACCGGCATGTGCGCCCCGCGCGGCTCGGCGACCCTCGTGACCGCCAGCCTCGGCGCCGCGGTGTGGCTGCCCGCCGCGGCGTACCTGTACACCCGTGCGCCGGCCCGTCCCTTCGACCTTCCCGCGGAACCGGGCGTTTGGATCGGCGGGTGGCTGGCCCTCACGGCGATCGGCGCCGCCTTCCAGTCGGCGCGGCCGCGGGAACAGCGCCCGCCGGCGGTGCCGGCCGGCCCTGAGCCCGCAGCGGCCTGACCGGGGACGGCTTACCTCGGCAGCTCGACGCCGGCCCGCGGCGCGCCCTCGGGGACGATGCTGAACTCCCGCGCGGAAACCGGCTCGACGACGGTGTTCGGCGTGCCCGCGGGCAGCAGCTTCGCCGCGTCGAAGCTCTTGGAGCCGCGATTGACCACTCCGATCACGCGGACGCCGTTCAGCGAGCGCTGGAACGCGAACACATCCGGGTCTCCCGCGTCGAGGTGCTTCAGGTCGCCGAAGCGCAGCACGGGGCCGAGCACCGGATCATGCCGGAGTTTGAACCAGCGCTGGTACTGCTCGAGCATCCCGGGCACCGGGTTGTCGTCGGGGTTGTCATTGGGGCCGAGGTCGGGCCACGGGTAGGGCTTGCGATCGGTCGGATCGTCGGCCCCCCACATTCCGATCTCGTCGCCGTAGTAGATCATCGGGGCGCCCGTGTACAGGGCCTGCACAGCCACGCCAAGCAGCGACATGCGGTACGCCTCCGGCGATGGCTTGGTGTCCTTGTAGTCCTTGCCGTCCTCGTCCTGCTTGCGATTGCGCTGGTCGTACCCGCGGCCGGGGTTGAAGAGCATCGACACGTACCGGTCGGTGTCGTGCGAACCCATCAGGTTCTGGTGGATCAGGTTGGTCTGGGGCGGGTCGTTGAACGCCGACGCCAGCTGCTGCTCAAGCTCGCGCGTGCCGGTTCCCGGCTTCACGCCCAGCCAGTCGACCAGCGGCTTGACGAACGGATAGTGCATCTGCGTGTCGAACGCGTCGCCGGTCAAATACGGCGAAGCGTCGTCCCAGATCTCGGCGATGATGATCGCGTCGGGGTTGATGCTCTTGACCAGCGCCCGCCAGTCTTTCCAGAACGGCAGACCGACGTCCAGCGCCACGTCCAGGCGCCAGCCGTCGATGCCGTCCGACGGATCGCCGTCGCCGTTGGGGTCCATCCACCGCCGGGTGATGTTGAAGATGTGCTCCTTGACCGGAGCCACCAGATCGCCGGTCGCCGTCTGCCGGAACTTGGGCAGGGCGCCGGTGTTGAACCAGCTCTCCCAGCTCTTGAGCTTGCCCTGCTCGTCGAAGGTCACGAAGAACCAGTCTTTGTACGGGCTCTTGTCCCCGTTCTTCTGGATGTCGCGGAAGGCGAAGAACGGCATGCCGGTGTGGTTGAACACACCGTCGAGCACCACCCGGATCCCGGCCTTCTTCATCGCCGGCAGGAACTCTTTGATGAAGTACTCGTCCTGCGGCAGCCACGTCCAGGTCTTGGGGTCGGCCGGCTCGCCGTCGAACTCGTACCGCTCGGGCACACGGCCCGCCGAGGCCGGCGAGCTCAGATTCACGTCGATGTGCCGGTAGTCGGTCGCGTCGTACTTATGCATCGACTCGGCCTGAAAGATCGGGTTGAGGTACAGCGCCGTGATGCCCAGATCCTTCAGGTAGGGGATCTTCTCGACGATGCCCTGAAGGTCACCCCCGTAGCGCCGGTCCCACACGACGTTGAAGATCGGGCCGCCCCGGTGCGGCGGGAGCGGGTCCTCCGGCTTGAGCCCGGCCCGCTTCTTCCACGCCAGCTCCTCCTCCTTGCTGACCGAGTACCAGTTGTGCGTCCACGGCATGAGCGTGACGCCCGGCCCGTGCGGGTCGTTGAGCCTGTTCCCGTTGCGGAACCGCTCCGGGAAGATCTGGTACCACACCGCGCCCATCGCCCACGCCGGGTGGTTCAGCCGCGCGTTCGGCTGCACCACCGCGGTGAACGCCTTGGTCGCAAAGCGTGCCGAGCCGTCGAAGAGCTCGAAGCGGTACTCGGCCGTCGGCGACCCGAACATCACACGCCCCGACCACCGGTCAAACCCCGAGAGGTCGGGCTCGCGGGCCAGCGGCACACGCACCTCGACGCTCTGGCCGTTCGACAGCGACTCCTTGATCACCGCATCGGCCCGCTCGGCATCGCCCGGAAGAGCCAGCACACTCAGGTCGGCCAGGCCCAACTGGTCCTCGATGGGCTCGAAGTCGCTCCGCAGGGTCGGATGGTGCCGCACCGCCTCGCCCACGATCGCGTTGGGCTTCGGCAGCCCGAACTCGGCCGGCGTCGGACCCGCCACCACCACGCTGTACGGCAACTCGTGCCACGTCACGGTCTTCGGGCTGGTCGGATCGACCACGCGCGTGCCGCCGTCGACCAGGAACTGGTAGCGGTGCGCTCCCTCCGGGACGTCGACCACCGTCTCGAAGGCGCCGTCGGCGGCCGAGGCCATCGGGATCGCCCCCGGCTGAGAGCCGGAAATGAAGTTGTTGAACTCGCCGATCAGCTCCACCGTCATCGGGGCGCCGCCGGGCTTGTAGGTGAACCGCCGCCAGTGGCCCGGCAGAAGCACCGGTGCGCTCTCGCCCTCACCGCTCCGCGCGAGCTTCCCGTCGCGGATCTCCACGACGTACGTGCCCCTCTTCACAGGCACATCGGCCTCGCGGTGGATCTGCTCCGTTCCGCGGGAGACGCTGAGCGAGCTGATCGTCGTGTCGGCCTCGATGTTCACCAGCGCCCGGCTCACGCCGCCCCCGATCGGCGCGATCGATTGCACGCGGAAACGGCCCGGCGGATCGGTCGCCAGGGTCACCCCGAGCGAGTACCGCTCCTGCACGTCCAGCTTCACCGACGCCGACCCCTTGGCCTGCCCGTCCCGCAGCGCCACCTCGAGCGTCAGCGGGCCGGTCTTCTCGGGCGTCACCCTCGCCTGGAGCCGCTGCCCCTCAACCGGGGCGAGCGTGGGCTTCTGGTCGGGCGACGTGATCTCGAACGTCGCCGCCGCGGGGTTGTTCAGCAGCGAGGTGCCGAGGTCCAGCACGAAACTCTGCCCCACCACAGGCTGCCCGAGCACCCGCGCCGTCACAACCGGCTGATCGATCCGCGAAACCGCCACCGACCACGTCCGCGTACGGGTGTCGAGCGTGATCCGGTACACAGCCCGGGCCGAGACGTGCAGGCTGATGTTGTCCCCGGGCTGGTCGAGGCCCCCCGCAACCGCCGACGCCATCGCCGCCCCGAGGTGCCCGGCGCCCCAGTCGCCGTTCTTCACGAACTTGAAGGTGTATTTTCCCTGCTCGATCAGCCGCTCGACGACGAAGACGCCCGGCGCGTTGTCCTTCGGCGCCATCACCCACCCGCCGTCGCGGGTGTTCCAGTTGTTGAATGACCCCGCCAGCCGCCACACCTCCTCGGCGTGCGACCGCGCCGCCGCCGCGGTGACCGCCAGAGCGCCGAGCACCCCCATCAGACGCGACCCGTACCGCCGGAAGATTCCTGTCTTCATGGAGCCCGTTCCTTGTTCCGAGAACCTCGGCCCCGATTCCCGGGGCAGACACCCCGGCGCCTTGCGCCGGGCTCGATTTCCCACAGTCGCCAACATCCGGCCGGACCGCCCCGGCCTGCTTCACCCGCCGCACGCCGGCCCGGAACCGGCCTACCGCCGAGCGCCCTCCACCGAGTGGCACGAGCCGCGCTCGACCAGCGTCACCGGGATCCGCTGGTTCATCTTCTCCGGCGACTCCTTGCCCTCGATCACGTCGAGCAGACGGCGGCACGACGCCGCACCCACCTCGACGAAATTCATGCGGATCGTCGACAGCGGCGGATCGGCCAGCGCCGCCGTGGGGATGTCGTCGCAGCCCAAGACCGACACGTCGGCCCCCGGCGCCTTCGACACACCGCGCAGCGACTGGTATGCGCCGAGTGCCATCTTGTCATTGGCGGCGAAGATCGCCGTCAGCTTCGGATTCCGCGCCAGCAGCTCGTCGCAGGCGATCTTTCCGGTCTCCACCAGGAACTGGCCGTCGACGATCTGCCGCTCGCTGAGCCGGATGCCCCGCTCGCCCAGCCGCTCGATGAACGCGTCGGTCAGCTCCTCGCTGGTCCGCACCATGCCCCGCGGTCCGCAGATATGCCCGATGTGCGTGTGCCCGAGGTCGGCCAGGTAGTCCGCCGCCAGACGGCCCGCGGCCGGGTAGTCGCACACCACGCTGTGCAGGTTCCATTGCGAAAAATGGTTGTTGACGATCAGCAGCGGCTTGTCGGTGCCGTCGAACTCGCTCAGCCAGCGGTGCTCCTCGGTCGCCCCCAGGAACAGGATCCCGTCCACCGAGCAGTCCTCGAGCAGCGTCATGTACTCCTTGCGGCGGATGTACTCGCGACGGGCCACCTCAAGAATGATCCGGTAGCCCCGATCCACCGCCGCCTCGTAGATGCCGCTGATGAGCTCGCCGAAGTACACGTCGGCGAAGGCGTGCTGCAACTGCGGCACCAGCACCGCCAGCGTGTTGGCCCGGCGGTTGGGAAGCCCGCGGGCGAGCCGGCTGGGCGTGTAGGCCAGCTTTTCCATCGCCTCCAGCACCCGCTGCCGCGTCGCGTCGCTGATCCGCGCGTCGTTCTTGTTCAGCACCAGCGACACGGTCGTCAGGCTCACGCCAGACTCCCTGGCCACGTCACGGATGCTGGTTCGGGTTTTGCCCATGGAGAAAAGTCCTCGGCGGGCTCGCGCCCCGCCCGCCCCCGGGGAGACCCATACGGGGCCCGGGCGGACCGGCGTCGCGAACCACCCCCAAGAGTAAAACATTTTACCGGGGCTGGCCAGCCCAAACCGCGCAGGATTGTGTTCAGGGACACGTCCCATAGACCGACGGGAAAGGGGCAAAAACCGACATGTCCTCGATTCTTCGCCAACCGCCACAGTTTCGCTTGCGTACAGACCCGTGTAGGGTACAGTAATTCTGGTAAAGCATTTTACCCCGCCGCCGGCATCGGGCCGACGACGTTTCCGGACCGGGCACGGTTCCCAACCCCGAGCCCGCCGAACAAAGTGAGGTGATTGATGCTCTCCCGCCTCCCCAAACCCCGCAGCAGCCAGGGCTTCACGCTCATCGAGCTGCTCGTCGTCGTCGCCATCATCGCGCTGCTGATCGGCCTGCTGCTGCCGGCCGTGGGCCGAGCGCGTGAGGCCGGCCGCCGCGTCACCTGCGCCAGCAACCTGCGCCAGGTCGTCGCCATCATGAACATGTACACCCAGGGCAACCGCGAGACCTATCCGGTGATGGGCGTGAACGGCGGCACCAACTCGTCGCCCCCGGCCAGCGTCCTCTTCGGCGGCGCCGGCGGCGGCCAGTCGGGTTATGGCGGCTTCGCCGGGCTCTTCAGCCTCAACCAGGGCGAGCGCCTCACCCGCCTCGGGCAGACCGTTCCCGGCACCGCCGGGCAGACCTACTACAACGGCAAGACCTACTGGCGCTGGGACGACACCGCCGGCCGCTGGACCCGCCCCGTCGGCTCCACCAGCACGCCCCTGCTCGGCAACTACATCGAGACCTCCAACGAGTTCAACATCCTTCAGTGCCCCTCCGACACGCTCGACGGCGGCGAGGGCTTCGCCAACTACCCCGGCGTGACGCCCTACCGCATGATCGACGCCAGCGACGTGATGTGGTTCAACATCTCGTACCTGTACATCACCGGCCTGAAGACCACCGAGCCCCGCGTGCTGGGCCTCATGGGCGACGAGACCAACTACGACGACACCGGCGGCCTTTCCCGCAACCCCTTGTCGACCCTCCGCCTCAAGGCCCCGAACTTCTTCGACCGCGGCTATCAGGCGCAGGACAACCACAAGACCGAGGGCGGCAACTGGGCCTACACCGACGGGCACGTCGAGTGGAAGAAGCAGTACGCCGCGACCAACGGCACCTCCGTCGAGCCGCACGACACGATCTTTGGTGAGATCGACAAGTTCCACCGCGGCGGCTCCACCACCGTCCAGACGATCGACTGATCGCCATCCCCCGGCATCAATCACCCGCGGCGGGCCGGTCTCTCGGCCCGCCGTTTTTCTTCGGCTTCCACCGGCGCTCGGGATCTTCCCGAATTGTGACCCTCGAGACATGCCTGACCCGCCGGCGAGGTGGACTTCGGCGCCCCTGGCCCGCAGAATCAGGCATCTGTTGAACCCAGCCCCCATCGCCGCCGCAGGCCGCCAACCACGGAGGGTCCCACCCATGGCCGGTCCGAAGAACAAGTCCTCGCCCGCCCCCGCCACAAAGGCCCCTTCCGCACCGGCTTCTCCCCCGGCCCCCCCGGCTCCCCCGATCACGGTCCGGCACGAAGACGTCGCGAACGCCGCGTACTTCCTGTGGCTCAAGCGCGGTGGGGACGCCCACGCCAACTGGTGTGAAGCGGAGCGGCTGCTCAGGAACGGCCAGAAGCCCTGAACGCCCGTCGGCGGCCGGTCACCAGCAGCGGAGGCCGAAGTTCAGCAGAAGCGTCGTGAGATCGTTGGCGCCGACGGTGCCGTTGCCGTCCAGATCCGCCGGCCCGCCACCGGGCTTGCCGAAACCGGTCAGCAGCAGCGTCAGGTCGTTGGCGCCGACGGCGCCATTGCCGTCCACGTCGCCCGGGCATGCCGGCGGCTGCACACACCGGAACGCCGTGAGCTTGAAGTCGTCGAGCGCTGCCTCCACGATCGAGCCCGGCGGGGCGTCCTCGGCGATGAACCGGAACCGCAGTCGGTTGGTCAGCGGAACGAACGATTCCACAGGGAAACTCTTGGTGTACCAGCCGCCGTTGGTCTCCGGTCCGGCGGGCCCGACATTCTCGAGCGGCACCCAGTTCGATCCGCCATCGGCCGAGACCTGAACGCGGAACACGTCCTGATTGGGGCTGCTGCCCGCCGAGTTGCTATACCAGCGGGTGTACGTCACCGTGGCGGTCGCAGCCCCTGAAACGTCGAAAATCGGCGAGTACAGGGTGGTCCGCCCGTCGTCGACGTCGTTGTCGCCCAGCGAAGTCCCGGCCCGGCCGTCGGTCACCCAGCACAGGGTTCCGGGGCCGGTGGTCCCGCCGTCGGGTTGCGCGGCGGTGCCCTCGGAAACCATCCGCTGCCAGATGCCCCGGGTCGCGTCGTCGAGGCCGTCGACGTTCACCCGCCACCCCGTATCGGTCTGGAAATTGTCGTCGGCGAGCGTCGACACCCCCCCCACCGTCGCCGTCCGCGGCGCCGATGCGCCCGCCGGCGGATCCGACACCGTTCCGCTGGCCACTCCGTCGGCGGTGACGTACCACTGCGCCGGACCCGGGCACCGCGGGGCGGGAATCCACCCCGTGTACAGGCCGCCGCCGCCGTCGGCGAGGGGAATCCGCCGCCAGACGCCCCCAGCGACGTCGCGGAACACCAGCGCCACCCCGCCGGGACCGATCTGATCGTCGCCCGGATCCACGCGCACCTGCACCGGTGAGAACGCCCCCGGGGCGATCGTCTGCGGCGCGGCCGAGACTGTCGACATCACCAGCGGACGGCTGACCGGCGTCACGTCGCCCGAGATCACCGTTGAAAATCCCTGAGGACCCACGTTCACCGCCGCCGCCAACACCCGCAGCGTCCACACGCCCGGCGCCGGCGAGGCGACCACCACCTGCTCGACGTTATTCAGGGCGTCCTTGGCACCGCTGGGCGGCGTCACACCGTTCACGAACGAGTTGCCGCGGAAGATCTGCCCGTCGGGGGAGGTGAGCTCCAGGTCCAGATCGTTGATCGGGGCGAACCCCGCCCCGGCGGCGGCCGGCGGCTCGGTCCACACCAGCGTGGCTTTGAGCGGCGGAGCCCCCGGCGCGATGCTGAAGGTCTGCCGCGCCGCACCACCGGTCGCGAGCCCCTGCACCCGGCGGACGTCGCGCACGATCAGCTTCCGCGGCGAACCGGGCAGCATCAGCGTGTTCCACACCGTCACCCGCCCGAACCCCTCCTGGAAGTTCGGGGCCGGGCCGGCCGCCGAGGTCATGTCGGCCGCCGACGTGACCATGACCGCCTTCACAAGGGCCGAGGTCGGCACGAAGCCCGCCGCGGGGGTGCGGACGCCGCTGGGGTAGTAGCCATCGGTGAAGTACTGCCTGACCAGCGTCGCGGCCCCGGCGACCCCCGGCGTGGCCATCGAGGTACCACTGAGCTGGAAGGTCAGACATCCCGTGCCCACCGCGGCCGACTCGATCGAGCAGCCGGGCGCGAAGACCTCGGGCTTCCGCCGCCCGTCGACGGTCGGGCCCGAGCCACCAAAGCAGATCATCGCCTGGTTCGGGGCCATGTCGGCCGCACCGACCGCCAGGGCGTTCTTGGCATTCTCGGGGTTCTTCAGGGTGTCGGTGTTCGAGACCGCGAAGACAACCAGACTGTCTTCGTTGGCCCACGAGAACGCGTCGATCGCTCGGCAGGTGCCGTCGTAGGCGGTGGTCGCGTCGTTGCCGTAGCTGTTGCTGTGGATCCTGGCCCCCTGCGCGTGGTGCAGCGAGAGACGGTCGAAGACCGACGACTCCGCCAGGGGGCTGGGGATGGTGTTGAACACCATCCGTGCGCCCCACGCCACGCCACGCGTGGCGGTCCAGTCTCCCGCGTCGCCCACCAGCGTGGCCGCGACGTGCGTGCCGTGCGGCGAACCGCCGGGCGCGGCGTTGTTCGCCAGAACCTTGCGGTGCAGCGGGCCGATCGGATTCACCGGATCGGCGAACGAGCAGTGGGCAAAGTCGACCGGGCCGTCGATCACCGCGACGATCTGCCCCGCGCCGTTCAACCCCAGGCCGTACAGAGGCGTCGATCCCGGCGTGTTGGTCTGAACGATCCATCGAGTGGCCACATTGCGCGGCGCGAACTCCGGCGCGTCCTCGACGAACAGCACATCCGGGTTAGTAGCCAGCAGCGGTACCGCCGCGGCCGGCACGGCGAGCGTGAACTCCTGCGACTGGCCGACCACGCCCGCGCGGTGAATCCGCACGCCGGGGATAGCCGAGAAGTCCGCGGCGGCCCGGGCCGCATCGGCCCCCCAGAACAGCGTCACGTTCACCGCCAGAAGTCCGGCCTCGGCGAGCGCCCGGCGCTCCGGCGAAGCCGTGGCCAGTCGGCCGAGCTCGGGCGCCAGCTTCCACGACTGCTGAAACTCGCCCGCCCACCGCACGAAAACCAGCGATGCGGCACGCACGGGGTCCACTCGAGTCAGGTCGGCCACGAAGGCGTGCACGGGCAGGTACTCGCCCAAGACCACACCGGCCGCGGCCAGCGCGTCGGCGTGCGCGGCGGTCAGCGGCCCGTCGAGCTGGAGGACCACGCGCTGCGGGCGATCACCACGGGCGACCGCCTCACGGTGCTGAAGGATCAGGGCCTGCAGCGTCGATCGGCTGGCGTCGGTGCTCACTGCCCCGTCCCGGAGCTGAAGCCCTGCCGTCGGCCCCCCCGGAGCAAGCGGGGCCACGCCTTGCGCACCCGCACCTCCGGTCAGTGCCAACGCGTAGACCGCGCCAGCGGTCGAGAGCCACCACGGATAATTCCGCCGCGATGCCGACATTTCAGACTTGGCCTCCGGCCATGAGCGGGGGTCAGATCCCGCGCAAGTTTCGCGTCCCTGTATTGAAAGTACACGCGCCGCGGGCTTTCTCCAGCCAAACCCCGGGAAATCCGCAGGCTCCGGGTTCGGCGCCGCGGATCGTCATCCGTACCGATGACCCGACGGGCCGCCTTCTCATCGAAAGCGATGATACCTCGGGGCCGGCCGACGATTTGGAGAGAAAGAGCGCCTCGAGTGCAACGAGGCTCCCGAGGCGCTCGGCATAGGGACCACAATCGGGGTGGATCAGGCCTCAGCGGCCCGGCGGCGGCAGACTGCCGCCCAACTCGAGAAGACGAGAAAGGTCATTGGCGCCGATCGCCCCGTCGCCATCGAGGTCGTAGCGCGGGTCGAACTTGCCCTCACCGGCCCGGGAGCCGAACGCCGAGAGCAGCCGGTCAACGTCCGACTGTTCGCTCCGGCCGGATGAGTCGCCGGGGCGGGAAGACGTGGGGCCTTCAGGCGGAACAGGGGGCACGGGCTGGGGCTCCGGGTTGTTCAGCACCGCCGAGATAGACGCGTTCCGGGCCGGGGTGCGATCGACGGTAGGCGACGACGTCAGCCCTTCCCGCACCGCTGCGCCGGCGGCCGAAGCACCGGGACGAAGGCTGGCGAGGGCTTCCTCCCGCGAGAGGATCCGGGGGACCCCGTTGGCGGACAAACCGGGATGGGCCCGGCGGTGGATGTGCTGGCCCGTGTTCCGGGGGCCAGCTTTTCGAGTCGTGCGAGCCGCGGGCTCCGCCGCGGAGGTGTCGAGGGGGCGGGTGAGGCCCCGGAGAGCGGTATCGATCTGCATGGCAAGCCTCCTGCGGGCCGTCGCGGCCCGGAGCGCGTGCGGAGCCCGGCCCAACACGGGCCAGCCTCCGGTGTGCCGCACGGGGCATGCCAATCTCCGGCGTCAGTCTGTGGCGATCGAACGCCAGGAGTTCACGAAGGGCGCAAGCTCGGCGGGCAGCTCGCGCAAGCCCCGCCGACGGGCCTTTCCGATCGCGTAGTGCAGCGAGTCGTGCATGCGCTTGCGGACCCGCTCGGTGATATTCAGGCCGCGGAGTTCCATCTGGGCGATAGCCCAAGCCCACGCGTGGAATTCTTCCAGGCACCGGGGCTTGTAGGTGTGAAACCCGATGGCGTGATGCCCGACCTCGTGCAGGAAGATCGCGGCCGACATGGGCCCCTTGGGCCGGGGTGCCTCGATCAGGCGGGCGGTACGGCCGTCGGCGTAGTAGACCTCCCAGGCGATGCCGCTCATGGTCGACCGCCACTTGCGCACCCGGAGGCCGTACTGGGCGAGCAATTCGGCGACCATCGCGTCATAGGCCCGCTGGGCCGGCCCGGGAGGCTTGGGCTCCGGCCGTGCCGGCCGACGGCGGGGGGCCTTGGGCCGGGCCTTACGCACGAACGCGGGGAGAAGGTCCCACAGCGTGAGATTGATCACGGGCGGCCGCCTGTCAGGCGTTCGCCCGGTCGGGTCTGCGCACCGTTGTGGAACTCGGCCCAGGTCATCGACCGCTTGTTGTTCGGCTGAACCTCGAGCAGTTTCAGCGCCGTCCCGCGTCCGCACGCGACGACTCCGCCCGGGGCGTCGACCAGCGTACCCGGCTGGGCGTCGCCGGCTTGGCCAGGAACCGGCCGGACCCGGAGAAGCCGCAGGGGATGGTTGCGGAAGGCCACGGCGACTCCGGGCCACGGGTTGAGGCCGTGGATGCGGCAGCGCACGCGGTCGGCCTCTTCGGCGAAGTCGGTCCAGGCGTCGGCCTTGGAGAACTTGCCGGCGCGGGTGACCAGCGCGGTGTCCTGGGCACGCGGGCGAAGGGTTCCGGCCTGATGCCGTTCGAGTACGTCCAGGAGCAGCGCCGGGCCATCGGCCGAAAGCTGATCGTGCAGCTCGCCGGCGGTCACGAGCGGGTCGATGGTCCGGTGAGACTGGGCGAGCACGAGCCCGGCGTCCATGCGGTCGGCGATGGTGATGACGCTGTTGCCCGTTTCAGCATCGCCCGCGAGGATGGCGTGGTTGATGGGCGCTGCGCCGCGCCACCGCGGCAGCAGCGAAGCGTGCAGGTTGATCGCGAAGCGGTCGGCCACCAGGGCCGGCGAAAGTTTCTGGCCGAAGGCGATGACGACCCACGCGTCGGCGGGGATCAGCCGAAGCCTCGCCACGAGCTGCGGTTCGTTGACGTCTGGCGGTGCGAACAGCGGCAGATCGGGCCGGTGCGTGCGGACCCAGGCGGCGACGGGGGTGGGGGTGATGGCCTGGCCCCGGCCGGCGGGGCGGTCGGGCTGGGTGACGACCGCCAGAACTTCGTGCCGCGAGGCGAGCGCATCGAGCGAGGGGACCCCGAAGGCTCCCGAGCCGAGAAAGAGCAGCTTCACAGCAGTCGGGCCCTCTCCTCGAGCGACTTCACGGCCGACTGGTTCTTCATGCGCGAGAGTTGGGTCATGCGGTCGATGATCAGGACGCCCTCCAAGTGGTCGTGCTCGTGCTGCCAGCATCGTGCCAGCAGGCCGCCGGCGCGGAGGGAGAAGGGCTCGCCGTCGAGCCCGATGGCCGTGACGGTGATCTGAGAGGGTCGGCGGACGTCGCCTCGGATCTCGGGGAGGCTCAGGCACCCCTCCTCGAAAGGGACCAGATCGCGGGAGGGTTCGGAGAACCGGGGGTTGATGCACACCATGGGGCGCGTCGTGGCCTCGGGCGGATCGGAGGAGGCCGAGCGGTCCTCGTTCTCGGGGACGTCGCACACGAACATGCGCCAGGCCAGCCCCACCTGCGGGGCGGCGAGGCCGATGCCCTCGACCTCGTTCATGAGGTCGATCATCCGCGCGGCGACGGCGCGGACCTCTTCGGTGACGCGCTCGACGGGCCGGGCCTTCTCGCGCAGCACCTTGGAGGGGTAATGAAGGATCCTCAGCGAGGCGATATCGACGCTCATCGGGAAGAGTCTAGGGGGTTCCGCGGCGGGCGCGCGCCGGGATCGGCCGGGCGGTCGGTGCCGCCGGAGCGGGTGACCGGCGGCCGGGTTTGACGTAGCATGGTCTGAACGGTCCCGCCGGAGCGGTGCGGGCCGCTGCACACCCGGCCGAGGAGCGCGACGTTGGTGGATTTCTGGCCGTTCGGGAAGAAGAAGGCCGACGAGGCCCAGGGCGAAGCGGCGGGTGCGGGCGGCGCCGGCGGCGAGGCCGTGACGCCCGATCCGAACGCGGCCCGCAACTTCTTCGATCGTGCCCAGGGGGTGCAGGACTCGGGCAACTACGGGTATGCGATGACGCTGTGGCTCCAGGGGATCCGCAAGGATCCGACGTCGGTGCCCGCGCTCGAAAAGTTCATGTCGGCGGCGGCGTCATTCGGCGCGCAGAACCCCAAGGGCCCGACCAAGGACCAACTGGCGCTGTTCCCCGGAAAGGGGACGCTCGAGCAGTTCCTGCTGCACCTGCTCCAATGGGGTTCGCAGCCGAAGGAGTGGTCGACCGGACTCAAGGCCGCTCAGGCCGCGCAGAAACTGAAGCTCGTCGAGCCGGCGTACTGGGTAGGCGAGCGCGTGTTGGCGCTGTCGCTCCAGGATAAGAAGACCAAAAAGGACACGTTCATCACCCTCATGCGGCTGTTCGCCGACATCGGCGGGTATGACCGCGCGGTGCAGGCCGGCGAGGCGGCGTGCCGGCTGGACGCCACCGACGGCAAGCTCATTAACGAGACGCGCAACCTGGCAGCCCAGGCCGCGATGAACAAGGGCGGGTACGAGAAGGCCGGCACCCAGGGCGGCTTCAGGGCGATGATCAAGGACGCCGAGAAGCAGCGCCAACTCGAGGAGCAGGAGCGCGGCGTCCGGACCGAGGACGTCCAGGAGCGGGTGATCCAGGCCGCCAAGGCGGACTACGACACCCGCCCCGCGGACCCCGCGGCGGTCACCAAGTACGCGAAGGCTTTGGTCGATCGCGGCACCCCCGCCGATGAGAAGCTGGCCTTCGAGGTGCTCATGCGGGCCTTCGAGGCCACCAAGACCTACCGCTTCAAACAGGCGGCCGGCGACCTGAAGCTCAAGGCCGGCCGCCGGAAGCTTCGTGAGATGCGCGAGGCGGCGGAAGCCGACGCGGGCAACGAGGCCAAGCGCGAGGCCGTGGCCAAGGCCGCCCGCCAGCTGCTGGAGGCCGAGATCGGCGAGTTCGCCGAACGCGTCGCCAACTACCCCACCGACCTCAACCTCAAGTTCGAGCTCGGCAAGCGGTACGCCGAGGCCGGCGAGTACGAGAAAGCCATCGAGCAGTTCCAGCTCGCCCAGGCGGCGCCGGGCATCGGCGTTCAGGTGCTGCACCAGCTCGGCCAGTCGTTCCAGCGGATCGGCTGGACCGACGAGTCGGAGGGGACCTTCCGCCGGGCCCTGGAGGTGCACCCGACACCGAACGACGACCTGGGGCTGGAGATCCGCTACGGCCTGCTGGTCACGCTGCAGAAGAAGGCCGAGGAGCACCGCGACGCCCCGGCCGCCGAGGAGGCGCTCAAACTGGCCTCGGGTATCGCCGTGCAGCAGATTAACTACAAGGACGTGCGGTCGCGGCGAGAGGCGATCCAGGGGTTGATCAAGTCGCTGCGTGGCGGCTGAAGGGCGGGCATGGGCGCGACGGCGATCATCCCGGCCCGGCTTGGCTCGACGCGGTTCCCCGAGAAGGTTCTGGCGGACGCCACGGGCTGGCCGCTGGTCCGCCACGTGCACGAGCGGGCCCGGCTGGCCGCTTCGGTGTCGCGCGTGGTGGTGGCGACCGATCACCCGCGGGTGATGGACGCCGTTCGGGCCTTCGGCGGTGAGTGCGTGATGACCTCGGCGGAGCATCCCAACGGGTCGTCGCGTCTGGCCGAGGCCGCGGGGCTGCTGGGGCTGGGGCCCGACGACGTGATCGTGAACGTGCAGGGGGACGAGCCCGAGCTGGACCCCGGCCTGATCGACGCGGCCGTCGGGGCGCTGCGCGCCACCCCCGGGGCCGACGCGGCGACCATCGCCTCACCGATCGACCGCGCGGCCGACGCGGCCGACGCGAACGTGGTGAAGGTCGTGCTTCGGGCCGATCACTCGGCGTTGTACTTCTCGCGGGCGCCGATCCCCCACTATCGCGACGGCGACGGCACGGGGTGGCTGCGGCACGTGGGGCTCTACGCGTACCGGACGGCGTATCTCCGCCGGTACGTGCGGATGCCCGAGACCCCGCTGGAGCGTGCCGAGAAGCTCGAGCAACTCCGCATCCTCGAGAACGGCGGCGTCATCGCTGTGGCCGTGCGGCCGTCGTCACATGCCGGCGTCGACACGCCCGAGCAATACGCGGCCTTCGTCGCCCGTTGGAAGCGCCGGGCGTAGCGGCTACTGCACCAGCCCCTGAGTCAGCCGCATGAAGGCCGTCTCGAGGTCGACACGGTCTTCGGAAAACTTCAGCAGGCGGAAGCCGTTGTTGATCAGGCGGTTAGGGATATCCGACACGGCGTGCATCGCGGTGTCGTCGAAGCCCATGACGATCACCGGCCGCCGCTGCACCGCTCCGGCGCCGCTGACCGGAGAGTCCTCCTCTTCGACGCTCAGACGCTTGACGCCGGGCACGGCGCGGAGGAGGTTCGCCGCATCCTCGGCCCGGTCGGCAACGACCACCTGGATGGAGTGCTCGATCCGGGCCTTGCGCATGATCTCGCGCACCGACCCGCTGAACAGCAGCTGCCCGCGCTCGATGACGCCCACGACGTTGCACAGCTCGGCCAACTCATGCAGGATGTGGCTGGAGATGATGATGGTCTTGCCCATGCGCTTGAGCTCCTTGAGAAGCTCGCGCATCTCGATCCTTGCCCGCGGGTCGAGGCCCGAGGCGGGCTCGTCCATCAGCAAGACCTTGGGGTCGTGCAGCAGCACGCGGGCCACCGACAGCCGCTGCTGCATGCCGCGGGAGAGACTGTTGACCTCGGCCTGTGCCTTGTAGCCCAGATCGGTGAGCTCGAGCACGTCCGTCACCACCTTCCGACGCTGCGAGCCGTGGATGTTGTAGGCCGCGGCGAAGAACTCGAGATACTCGGTGACGACCATGTCCTCGTAGGCGCCCATGAAGTCGGGCACATAGCCGATGACGGGACGGATCTTGCGGTTCTCGAAGCCGATGGTCTTGCCGTCGATCATCGCCTGGCCGCGGGTGGGCTTGAGCAGCGTGGCGAGGATCTTGATCGTCGTGGTCTTGCCCGCCCCGTTGGGGCCGATGAAGCCGAAGCAGTCGCCCTCCTGGATGGTGAGATTGAGATTGTTGAGCGCGACGAGCTCGCCGTACTCCTTGCAGAGGTTGATGGTTTCGATCATCGCCATCGGCGAAGGTTCCTCGGGAGGGTCGGTCAGGGACGGGGTTTGCGGAACGGGGCCGCCGGGGCCGCCCCCGGAGTGGGCGGGGCCTTCGACGGGGGCTCGGCCGAACGCTCGGCCCGGCCGTCGGCCGGCGCGGCGACCGGCTGGAATACCGGTGTCTGCCCGCCTTCGAGCGGGTACACCCACCGCACGATGGTTCGGCCGCTGGTGGGCAGAGGCTCGCCCCGGGTGGGTGTCGTCATCCGGAACAGCGGCGTCGGGGCGGGGCCGGGGATCGAGCCGATGATGATCAGGCACGGCTGGGTGAACCACCGGGCGAGGTCGAGCCCGTGGGTGGCCCGGCGCTGCACGCGGACACGCTCCGAGCCGGCGGGGCCCCGGTAGTCGGGCGGTTCGAGCATGCCGTAGAGGGCGATCAACTCGTGTGCCACGCGGCCGCTCACGTCGGGCACCTCTCCCAGCCCGAAGCGCGGGGCGCTGGGCACGAGGTTCGCCAGAAACCGGCCGGCCGCTGCGGGCGGCAGCCGGAAGGCCTCCCGGTCGCCGAGATTGATCGCGCTGGTCTCGCCGGGGGCCCACGGGTTCGGCAGCGACCACGCGTAGGCGCGAGCCCGCAGCGCCCCGGACGGCGCCCCGGCCGAGGGGGCCGTCTGACCGGCGACGAGGATGATCGTCACGTCTTCCAGCGGGGCCGGGAGACGGTGGAACACCGCGCCGGCGAGCTCGCCGCCCACCAGCCGGGGCGGGGACGCCGGGTCCATGGGCTGGATGAGGGTCCAGCGGGGGCCGCCGGCCCAGTCAAACTGGAAGGTTTTGACCGTGGCCCGGGCGGGTACCACGGACTGCCAAGGCTCGGCGCGGTCGATGGCGTAGGGCCGCGCGTCGGTGAACATGAGCGCCGAGGCCTCGCGGGCGGGGTCGCTCCATGGCGATAGCGTCTGGCGGAAGGCGGCGTCGGCACCGGGCTCGCCGACGCGGATGAACTCCGAGCCGTACTGCGGCAGAAGCACGCTGGCCCACGTTCGGGCGCGCTGGTTCGGCTGGCCGTAAACGTGATCGAGAACCGTCAGATGCCGCACCTGGATCGTCTGCGGCTTGAGGGCCGAGGCCCCGATCCATCCGATCAGGGCGAACACCAGCGAAGAACCGACGAAGAAGAGCCAGCTGTGCCGCGTCCAGCCGCGCGACCGGAGCAGCCCGAAGCCGACCGGGCCGGCGATGAGCCAGTAGACGATGAACACGACGAGCGCCAGCAGCACCCCGACGCCCGCGGCGGCGCCCATGTTGATCTCGCCGCCGATCAGGCGGTCGGCCCACAGGCTTCCACGGGGCGACGAGAAGTTCTGGTTGCCAGCGCCGGCATTCGCGGCGGGCGGGCGCGAGTCGAATCGCTTGCCCAGGATCCGGTGCCAGAACGACTCGGCCCGCAGGATGCCGCCTTCGGTCAGCGACTTGTCCGACAGATCGAGACCCACCACCGTCACCATGCCCGTTCCCACGAGCCGCCGGACCGCCACCACGCCGTCGGGGCCGGCGATGATCGGGCTCGCGTCGGTGGGCGACGTGCCCTCGGCGATCCTGAACCGATGCACCACCGCCTTCTCGGGCAGCGGCCGCGCGTCGTAGGCCGGCGTCGTCAGCCACTGTCGGTAGGGCTCGAGCGATGCGCCCTCCAGCCGCTCGGGCTCGGCGCGGGGCATGAGCGCATCGCGCAGCGGGTTGGAGCCGGCGAAGAAGGTGCTCCCGACAGGCGGCAGCACCACGATCAGATGCCCGCCACGCGCCACCCACTCCACGAGCGCGCGGCGGACGTTCTCATCGTCGAAGTTCGACGGATCGACCGACGTATCGCCCCCGCCGCCGATGTTCCCCGACCACAAGATCGCTTCGAAGCCCGCAAGGCCCTCCCAGCTATCGGGCATCGAGCGTGCTGTCAGACCGGTGACCAGCTCGGCGGCCTCGTGGCTGGTCAGGTAGTCCTCCCCGGCGCCGGGCCCGCGAAGGGCGTACTGCGACAGGCCGAGCGTGGCCGAGCCGATGACGCCGATCATGCTGCGTTCGGCGGCCGCGACCGCCGCGGGCGACACCCGACGCAGACCCAGCAGCCGGCCCACGGCGCCGGGGGTGAGCGGGTCGGCGTCCTCGTTCAGTTCATTCGCGGCGATCGAAAAAATGCTGGACCGTTCCAGGTTCCACGGCATGCGAACAAAGAGCCACGTCGCCTGGGCGCGGCCGGGGTTCACCGTGATCCGACGCTGGTAGCTGGGCTGGTCGCCGTCGTCATCCTTGGTGATCACCCGGACGATCACCGCGCGGGGCTTGGCGCCCAGATCTCGGAGCGCGACCCGGATGGCCGCCCACTCCCCGGGCCGTACGACGTCTCCTGCGCCGAACCGCTCGAGCTCGATCTCCACCCCGCCCGGGATGCCCGTCGCGGCCTCGGGCTTGGTCTCGCCCGAAAGGGGCGGCGGCGGGGCGGGTTCCTGGGCGGCGAGGCTTCTCGCGATCCCCAGCAACGCGGCCGCGGCGACGAACGCCGCCGCGAGCCACGGGGCGAGTCCCCGGATGGACGGTGGTAGGGCCACGGCGAGAGTATACGGGTGGCCTGATGCGCAGTTCGTGTGAAGTTCGGTCCCCGGCCGACCGATGCTGGCCGCATGGGCGGCGAGATCAACGGCGCGGTGGTGGGCCTGGTGCTCACGGCGGGGCTCGCCGCGGCGGCGGTGCTGGCGGTCATGTACGTGCTGGCCCGGCACGTGGGGTGGGACAGCGAACTCGTTCGGCTGAAGATCGAGACCGCCCGCCTGCGCGACGAGTACGCCCGCCGACTGGCCGCGCTGCGCGCGGGCGTTGAACTTCCGCTCGCGCCCGTCGAGATCATGCCCGAGGGAACGCTCGCCGACGACGAGTCGAAGGCCGCGGCGTAGCCGCCGCGCGGCCGCCCGTCACATCTTGAGTTTGGCCATTTCGTCGAGCAGCCGCGCGTGCGTGGCGATGCCGAGGTGGAAGCACGGGATCTCGAACTTCTCGTTGGGCGAGTGCACGCGGTCGTCGTCAAGCCCGAAGCCGACCATGATGCTGTCGAGCCCGAGCATGCCCTTGAGCATCCCCACCACGGGGATCGACCCGCCACTCTTAATGAGACTGGGCGACACGCCGGCGGCCTGCTGAACCGCCCGCGCGGCAGCCTGCAGGAACGGCGACTCGGTGGCGACCGTGCCGGGGAAGCCCCCGGAGTGATCGTGCACCTCCCACCGGCAACCGGGCGGCGTGCGCTGATCGAGCCACGCCCGGAAAGCCCGGGCGACCTCGCCGGGGTCCTGATCGGCGACCAGCCGGAAACTCACTTTCGCTCCGGCCTTGGCGGGGATGACCGTTTTGGCCCCGGTCTGCGTGTAGCCGCCGTAGATGCCGTTGATCTCCGCGGTCGGCCGGGCCCACTCGCGCTCGACCGCGGAGTACCCCTTCTCGCCGACGTCCGCCGCCGGGCTCAGCCCGATCTTGGCGAGCGCTTCGGTCTGGTTGTACGCAAGCCGCGACCACGCCTGACGCTCGCCCGGCGAGAGCTCGCGGACCCGGTCGTAGAAGCCGGGAAGCGTCACGCGCCGGTCGGCGTCCCACAACTGGGCGAGCACCTTGACGATCTCGTTGGCGGGGTTCGGGCAGCGGCCGCCCCAGAGGCCCGAGTGCAGGTCCTGATTCGGCCCGTGCAGCACGGCCTCCATGTAGCACAGGCCGCGCACGCCGTAGGTGATCGCCGGCCGCCCGCGGCCGAGCATGCCGGTGTCGGAGATCACGCACACGTGCGCCTGCTTGAGCTCCGCCGAGTGTTCCCGCAGGTACTGCTCGAGGTTCGCAGATCCCGACTCCTCCTCGCCCTCCAGCAGCACGCTGACGCGCACCGGAACCCCGCCCGCGGCGTCCTTCCACGCCCGCAGAGCCTCGAGAAACGTGGCCACCTGCCCTTTGTCGTCAACCGCCCCGCGGGCAACCACCCGCTGCTGCGGCACATCCCCCGGACCTTCGGCCGCCCGCACCACCGGCTCGAACGGCGGGCTCTCCCACAGTTCGAGCGGGTCCGGCGGCTGCACGTCGTAGTGCCCGTAGAACAGGATGTGCGGCCCCCCGGCGGGCCCGCCCGTCGCCCAGACGATGGGGTGTCCCGGCTTGGCCTTGCTGCCGGTCTCCCGCAGTTCGGCGCGGAATCCCGCCTCGCGAAGCTGACCCGCCGCCCACTCCGCGGCGCGCCGGCAGTCCGGGGCGTGGCGCGGATCGGTGCTGATGCTCGGGATCCGCAGCCACTCGATCAGCCGATCGAGCGCGGGCTTGTGACGGGCCGGAAGACTGGCGACAACGCGGTCGATCGACATCGGACCTCTCCTGCTGAGGGCGAAAATCGATTATCGCATCCCCGGGCTGATCGCGCCGCGGCCGGCATGCGGCCGGCAAGGTCAGTTCGTCGTGGCGATCACCGCCGTACCGACCAGCGCTGCAAGCCCCAGGGCCAGGAAGAACACCGCCGCGCCCCGGATGACCGCCGTCGCTCGGCGGCGCCGTTGCTCGAACGCGCGGAGCCGGGTGGCGTCGAGCCGACGCGTCGCGACCGCCGGCGGAAGATCGACCGACACCGGACCGAGACCCTCGAGCTCGGCGTACGACCTTGGGGGGCGGGCGTACCAATCCTCACCGCAGCGGGGGCAGAGAAACGTGGAGAGTTCCGCCCCGGCCCGGAGCTCACGCCCCTGATACCCGCAACCGAGGCACATCCGTGCCGTCAGCGAAGGCTGTCGCGTCGTGCCGACACGGGCCATATCGTCGAATATACCCCCGTCCGGCGCGAGTTGAAGCGGAACCCGCGCCTTTCACCGCGGAAAGACACACTGAAATGCCCGAGTCGAAACTGGGAATCTGGGCAAACATGTTCCGCCGGAGTGCCGGCCCGTCGGGGGTCACGCCAGCCGATCCGGACGGGTTCTCCGACGAGTTCGGCCATCGCCGGGAGGTCGACCGGCCGTTCCTGATCTGGCGACGCTTCGGGCGGAGCCGCCCGGCGCCCCCGGCCGCGATCGCGGACGGCGGGGAGATCTCCCCGGACGCCCGCCTGTGGCATGCCGCCACCACGGGGGCCGACGTCCACGGCCTGATCGCACCCTCTGACATCCCCCGGCCGTTGTTCCCGCACCGCGCCGTGGTCGCCGCGCGCCCCGACGACCCGGACGTTTTCGCGGGCAACCCGCCCGCAATCGAGGTGTGGACGGAGATGGAGTTATGCGCCCTGCACGCCCTGTGGTGGATCGGGCGGCGGCGACAAGACGCCCGCCTCATCGCCCGGGCCGACATGGCCGCAACGTGGCACCTGGAGAACCTCCAGCCCGACAACGCGACCAACCACCCTTGGGCGGTCCATGCCTTTGCCGAGTTCGGCGAGCGGCGCGGGTCTCCGGAGGCCGACCTGCACGCGCAGACACTCCTGCACAATTGCCGCGTGGCCCTCGGGCGACCGGACGCGCTCAGCGCGCAGATTCTCGGCGACGCCGCGGACGCGATCGACTCTCTACTTCTCCCCGGTCCCGGGTGATCAGAGGGCCGAGCCGTCTCCGTGGGAAGCGGGCTGGGCGGCCTGACGCGGTGCGGGCGCTGGGGCGGGACGCTGCTCCGGCGGCAACTCGCGCCGGTAATACGGCTGGCCGCTCTCCAGAACCTGGCGGTCTTCGCCCTGACGAACGACATCGTCGGTGGCGTCGCGGATTCCCTTCTTGAACTCGACGATGCTGCGGCCGACATTGCGGCCGATCTCCGGCAGCCGGCGACCGAACAGCAGCACGCCGACGACCGCCAGAATGATGATGTGCCACCAGGAAAATCCGCCCATGCGTGCCTCGGTATCCCCCCGGGATGTTCGTCCGTGACCTGTTCGGAGTATTGAAGGGTCCCCGGCTTCGCCAGTCAAACGCCGAGGCGACGGTGGCATTGCCCGCTTCGGGGGCCCGCTCAACCTATCAGACGGTCAGATACCCGCCCGTTCCGCCGCCGCGACGACGTTCTCCACCAGCACGGCGACCGTGACCGGTCCGACACCACCCGGGACGGGGCTGATGTGCCCGGCCACCGCGGCGGCCTGATCGAAGACCACGTCGCCGACCGTGCGGGGCTTGCCGTCGGCCCCGGGCACGCGATGGATGCCGACGTCGATGACGACGGCCCCGGGCTTCAGCCAATCTCCTTTCACGAGCCCGGCCACCCCCGCGGCGGCGACGAGCACATCGGCGCGACGGGTGAGCTCGGTGATCGAGGGCGTGTGCTTGTTGCACGAGATCACCGTCGCCTCCCGCCGCATCAGCAGCACGGCGATCGGCTTGCCGACAATGTCGGAGGCCCCCACGCACACCACCGTCTTGCCGCGGAGGTCGATGCCGGTGGAATCGATCATCTTGACTACGGCGAGCGCCGTGCACGGTGCGAGGCTCGAGCGGCCGTAGACGATGTTCCCGATGTTGGCGGGGTTGACGCCCTCCACGTCCTTGGCGGGGGCGATGAGACTCTGGATCTTGAACGCGTCGACGCTCTCGGGAAGGGGCAGGTGCACCATGATGGCGTGCACGGCCGGCTCGTGACTGAGCAGCAGGACGCGGCCGGCGATCGCGTCCATCGCCACCTGCTCCCCCGTCCCGCCGAGGTTGGCCAGTTCGTGCAGCCGGTGCTCGATGCCCAGCTCGCGGCACATGCGGGCCTGGTTCTCGGCGTAGACGCGGGAGGCATCGTCCGCGTCGGCGTTGCCGGCGGTGGCCAGCACCGCGTCGAGACGGACAGGCCGGCCCAGCCGCCGGAGGGCGTCGACGCGGGCGGCCACGGCGCGTCGGATGTCTTCTGCGAGCCTGCGACCGTCGATGATGCGGGCGGATCCCTCGGCCATGCCCGTACGATACACGGGGTTCGCAACCGACCCCATCCGCCCCCATGCCCAAGCCGCCCCCATCCGTCGAACGCGAGGCCGCCGCGCTGCGGGAAGAGCTCAACCGCGCCAACCGCGCGTATTACGTCCTGAGCCAGCCGTTTCTCTCCGATCAGGAGTACGACGAGAAACTCGCCCGCCTCGCCGCCCTCGAGGCCGAGCACCCGGAGCTGGCCGACGAGGCCTCGCCCACCCGCCGCATCGGCGATGAGCCGGTCGGGGGCTTCCGCACCGTCGTCCACGCCCGGCCGATGCTCAGCATCGACAACACCTACAGCGCCGAGGAGGTCCGGGCATGGGCCGCCCGGGTCCGAAAGGGTCTGGGCCTCGCCGAATCCCCTGACGCCGGCGCACTGTTCGGGCCGCCGTCCGGCGGCCCCGCGGCGGATGGAGCGGTGATCTTCGCCTGCGACCCGAAGATCGACGGCGTGGCCATGAGCCTCCGCTACGAACGCGGCCGCCTGGTCCGCGCGGTCACTCGCGGCGACGGGGTGAAGGGCGACGACGTCACCCACAACGTCCGCACGATCCGGGCCGTCCCGCTGGAGCTGCCGGGGGCAAGCCCCGAGGTGCTGGAGATCAGGGGCGAGGTCTTTCTGCCCATCGCCGAGTTCGAGCGGATCAACGCCGAGCGGGAGGCGGCCGGCGACGACCTGTTCATGAACCCGCGCAACGCGTGCGCGGGCACCCTCAAGCAGCTGGATCCGAAGATCGCGGCTTCCCGCAGGCTGGGGTTCGTGGCCCATGGCCGCGGCGAGGTGAGCGACAGCGCGTTCGCCGCGTCGCACTCGGCGTTCGTCGAGCGGCTGCGATCGCTCGGTGTGCCCACCAATCCGACGGTCCCCGTCGCCGACGCCGAGGGGGTGCTCCGCGAGATCGAGCGCTTCGGAGCCGTCAGGCACGAGCAGCCGTTCGCCGTTGACGGGATGGTGGTGCGGGTCGACGCATTCGGGCAGCAGGACGCTCTCGGGACCACCGCCAAGAGCCCGCGGTGGATCATCGCGTTCAAGTACCCGGCGGAGCGCAAGCGGACGCGGCTGCTGGCGATCGAGGCCCAGGTGGGCAAGACCGGAAAGATCACCCCCCGCGCCGTGATGGAACCGGTGCTCCTGGCCGGGACCACGGTCCGGCACGCCACGCTTCACAACTGGGGGATGGTGCGCGCCAAGGACCTCCGCGTGGGCGACACCGTCGTCGTCGAAAAGGCCGGCGAGATCATCCCGCAGGTGATCGAGGCCGTGCCCGGCGAGCGGCCGAAGAACGCTCGCCGGATGGCCCCGCCGGCGGCCTGCCCGGTCTGCGGCGGCCCCGTGGAGACCGAACCCCCCGAGGCGTCGGAGCAGCCCGAGCTCGAGACGACGCGCCGCTGCGTCAACCCCGAGTGCCCGGCGCAGGTGCGCGAGAAGCTCATCTGGTTCACCGGCCGCAAGCAGATGGACATCGAGGGACTGGGCGAGAAGACGATCGATCAGATCCGCGCGGCCGGCACCATGCAGCTGGAGAGTTTCGCCGACATCTTCCGGCTCCCCGGCCACCGGGCCGAGCTGCTGGCGCTCGATCGGATGGGTGACAAAAAGGTCGACAACCTGCTCGCAGGAGTCGAGGCGGCCAAGGGGCGGGGCCTGGCGCGCGTGCTGGCCGGCATGGGTATCCGGCACGTCGGCGACGCCACGGCCAAGGCGCTGGCGCGGCAGTTCGCGGATCTCGACGCCCTTCTCGCCGCACCCGAGCCCCTGCTGAGGCCCAAGTCCCTCGGGCGGGAAGAAGCCCGATCCCTCGGGCTGCCCGACGACCCGCGCCACCGCCCCGAGACCGGCCTTGGCAAAGACACCGCCCCGGCGGTGCACGCTTACCTGCACTCGGCCGCCGCGCAGCGCACCTTCGCGGAACTCCGAAGAGCCGGGGTCGATCTGACGTCGCGCGAGCACCGCCCGACCGCGGGTGGCGCCGGCGCGACGCCCGCGGCGGACGGCGTGTTCTCGGGAAAGACCGTGGTGCTCACCGGCACTCTCGAGCGCTTCGAGCGCCAGGAACTGACCGAGCTGCTCGAGGCTCAAGGGGCGAAGGTCACCGGCTCGGTGTCGAAGAAGACCGATCTGGTGATCGCCGGCGAGTCGCCCGGGAGCAAGCTCGACAAAGCCCGCGAGCTCGGCATCGAGGTGTGGGACGAAACCCGCCTTCTCGCGGTCCTGCGGCCGTCCGACGGCTGACCCCGGCGACCGCGCCGGGACCCACGGCCCCGCTACCCTTGCACCACGATGCAGAATGTCGAGTTCAAATGCGAACTGCGCGACCCCGACCTGGCCCGGCTGATCGCCGCGAAGATCGGCGCCAAGCCCGTCGGCGTGCTCCGGCAGACCGACAGCTACTACCGCATCCCCGACGGGCGTCTGAAGAAACGCGAGACCGAGGGCGAGCCCACGGAGTACGTCTTCTACCACCGGCTCAACCGCGTCAAGCCCAAACTCTCGCACTTTTCCATCTATTCCGAAGAGCAGTTCCGGGAGCGCTATGGAGAGGCCGCGGCCGAGGGCGGCCTGCCCTTGTGGGTGATCGTCCGCAAGAGCCGCCAGGTGTGGATGTGGACGGCCGCGACCTCCGCCGGCGAGGGTTCGGTCCGCCTGCACGCCGACGAGGTGGAGGGCCTGGGCTGGTTCTTCGAGGCCGAGGCGCTGGTGTCACCTCGCCAGCACCTGGGCATCTGCCACGAGATCGTGGAGAACGTGCGTGAGGCCTTCGGTCCGGCCCTGGGGGAGATGATCGCCGTGGGATACTCCGACATGCTCGCCGCGCAGCAGCAGGCCGATCCGCCTCCCGGGGCGTAGCCCGCCCGCTAGGCGATGCCCTGGTAGGCCTTGCGGATGATCGCGGCCGAGGCACGCAGACGCCCGAGCTCGTCGGGGCTCAGAGGCTGCTCGTGGACAATCCGCGTCACGCCCGCGCGCCCGACCACGGTGGGCACCGAGCAGGCAACCGGCTGGTCGAGGGCCTCGCCGAATCGATCGAACAGCGAGCTCACCGGCAGCACCGCATGCTCGTTGCGAAGGATCGCCGAGCAGATCCGGGCCACCGCCAGCCCGATCGCCAGGCTCGTGGCGCCCTTGCCGCGGATGATCTCGTACGCCGCGTTCACCACGTTCCGGAAAACCGCCTGCAGGTCGTCATCGCTCAGGGGCGGGGCCCCGGCGGGCCGGAACGACCGCAACGGGCACGACCCGACGGTGGCGCTCGACCACAGCGCAATCGATGAATCGCCGTGCTCGCCCACGATCAGCGCGTTCACATCGCCCACCGCCGCGCCGAGCCGGTCGGCCAGCAGCCGGCGCAGACGCGACGAGTCGAGCACCGTCCCCGAGCCGATGATCCGTTCTCGCGGCGTGCCGCGCCGCTCGGCCAGGTGCGCCGCCTGCATCGTCAGCACGTCCACCGGGTTCGAGACCATCAGCACGATGGCTCCGGGGCTCTTCTCCAGCACCGCGGGCACGATCTCGCGGACGATCGCGCTGTTCCGCGCGGCCAGGTCCAGCCGGGTCTCCCCGGGCCGCTGCTTGGCCCCGGCGGTGATCACCGCGATGTCGCAGCCCGCCGCGGCGTCGAGCCCGCCCTCGACGATCTGGCAGGGCGGCGCGAACTGCTGACCGTGCCGCAGATCCAGCGCGTGAGCGTGCCGCTTGGCCTCGTCGATGTCCGCCAGCACGTAACGCGCCGCGACGCCCCCGATCATCATCGCGTACGCGCAGGCCGCCCCGACATTGCCCATCCCGATGATCGCGACCGTGTCCATGCCCATCAGACTATCGCGGCCGCATGACACCGGCGTACACTTGCGCCCGATGCCGCACGATGCCTCACCGGTCGGGTCCGTCACGCTCAAGTCCATCCGCAGGATGGTCCGGGAAGGCCGCGCGTTCGCCTGCCTCACCTGCTACGACGCGACGACGGCCCGCTGGCTCGCCCGGGCCGGGGTGCATGTCCTGCTCGTCGGCGACTCCGCTGCCGAGGTCGTGCTGGGCTTCCCCTCCACGGTCCACATGCCGCTCGAGGTGTCCATCGCCCTCACCGCCGCCGTCAAGCGGGGCGCCCCCGGGTGCCTGGTGATGGCCGACATGCCCTTCATGAGCTATCAGGCAGACGAGGCGTCGGCGCTCCGCAACGCAGGCCGGTTCATGACCGAGGGCCTGGCCGATATCGTGAAGATCGAAGCCGACAAAGGCTTCGCCCCGCTCGTCGAGAAGATGACCCGAGCGGGCATCCCCGTGTGCGCGCACATCGGCTACCGTCCGCAGAGCGTCGGCCTCACGGGCGGGCCGGTGACCGCCGGCAAGGGCGAAGCCGGCGAGGCCGTGCTGGCCGACGCCCGGGCTCTTGAAGAGGCCGGCGCAGTCATGCTCCTCGCCGAGGCCGTTCCCGCCGAACTCGCGGCGAGGCTCGTCGACCGGGCCCGGGTGCCGGTCATCGGCATCGCGGCCGGGCCCGCGTGCCATGGGCAGATTCTCGTTCTGCAGGACCTTCTGGGTCTCACCGAGAACCCGCCGCCGTTTGTCCGGCCCGAAGCCGAGCTCGGACCGGCGATCAGGGCCGCCGCCGAGGCCTGGGTCGCCCGGGTCGAGGCCCGCGGCGTTCACGACCACCGCTCGCCGTCCCGCGAGGAGCTCAGACGGTGAGTGCGGCCGGCCCACGGAGGCGGGGATGAGGCGTTTCTTCACGATCGGGCCGGCCCTGCTCGTGCTGCTGGCGGCCGCCGCGGCGCTGGCGTTCGGCCCGTGGCTGTTCAAGCGGGCCCAGATCGCCCGGATCGCCGCGAACGTCGAGCAGGCCTCGGCCACGCTCGACCGCGCCGGGGTGCTCGAGTCGCTCAACCGCGAAGTTCGGGCGGTCACCGAGGCCGTCATGCCGGGCGTGGTCCACATCGAGGTCCAGCGACGACCGGCGCCGGAAGCAACCGACGATCGATCCGGACCGTGGGGCCGTCTGCTCTCGTCGGGGGCCGGCTGGTTCTTCGATCAGGCGGGCCACATCATCACCAACGCCCACGTTGTCGACCGCGCCGAGCGTGTACGCGTCGAGACGTACGACGGCCGGGTGCTCGACGCGGCGGTTGTCGGCTTCGACGCCATGACCGATGTCGCCCTGCTCAGAGTGGATCCTGGCCCGGGCGTCTTCCCCCTCCGCCGGGCGACGCGCCGGCCCGTGTACGTCGGCGACCACGTGTACGCCTTCGGATCGCCCTTCGGCATCAAGTTCTCGATGAGCCAGGGCGTGGTGTCGGGCCTCGGCCGCAGCGAGGCGGCGACGTTCATCGGCCTCCGCCGCGGCTACACCAACTTCATCCAGACCGACGCCGCGATGAACCCGGGCAACTCGGGCGGGCCGCTGGTGGACGTGGCCGGGCGGGTGGTCGGGATGAACACCGCCATCGCCAACAACGCCACGCAGCCCGAGAGCGACCAGCCCGTGCAGGGGCAGAGCGCCGGCATCGGCTTCGCTACCCCGCTGGAGACTATCGAGGCCGTCGTCGCCCAGCTGCTCAGGGGCACGATCGTGCTCCGTGGATTCATGGGCGTCGTGCTCCGCGACATCGAGTCGGTGCGGGCCGCCGAGCCCGGCCCCGGCGAGTTCCAGGGGCGAGGCGTGCTGGTGGCCGAGGTGCCGCCCGGCGGCCCCGCGGCCCGCGCCGGCCTCCGCGCCGGCGACATCGTCACAGCGCTCGACGGCCAGGCGCTGGCGAATCAGGACGTGCTGCGATCGATCGTCAGCCTCCGAAAGCCGGGGGACCGTGCGTCGCTCCGGATCTGGCGCGACGGCCAGACGCTCGACATCGACGTGCGCATCGGCGCGGCGTACAACGACGCCTCGGGCCGCCTGATTCCCGTCCCCGGCAGCGAAGATCTTTCCGAAGAGCAGATCCGCGCCCGCATCCTCGGCCGGCAGTGAGCGCCGACCCTTCAGACGCGATAGCCGACAGGGTGCTCGATGAGGTTGTACGCCTCGCGCAGCACCGTCATGCCCAGCAGACCCGCAGCCGCCAGTGCCACCAGCAGCCCCGCCTCGGCCGTCAGCCCCTGCCCGACCAGCCACGCGACACCGTAAAGCGTCAGCCACAGCGAGCCGTACCGCTGGATCTTCTCCGCCGCACGCGGCCGGCTGGCGACCGAGCGCACCTTGCGCACCGCGAACCCCACGAACAGCGCCGCCAGCACCGCCGGGCCGATCGCCGCCCACGGGCTGACCCACGAGGGCCACACCGTGCCCGCCCTCGCCACCGCAAGGTACAGCAGCACAGCGCCCGCGGCCAGCCACCCGGCCGCGGCGGCGCCGAGCATCGGCGGCGTCAGTTCAGGACGCCGACCCGCCAGCCGGTGCGACACGGCCCCGACCGCCAGCATGTGCGTCATCGCCAGCCACACCGGCCACAAAAACGCCAGCTCGGCGTTGGCCGCCAGCATCGGCGCCGCATAGATCATCCCCAGCGCCACCAGCCCCACGCTTGGAACGTATTTCCCCGCGGCGTTGTACAGCAGGATCGCCACCGCCGTCAGCAGCGCGATGAGCACCGCCGGCAGCCCCAGCACCGCGGCCCCCAGCAGCGACGCCAGGAGTGTCCCGCTCACCAGCCCCACCGCCGTGTTCACCGACAGCCGGCCCGCCGGCAGGGGACGCTCGGGGTTCAGCACCCGGTCGCGCCGGATATCCAACGTGTCGTTGAGGGCCATCGCGAACGCGAACAGACCCACCGCGAACATCGCCCCGCCGCCGAGCACCACCCACGCGGGCAGATCGATGACCGCGGCGGGCGCCCGCGAGCGCTCGGCCCCGTTGCCGCGGGTCCACAGCAGCACAAACCACACCCCCCCCACCGCCGCGAAGGCCGTGGTGATGCGCGTGAGCTGAAACACCGGAGAGAGCCTCAGCAGCAGGCTTTCCATCGCGGGACTGTAGCGGCCGGCGGCGGCTATCATCCCCGCCCCATGGCCAAAGGACCCGCCCCCGCGCACGACCTCGCCGCCGCCGACAACGCCAACGTCGCCGTCGTCGTCTCGCGCTACAACTGGTTCGCCACCGGTCCGATGCTCGAGGGGGCCCGGGCCGAGTTCGCCCGGGTCGTCGGCGGACGCGGCGAGCTGACCGTGCTGGAGGTGCCCGGTTCCTTCGAGCTCACCGCCGCCGCCGCCGCCGCCGCGCTCTCCGACCGGTTCGATGCCGTGGTCTGCCTCGGCTGCCTCGTCAAGGGCGAGACCCGCCACGACGAGTTCATCGCCCACGCCGTGGCCCAGGGTCTGGCCGGCATCTCGGCCCAGACCGGCAAACCGATCGGCTTCGGGGTGCTGACCGTGAACACCCCCGAGCAGGCCCGCGAGCGGTCGGGCGGCACGCAGGGCAACAAAGGCGCCGAGGCCATGCTGGCGGCGCTCCAGACGCTCGCCACGCTCCGGTCGATCGAGGGATAAGGGCCACGATGGCGACGCCGCGCGATATCCGACTGCTCGCCTTCCAGGCGCTTTACCAGATGGACGCGCTCGACGGCGGCGATCCCGAGTCGGTCCGCCGGTCGCTCGACGATCTGGGCGGGACTCAGATCGGCGAAGACTTCCGCCCCGCCGACGCCGACAAGGCCTTCCGGCTCGCCGAGGGCGCCTGGACCGGCCGCCGGCAGGCCGACGCCGAGCTCCGCGACCTCGCCCCGGCGTGGCCGCCCAGCCGCCAGCCGGCCGTCGACCGCGCCATCCTGCGGCTCGCCCACTACGAGATGACCAGCGGCCGAACGCCGCCCAAAACCGCCGTGAACGAGGCCGTTGAGCTCGCCAAGAAGTTCAGCACCGAGCGCTCTCCCGCCTTCATCAACGGCGTGCTCGACAAGATTCTCAAGCGCGTGCTGGCCGCGGCCGAGGCCCCACCGGCGGCCCACGCCGCCGACAGCCCCGCGCCCCAGGCCGGAACCGGCGAGGGGACCGTCTGAGATGGGATTCTTCAGGTCGGTCCTCACCAAGATCAAGGAGGGTCTGGCCAAGACCAGCGAGACCTTCATCGGCGGGCTGCGGAGCCTGCTGCTGGGCCGCCGCCTCGACGAGCCCCTGATCGCCGAGCTCGAGACCCGTCTCATCCAGTCCGACGTCGGCGTGAAGACCACCCGCCGGTGGATCGACACCATCCGCGCCGACTTCAAGGCCGGCCGCATCTCCCGCGGCGAGGACGTGCTGGAATACCTGAAAGGCGAGCTCCGCGCCCTCTGGCCCGCCGAGGACCGCTCCATCCGGTTCGCCGACCCGTCCTCCCCGCCGCCGCCCGGCGGCACGCGCCCGCTGACCGTCATCCTCGTCGCCGGCGTCAACGGCGCCGGCAAAACCACGAGCGTCGCCAAGATCGCTAAGACGCTGCGCGACGCCGGCAAATCAGTTCTTCTCGCCGCGTGCGACACCTTCCGCGCCGGCGCCGTCCGCCAGCTCGAGATCTGGAGCGACCGCCTGGGCGTCGAGGTCGTCAAGGGCCAGCAGGGAGGCGATCCCGCCGCCGTGGCCTTCGACGCCTGCCAGGCCGCCGTGGCCCGCGGCGTCGACGTGCTGCTCATTGACACCGCCGGCCGCCTGCACACGCAGGACCCGCTCATGCGGCAGCTCACCAAGATCCGCGATGTCGTCGCCCGCAAGGTTCCGGGCGCGCCCCACGAGGTGCTTCTCGTGCTCGACGCCACGACCGGCCAGAACGCCGTCCGCCAGGCCGAGGAGTTCAACCGCGCCATCGCCCTCAGCGGCCTCTTCCTCGCCAAGCTCGACGGCACCGCCAAGGGCGGCATCGTCGTCGCCATCCACGACGCCGTCCGCGTGCCCGTGAAGCTCATCGGCGTCGGCGAGCGTCCGGAAGACGTCCAGCCGTTCGATCCGGCGGCCTTCGTCGAGGCGCTGTTCCAGGAGCAGTGAGCCCGCGGAACCGGAACCACGCCCGCGCTCCGGTACACTCCCGCCTGTGCCGAGCGAGGGGCCGCCGATGGATCACCACCAACAGCGCGAGCATCACGGACCATCGGAGAACGTGACGAGCGACGCGCCGACCGGTCTGGCCGGCGTGCGGCACACCCGGTCCCCAAGCTCGCCCGGCCCCGCCGTCGGCCGGTTCGCCCCGGGCGAAGTTCTTCTTCACCGCTACCGGCTCGTCGTCTCGCTCGGCCGCGGCGGGATGGGCGAGGTCTATCGCGCCGATGACCTCGAACTCGGCCAGTCCGTCGCTCTGAAGTTTCTTCCCGCCGAGGTCGCCGCCGATACCGCACGCCTCGCCATGCTCCGCGCCGAGGTCGCCTCCGCCCGCCAGATCGCCCACACCAACGTCTGCCGCGTCTTCGACATCTGCCGCGCCGAAACGTCCGAGGGACCGCTCGCCTTCTTGTGCATGGAGTACGTCGACGGGTCCGACCTCGCGTCGCTCCTGACCCGCATCGGCCGCTTCCCCGGCGAGAAAGCCGCCGATGTCGCACGCCAGATCTGCTTCGGCCTCGCCGCCGTCCACGACGCCGGCTTCCTCCACCGCGACCTCAAGCCCGGCAACATCCTTCTCGATGGGCGCGGCCGCCCCCGCCTCGCCGACTTCGGCCTCGCCGCGCCCCACGACACGGAGTTCCGCGGCATCGCGGGCACGCCCGAGTACACCGCGCCCGAGGTCGCCCGCGGCGAGCGGCCAAGCCGCCGATCGGACATCTACTCCCTGGGCCTGATCCTCTACGAACTCTTCACCGGCCGGGCCGCCACCCCCGACGTCGAGAGCTTCGACGACCTCCGCCGCCGCCTCGACACCCCGGACTTCCAGCCCGCACGCCCCTCCACCCTCGTCGGCGACCTCGCCCCCGGCGTCGAGCAAGCCATCCTCGCGTGCCTCGACCCCGATCCCGCGCAGCGCCCGCCGTCGGCCATCGCCGTCGCCGCCCGGCTTCCCGGCAGCGACCCTCTGGCCGCCGCACTCGCGGCCGGAGAGACACCGAGCCCCGAGCTGGTCGCCGCATCGGGGCCGCGCGGCGGGCTGTCCATCGGCGCCGCGGCGCTCATGCTGCTGGGGATCGTCGCCGCGGCGCTGACGACCATCGCCGTCACCGCACCGCGCTCGCTGCTCGCCTGGGCACGCCCGGCCAAGAGCGTCGAAGTGCTCACCGACCGCGCCAGAGAACTCATCGGCACACTGGGGTTCGAGCAGAACCCGGTGGACTGGCACTCCGCGGTGTCCATCCGGCAGTCGCTGCTCGATCAGGCCAAGGGCCTGCCCGCCGACAAGTTGCGGCCCGTCTTCGCGGGCTTCCCCGGAGCCTACGTCTTCTGGTACCGGCAGAGCGTCGCGCCGCTCGAGCCCGACGACATCAGCCGCATCCTCCGCGCCTACCAGCCCGCCCACGTGCACCCGGGAGATCTCGTGGTCCAGATGGACACGCAAGGGCGCCTCGACCGACTCCAGGCTGTGCCGCCGGTGTACTCGGAGCCCAACCCGCACGCCCCCGCAGACCCGATCCCGTTCCTCTTTGAAGCGGCGGGGCTCGACCGGACCAGGTTCGAGAAGATCCCGCCGCAGCGCCGCTGCCCGGTGGACGCCGACCAAACGCTGGCCTGGAAAGGCCCAGCACGCCCCGACTCCGTGCCGGTGCACCTCGGGCCCGACGCGGCCACGGTGGTCGTCCACGCCGGGCTGGCCGACGGGCAGGCGGTGTTCTTCAGCGTCGACGAAGCCGGCGCCGGCCCGAACATCTTCGAGAAGCCACCCCCTCGTCCGGCCGCGTCGGAGCGGAACATCTCGATCGGGTTTGGCGTGCTCATATCGGTGCTCACGGCCGGGTTCCTCGTCATGGCCGTGCGGAATCTGCGGTCGGGCCGCGGCGATCCGCGCGGAGCGACGCGGGCCTCACTGGTGATGCTCGCCTTGGGCGTCGTGTACTGCTTGTGCCTGTACGACCGCCAGCCGAGCCCGATGGAACTCTTTTTCACCGGCGCCGGGTACTCGCCCATCCTCTGGAGCATTGCCCAGTTCTGGCTTTTCTACGTCGCCATGGAGCCCGCCGTACGCCGCCTCTGGCCCCACACCCTCATCACCTGGTCGCGCCTCGTCGCCGGCCGCGTGCGAGACCCCGCGGTGGGGCGCGACGTGCTCACCGGACTGGTCTTCGGCGGCGGCGCCGCCGCCGCGACCTTGGGCCTCGTGCTCCTCGGGCAGACGCTCCTCGGTCAGCAACCCCGCCCGCCCGTGAAGGGCGGCGTGCTGACGTACACCCTTGCGCAGAGCGTGGGGGATGCCGCCGCTAGGCTGTTGACGGCCGTCATGTACGCCTCCTGCGGGATGTTCTCGCTCGTGCTGGGACGGATCCTCTTGAAATCGACGCCGCTGGCCATGCTGTTCGCGCTGATCTTGCTCGCGGCCACGATTGTGCCCTTTATGAGCAGCGACCCGGCCCAGGCCGCCAGCATGTTCCTGATGCTCGGCGTGATCGCTCTGAGCCAGATCCGCACGGGGTTCCTCTGCGGCGTCGCTGCCATGGTCGCCGCGCACGCCCTCGTCCGCTTCAACATCGGGTGGGACTGGTCCGCCCCGTGGGGCATCGCCCCTTGGGCGCCCGCGGCCCTGCTCGCCACCCTGGCGATCTGGGCCGCCTGGGTCGCCACCAGCGATCACCGGCGGGCGCCCATCGCGTGACCGACATTCGGAGCACGGCCTCCTACCGGCCCGCGCGAGTTCCCCACCGTATGGCCCTACGACCTCACCGCCTCGGATGCGGACACGCGTCAGCACCGCCGGCGCTCCGTTTCGAGCCGCTCTGAACCGTGGCACCCCGGCTTCACGGACACATCGTCGTGCCACGCGCCGGAGTCCGCCGGATCATCGCTTCGCCACGGCCCGCCGCGCCGTAGTCCCCGTCTCGGCCGGCTCCGCCGCGGCCAGCACGCGGTTCACCGCCGGATGCATCGCCCGCCGTCGGACCGTGATGGCGTAATAGGTCTCCCGCACGCCCTTGATCCAGCCGACCCGCTCAACGCGGAACTGGGCCTTGACCTCATCCTCGATCAGCGCCGCCGCCGGGAACGCCCCAAGACCACCCCCACCGAACGACTTCAGAAGCTCCCGATCCTCAAACTCACCAAGAATCCTCGGCTCGATTTTCAAACTCTCGAACCATCGGTCCATCGACTCGCGAAGCGTGGTCCCGCTGACGGGCAGATACATCGGCGCACCGTGCAGCGACTGCGGGAACCCTCTCCGCAACTGGCCCGCCAACGCACGGGTGGCGTACACCGCCAGCGGCGTCTCCATGATCGGATGGCTGACCGCGCGGACATTCGAGGTGTCCGGGTGCGGCCGCTCGGCGATGACCAGGTCGAGCTGGAAAATCGCCAACTCCGCGAGCAGCGCGTCGATCCGCCACTCGCGGCACACCAGCCGCAGCTCCGGATCCGCCTTCAGCAGCGGCTCGAGAATCCTTCGGATGATCGGTTTGGGCACAAAGTCCGACGTTCCGACGTGGAGCGGCCGCGGCCGGCGGCTCTGCCGGCCGCCCAGAGCATCCGGGATCTCCGACGAGATCTGGAACATCTCGTCGGCGTGCCGGAACACGATCATCCCGGCCTCGGTCAGCTCGATGGCCCGGCCGCTCCGGATCAGCAGCGTGGTCTTGAGCTGGCCCTCCAGCGAACGGATCTGGGCGCTCACCGTCGGCTGAGACAGCCCGAGTTCTCGGGCGGCCCGCGACAGGTTGCGGTGCTTGGCCGCCAACCAGAAGTAGTACAGATGATTGTGGTTCAGCGAGGCGGACATGGCCCAGTGTAGATCGGGTGGGTTCGCCAATTCTCTTGGCTCAGCCAAGGCCTGGCCTATTGGTCGCAACTCGCAAACCGGGCTAGAACCCGCGGTGAAGTTTCGGGCTGGCCGCTCCGGCCCCGGGCTTCACGCAGGAACCGCGCCCGACGCGCCGGCCGTCCTCAAGGGCCCGGCGGTCGCGAGCCGGGGTGGGGCGGGGCGGGGCGCTTCGCGCCGTCGCCAACCGGTCGGGCGGCCGGACCTCCGGGTCCCGCCGCCAGCCACGACCGGTGCGACGGCCAGCCGGCCTTCCGGTCCCCCCCGCCCCGCCCCGATCCGGGTTACACCCTCAGGAGGTTCGCCGATGCAGCCCGACCTGAAGGCTTCGCTCGGGATCCTCTGCAGGACCCCCCTGCTCTTGGTGGCCTGCGACTACGACGGCACCCTCGCCGGATTCGCCCTCGATCCCGCCTCCGCCCAACCCGACGAACGCGCGATGCACGCGCTCCGCCGCATCGACGCTCTCCCGGGCACCACCGCGGCGATCGTCTCCGGACGGTCGGTGCACGCGCTGCGATCGCTGCTCGGATCCGCCCCGCCGGCAACCGTGGTCGGATCCCACGGCGCCGAGTGGAAAGAGCCGGGGGCGAAGTTGACCGCTGACCAGCGTCGGCTGCTGGAAGACCTGGCCGGCACTGTCCGCGAAATCGCCGGAGGTGTCCCCGGGATTCGGCTGGAACTGAAACCGGCGGGCGTCGCGCTGCATGTCCGCGGCGCCGCGCCGCAGGCCGCCGCCGACGCGATCGCCTCGGCCGTGCATCGCTGCGGCTCGCTCGACGGCGTCCACACCCGGCACGGCAGCCAGGTGGTGGAGTTCATGGTCCTCAACACCAACAAGGGCCGGGCCGTCCACCAGCTCCGTCACGCCACCGCCGCCACGGGCGTTCTCTTCATCGGCGACGATCTGACCGACGAAGACGCCTTCCGGGTGCTCTCGGGCGACGATGTGGCCGTCAAAGTCGGCCGGGGGGACACCGCCGCCCGCTTCCGAGTCGGGGACATCTCCCAGGTCGCCGACCTGCTCGGCTTCGTCGCCGACCGGCGCGCCGACTGGGCCGGCGCCACCGACGCCGTGCGCCTCGATCGCTGCGCTGTTCTCTCGGATCAGCGGACGGCCGCCGTCGTCTCGCCGGGCGCCGATATCACCTGGCTCTGCCTGCCGCGCCTCGATTCGTCGGCAATCTTCGCCGGGCTCTTGGGCGATCGCACCGCCGGCCACTTTTCGATCTCCCCGGTGCACCTCGCCCCACCCTCCCGCACGCAGTACGCCGGCGATTCTCTCGTGCTCGTGACCGAGTGGCCCGGCCTCCGCGTCACCGACTACCTCGACTGCTCCGCCGGCCGCCCCTTTCACAAGGCAGGACGCACCGACCTCATCCGCGTGGTCGAGGCCGCCGCCCCCGCCCACGTGCGCTTTGCGCCCAGGCTCGACTACGGCCGGATCGCCACCCAACTCCGCCTCCGCGACGGCGGGATCGAGGTTCAGGGCTCCAACGACCCCATCACCCTTCGCTCCGCCGGCGTGCGGTGGACCATCACCCGCGAGGGGGTCCACGACACCGCCGAAGCCGTCATCGAACCCGGCGGGGCCCCGGTCGTCTTCGAACTGCGCTACGGCTCGGCCAGCCTGACCGACGCCTCCGCCACCGAGCAAGCCCGAAGGGACCAGACCCTCCGATTCTGGGCCGGCTGGGCGCGGTCGCTCACACTGCCCTCCCGAGCGCCCGATATGGTGCGGCGGTCCGCCCTCGTGCTCAAGTCGTTGTTCTACGGTCCCACCGGCGCACCCGCCGCCGCCGCGACCACGAGCCTTCCTGAACAGCTCGGCGGGGTCAGGAACTGGGACTACCGATACTGCTGGCCGCGCGACGCCGCGATGACCGCCGCCTCGCTCGTCCGCCTGGGCAACACCGGCCACGCCATGAAGTTCCTCGACTGGGTGCTGGAGGTGGTCGACCGCTGCGAGTCCCCCGAGCGCCTGCACCCCATCTACACCGTCTCCGGCGCCCATCTGCCCCCCGAGGCCGAGCTCGGGCACCTCGGGGGGTTCGCGCACAGCCGCCCGGTGCGAATCGGCAACGCCGCCGCCAACCAGGTTCAGCTCGATGTCTTCGGTCCGATCGTGAACCTCGTGGCGATGCTCGCCGAACGCGGAGCGCCCATCGCCCCCGACCACTGGCGGCTCGTCCGGGCCATGGTCCGGGCTGTCGAGGCACGCTGGACCGAGCCGGATCACGGCATCTGGGAGATGCGTCTGGAGCGCCGCCACCACGTCCACTCCAAGGTCATGTGCTGGCACACCGTCGATCGAGCGATCGTGGTCGAGCAGGCCGTCGCCGGAACTCGCGACGCATCCTGGCTCGCGCTGAGAGACGCCATCCGTGACGATGTCCTGACCAACGGCTGGAACGCGGGTGTCGGGTCATTCACCGGCGCCTTCGGCCACGACTACGCCGACGCCGCGGTGCTCAAGCTCGGCACCACCGGGCTGATCGAGCCCGGCGACCCACGCTGGGCCGCAACCGTCGACCGGATCATCCGCGACCTCGCCGACGGCCCGACCGTGCGCCGGTATCTGGCCGACGACGGGCTCCCCGGCACCGAGGGAGGGATGCACATCTGCACCGCATGGCTCATCGAAGCGCTGATCACCCTCGGCCGCATCGGCGAGGCCGATGCCCTGTTCCGCCGGTTCACGGGGCTCGTCGCCGATCCCGGCATCCTCACCGAGCAGTTCGACCCGCGGCACGGGACCGCCCTCGGCAACCTCGCCCAGGCCTACTCCCACCTCGCCCTCATCGACGCGGCCGTCGCGCTCGATCGGGCCGGCGCTTAGACCAACTCCGGAGAACCGCATGGCCGCGACCTCGCACACACTCTCGTCCAAGTCGATCCGCTTCGGGCTGCTCATCGCGGTGCTCGCCGCCGCCGCGACCGGGGCGATCTTCTGGTTTCAGATCTCCGCCGAGCAGCAGCAGGGCCTCGAGGACCTCACCAGAAGGGCCCAACTCCTCGGGCACCGCGTGACCCCCACCGCCCGACGGGCGTTCGACGCCGATGAATCGCGCGTCCCGACCGTCGTCGGCGACCGGCTGGAAGGCCACCTCCGGCTGCTGGGGATGTCCCTGCACCGCGCCGACGGGACGATGATCGCCTGCGGTCAGGGCCTGACAGACCTCGCCGCCGCGGTCGCTCCGGCGGCCAGGCAGGCCGTCGACACCGGCGCCGACGCGAGCACCCTGCACCGCGACGGCGGCGGCAGCACGCACATGCTCGTCCAGCCGGTCCGCGACGACACGGGCGCCGCCATCGGCGCCGTGGCGGTGTTCCACGACGCGCTGTACCTCGAAGACCGCACCACCCGCGGCATCCTCCGCGGCATGCTCTGGTCCGGTGGGGTCGGGCTGGCCATGTTCCTCGTGGCCACAGTCCTTTCATGGGCGATCTTCGAGCGGCCGCTCCACAGGCTCGCCGAGTGGATGCGTCGACTCCGCTTCGGCAGCGGGCCCGAGCTTCCGCCGCACGGGCTGCCCGTCGGACGCCTGGCCGATGAAACCGCGCACCTGGCCGCGTCCTTCCGCGCCGCCAGGAGCCAGGAACGCGAGGACGCCCAGGCCGTCGTCCGCTCCGAGCGTGCGTGGACCAGAGATCGCCTCCGCGCCCACGCCATCGATGCCCTCGGCGGAAGACCGCTGGTCGTCGTCAGCAACCGTGAACCGTACATGCACCAGCTCCGGGAAGGCCGGCCGGCCCTGGTGCGGCCCGCCAGCGGCCTGGTCACCGGCCTCGATCCCGTGCTGCGCGCCACCGGCGGCATCTGGGTCGCCCACGGCGCCGGCGACGCCGACCGCCAGACCGCCGACGCCGCCGGGTGCATCCCCGTGCCGCCGGAAGACTCACGCTACACCCTCAAGCGCGTCTGGATCAGCAGGGAAGAGGAGCAGGGCTACTACTACGGCTTCTCCAACGAGGGGCTCTGGCCCCTGTGCCACCTCACGCACGAGCGCCCGGTCTTCCGGTCCGGCGACTGGGCGCAGTACGTCCGCGCCAACCAGCGCTTCGCCGACGCCGTGCTCGACGAAGTCGGCGACGAGCACGCCGTCGTGATGGTCCAGGACTATCAGCTCGCCCTCGTGCCCGGCATGCTCAAGGCCCGGCACCCCGGCATGCGCGTCGGCCTGTTCTGGCACATCCCCTGGCCCAACGCCGAAGCCTTCCGCATCTGCCCCTACCGGGCCGAACTGCTGCACGGCATGCTCGGCGCCGACCTGGTCGGCTTCCACCTCCAGCAGCACTGCAACAACTTCCTCGACTCCGTCGACCGCATGGTCGAAGCCAGGCTCGACTGGGACCGATTCTCCGCCGAGCTCAAGGGCCACACCGCCCTCGTCCGACCCTTCCCCATCAGCGTCCAGCCGTGGTCCGAGCGCTCGGTCGCCTCGGGCGACGCCCTCGGCCGGCAGATCACGACCCTCCGCGAGCAGCACCAGCTCGGCCCGTGCGAGATCGGGGTCGGCGTCGACCGCATCGACTACACCAAGGGCATCGCCGAGCGGTTCCGCGCCATCGACCGTCTCTTCGAAGCCCACCCCGAGCACATCGGACGCTTCTCGTTCGTCCAGCTCGGCGCACCCAGCCGGGTCCACATCCCGCGGTACCGCGACCTGATCACCGAGCTCGAAACCCTCGCCGACGAGATCAACTGGAAGCACCGCGACGCCTCCGCCCCGGGCTGGAAGCCGATCCACTTCCTCGTGGCCCACCACGAAGGCCCCGCCGTGTACGCCTTCCTCAGGATGGCGCGGGTCTGCGTCGTCAGCTCGCTGCACGACGGGATGAACCTCGTCGCCAAGGAGTTCATCGCGGCCAAGGCCGAGGCGGGCGACACCGACAGCGACGAGCACGAAGGTGTCCTCGTGCTCTCCGAGTTCGCCGGCGCCGCCCGCGACCTGCCCGAGGCGCTCATCATCAACCCCTACGACACCGAGCAGTTCGCCTCGGTGATCCACGACGCCCTCGTCATGGAACCCCGCGAGCGCCGGCAACGCATGACCCGCATGCGCCTCCGCGTCGAGGAATTCAACATCTACCGCTGGGCCGCCGACTTCCTCACCTCGCTCGCCCAGGCCAGCGGAAACCCCGCCGACGCCGCCGACTCCCGCTCCGGAGCAGCCCCGGTGTCTCCCGCCCCCGGCTCCGGCCGCACGTCCTAGCATCAGCCTCGGCCGCGGCGTCGTCGGGCTGTCAGCACGACGCTCACCACCCATTCCCGAGCGACTCCCATGCCCCTGCCCATCGAGAAGGTTCTCTACTCCACGCGCACGCACACCACCGGCGGCCGCGAGGGCGGCGCCGCCCGCTCCGACGACGGCCGGCTCGACGTCCGCATCTCCCCGCCCGGCAGCCCCGGGCCCGGCACCAACCCCGAGCAGCTCTTCGCCGCCGGCTGGTCGGCGTGCTTCCTCTCGGCCCTCAGGGTGGCCGCCGGGCGCAGAAAGCTGGCTCTGCCCGACGCCACGAGCGTCGACGCCACGGTCGATCTCGGCTCCAACGCCGAGGGCTACCAGCTCCGCGCCCGCCTGAGCGTCACGATCCCCGGTGTCGACCGCGCCGCGGCCGAACAACTCGTGAACGCCGCCCACCAGCTCTGCCCCTATTCCAAGGCCACACGCGGCAACATCGAGGCCACCGTCGGCGTCGGCTGACACCGGCCGGGGCCCATCGGGCGGCCGCACTCCCGGTGCTCACCCCGCGCCTCACGGAGGCAGGTCGGGCGAAAGCTCTCTCCACCCCGTCACCTGCAGCCCGCACGGCGAGCTCTTGGTCGACGGCACGATCATGAAGGGGTACGTGATCGTCGTGCCCCCGGGGTTGTCATTGATCACCACGGGCGCACTCCACGACGTCCCGTCCCACGTTGAGGCCTTGAGGTCCCACGCCGTCTCCTTGATCACGGCGAAGATCTGAGCGCCCGATGTCCCCGGCGACAGCTCGATGTTCAGCGGCACGCTCCCGATGTTCGGGCCCGACTGCTGCGCCCCCCACGACGACCCGTTCCAGACGCGATACTTCGGGACCCCCGTGTTGTCGCTGTACATGACCACCGCGGCGTTGCCGTCGGGCTGGTAGGCCACGTCAAACCGCCGGCTGGTGAAGCCGCCGGCGCTCGAGGTAACGAGCGTGGACGAGGCGTTCCAGCCGCTGCCGTTCCAGAAGTTCACGTACACGCGGTTGTTGTCGTCGTGAAGGCCCACGATGATGTGGTCCGAGTTCGGGCGAGCCGCCAGCCGCACCCACTGCGCCGCGTTGTACCCGCCCGGCAGCAGCGTCTGCGGACCCCACGTCGTACCGCTCACGGTTCGGTAGCAAGGCATGTTCCCGCTGACGTTGCTGCCATACACGAGGATGCCGTCGCCCGCGTTCTGCTCGAACGCCAGCGCGAACGTCTCGCGAGACTGCGTGTTGGGGCCGGTGTCGCCGATCAGCGTGGTCGTCGTGTCCCACGCCGAGCCGTTCCAGAACCGGGCCACCAGGTCCTTCACGGAGTTCACCGTCAGCATCACCATCGTGCTGGTCTTGGGCTTGGGAACCAGCTGCAGGAACGACACGTTGTTGTTGGTCGGAGGAGTCAGCACCTGCTCGGCCGACACGGTGCCGCCCGAGAACGTGCGGTAACCGATCTGGGTGCTGGCATCCCGCCAGTACGCGATCATGCCCTGGCCGTTGCACGTGTACGCCACCGAGAATGGTCGCAGAGTCGAGCTGGCGGTGTTGGTGCACACGGTCACCGGCGCGATGAACGAGCCCGCCCGGTAGAAGCCCAGCCGCACGGAATTACTGGAATCCAGCACACCGATCGCCACTTCGTCGGCCAAGGGCGAATTGCCCGCCACGACCCACTGCCCCTCGGCAGGGTACGTCGACATGAGCGTCATCGGGTCCCACGACGAGAACCCGCTGTTCCACTGGCTGTAGTAGTGCTGTCCGACCGGCTTCCGACTGTGGACGACCATGCGGGGCGTCGAGGCGTCGGCGATGGCATGGCCGCACAGACCCGCCACGGTCAAGAGCGCCAGCAGCGGCGACGCCCACGTCCCGTGCGCGCCGCGCCGCGCCGGCGCCCGACCATGACCGCGCATCTCTTGCGCAGGCACGACGCCGGCAAGCCCCGGCGAGGCCGCCGCCCACGCCGGCTCGCCCCGAGCCCACCGATGCTCGGGAATGGTTGATAGACCAGGCCGCGTGCTCTCACGCATATCCATCATCATGTTGTGGGTGTTCATATGCTGACCTCGCGCCTCTTCCAGCGGCCGTGCCGGCGCTGAACGCCGAGCCCACAGCCCTCGCTTACACGCTCGCCGGCCCGTCCGTGCTGCCCAAGGCCGGGTGGGCCATCCTCGATCCATCAGCTCCGGGTCATGCGAGCGGACAGCTGCCGTCGCGTCGGCCGCAGCCCTGGCTGTGCCCGGCCCGTATCGACGGCTCCGAAGGCGTTAAAGCGGTGCTTCCGCAGCGAAACAGGCCGAATCCCGGCTTTCCGCAGACGTCCGCCGCCCAAACCAGTGGGTGGACTTGGTGCAACGCCCGTCATCATCCGTGACGGTTCGCAACCATTCACGGGGACCGTCGAGGCCCTGCCGGTCCGAATCATCGAAAACATCCGCAGCCCGAATGGGTGATCGCCGCTGGGGTTCAGCCACTCACTGGGGATGAACGTTTGACTCGACGCAGTTTATGGGGTACATTGAAAGTCCGCACCGAGCCGCACTGCCCGGGCAGCGGGGTCAGAACTCCCAAAGGTCAGAGAGAAACGCACAAGGAGATTCGGAGATGATCATTCGCGCTTCCGCCGTGGTCGCTGTTGTCTGCGCCGCGTCCGCCACATCCCACGCCGCCGTCATCGGTGGTGTGAACCTGGGCAACCTCACCAACAACCTCTTCGTCTTCACCGACGGCAGCCAGGATGCCAACTGGCAGAGCTCCAGTAAGGGCTACGTCGGCAGTGTCGCGGTGAACGGCGGCGCCGCCTTCCGCACGTCCGGCTCCTTCGCCTACTCCGGCACGATCTCCTCGGGCGGCGGCTCTCTCGGGGCCTGGCAGGGCATCGTCAACAACAACAGCGGCCAGGCCTCCTCGAGCCTGAACCAGTCCTCACGCCTCACCGGTCTGACCGCCGACCTCAGCAGCGCGTTCGCCCAGATCAACGCCCTCACCGCCTCCACCGGCTACACCAGCCGCTCCGCGACGTCGCTCGACGGCCTGAACACGCAGAACGGCATCGCCGAGACCTTTGTCATCAACGTCACCTCCGGCCTGCAGGTCAGCAGCCAGATCAGCATCCGCGGCGACGCCTCCGACGTGTTCATCCTCCGCTGGGACACCGACGCCAACGCCGCCAACGGCTACAACGGCCAGGTCAAGTTCCAGAGCGGCGGCGGCATCGTCCCGCAGGGCGGCCTCACCGCCGGCAACTTCATCCACGTTGCCGGCGATATCAACGCCTCCGGCGGCGGCAGCAACCCGCCCGCCCCCTTCCCGCAGGGTCCGCGGCTCAACAACGGCCTGGGCGCGCTCATCACCAACGCCAGCGACTTCAGCGGCGGCGGCTTCTTCACCGGCTACTGGCTGACCACCGGCGACCCCACGAACGGCGACACCTCGTCCCTCAGCAACGGCATCTTCGTCGGCGGCTGGTACACCTCCTCCGACAAGTTCAGCCTCACCTCCGGCACCAGCGGCGTCTACGTGCCCCCCGTCCCCGCCCCCAGCGGCCTGGCGGCGCTCGCCCTCGGCATCTTCGTGGCCGCCCGGCGTCGCCGGTAAACCGCCACGAGCCTCGCCGCACAACCCGACGTTCACCATCAACGGCCCGGGCCCTGCCCGGGTCGTGTTTCGTTCCCCGGCCCTCCGGGCCGTCGCGGTTCTCCGTAGCCCGCGATCCGAACCTCGGCCGGGACAGACACTCTCAGCCGCGGGGCACGAAATACGCGCTCATGATCGCCACATCAACCATGGCGTGAGCCACGATGACCCACGACAAACCCTTGGTGTCGAGCACCGCCTTGCCCCAGTACACCGAGCCGATGCCGATAAGCAGCGACGTCGGCAGCGCCGCCACCACACCCACGCTCATGCCCCAGTGGAGCATCCCGAACATCAACCCCTGGATCCACAGCCCCCGGGCGATCCCCGCCGCGTGCACGAACGCCGGCTGCAAAAGCCCGCGGTAGATCATTTCCTCCACCAGCGCGTTCGTCACCGCCGCCGCCACCACGCCCGGCAGCACCGCCCAGAGCAGACCCGTCCGCAGCGGCCCGAAGCCCACGCCCGCCTGCCCGACCACCCACAGCACCGCCGCGAACACACCGAATCCGACCATCGCGGCGGCGTACGACTGGACCCTGCTCCGATGCGTGAAGTCGCGCCCCTGCGCCCACCACGACCCCACCCCGAAGTGGAAACGGGGCCCCGACCCGAGCGCCCGCGCGCAAAGGAGCACGAACACCGCCGTGCAACCCACCACGCACACGCCGTAGGTCAGACGGTGCTTCACGAACATCCACCCGTCGGCCGACGACTTGAACGGGATCCTGAAGTCGATCGCCGCGTGCACCGGCAGCCAGGCGAACACCGCGTGTCCGACGAGGTAGCCGGTCACCGCGGCCCAGAGCACCGCGTGCGGCCGCCGGCCGCCCACCGCCATCGCTACGATCCCCGCCGCGCTCACCGCCGCGCAGGTCCAGAAGATCAGCCCGAGCCCGGCCGCCCGCGCCAGCAGCCCCGCCACTTCATTGGGCCGGAACTGCCCGATAAACGCCACGCTGCCGAGCCACGCCAGCACCGCCGGCACGATCGCCGCCCGCCAGCCGGCCGGAGGAACCTCAAGCCTCGACATATCAAACATCCCCGCCCCCGGCGCACCCGATGCGCCCGCGCTCCAAGCCGCTCGCCCCTCGGTGTTCATCGCCCAGCCTCCTTCCCCCCGGTGATCAGACCGATCGCATCCCGGGCCCACGCCGCCCGCGCCCTCGACAGCATGATCCCCGCCCGGATCGCCGCTACGGCATACGGCATCGACGCCGACCGGGCGTCGCTCCGTCGCACCTCCGCCTCGGCCGCCTCAAGCCCCTCCGCCCGCGCCTCCATCCGCTCGGCCAGCCCACGCAACTGCCCCACGAGCACACCCGGACGCGATTGGGCGCCCAGAAACGTCTTGAGAATCACCTCGCTGCGGGCACGCTCGGCCTCCGGCGGCAGCGCCAGCCACGCCGACAGCGCCTCCCGCCCAGCATCGGTGATCTCGTAGAGCTTCCTCGCACGCCGAGAACACGCATCGGCCCGGCACCGCACCAGCCGCCGCCGCAGCAGCCGCTCCAGCGCCGGGTAAATCTGCCCGAAGCTCTCGCTCCAGAACATCGCCACCGACGCCTCGATGTACGCCCGCGCGTCGTAACCCGACATCGCCCCCCCCTCCGCCAGCACGCCCAGGAGCGCGAAGTCGGTCGTTCTCAGCCGGGGGGCAGACGCCATATATCTACAGGATATATATGCCCCACCGCCTGTCAAGCGCTCCCCCGTTGTCGATCCGCCCGCGCCCCGCCCAAGATGCCGACGCCCTGCCGAGGCCCCCAACACGGCCACCACCGCCCCCCCGATCAGACCCCTACCAGCCGGGTCGAGCCACCTCGCGCCCTTCAACGCCCGAACGTTGAGCAGCCACCACGACCACGCCATCGCCGGACAAAACGACCCGAACACCCAACCCCGTCCGCCGCACACATCCCCGGCTGCACCCCAAGCGTGGCCGCCGAGCAGAAGATGCGGGTGCAATCCGTCGCACGGTGCTGCTTCTCGACGGCCGGCATCGCCGCGTTCACGGCCGACCCGACCGGCCGAAGGGCGCCCGAGCCCCATCAGCCCGAGCACCGACGCACTCCCGCAGAGCGGCATCCTCGGAACGTACCCTCGTCGCGCCGGCGCACCGCTGCCGGATCCCAATCCCCGCAGCAACGCGGCCCAGGCCGAGCAAGCGAGAGCCGATGAAGACCCAGTACTACACCGCCACCAGCCTCGACGGGTTCATCGCCACCGAAGACGACGGTCTCGACTGGCTGCTGCAACTCGGAGAGCCGACCGACTCCAGCTACCCCGGCTTCATCGCCGGTGTCGGCGCCCTCGCCATGGGGTCGCGAACCTACGAGTGGCTCCTGCAGCACTCGGCAGAAATCGCCGCCCAGACCGGCTCGCCGTGGCCCTACTCACTCCCGGCGTGGGTCTTCACCTCGCGGGCGCTCCGCTCTGCACCCGGCGCAGACATCCGATTCGCACGCGGACCCGTCGCCCACGCCTTCGACGACATCCGGCGCGCGGCCGCCGGAAAGAACATCTGGGTCGTCGGTGGCGGCGATCTGGCCGGGCAGTTCTTCGACGCCGGACTGCTCGACGAACTCATCGTGCAGGTCGCCCCCGTCACTCTCGGACGCGGCAAGCCACTCTTTCCCCGCAGGCTCGCCGCCCCCCCGCTGCGACTGACAGCCGTCAGCCGGATGGGCTCCGGCATGGTCGAGCTCCGATACGACCTCCCGGCCTCGGCCGGCCGCGGCCCCGTTTGACGAGCCCCGTCGACCCGACGCCTCGATTCTCTCCGGCTGCCCCCCCGATCCGCCCCCGCCAACACGCGGAACATGTCAACCACCCTTGACATCGCGGGTATGTCGTGTGTTCTTGACACGATTCACGCTCTTCCGCCACTCCCCACGCCGAATGGAGCACCACAGCCGATGTCGTTCGAGGAGAAAAGCGTCTGGATCCAGTTCGCCGCCATGGCCCTCTCGGGGCCTATCTCACCGTCGCCGGCCGCCTGCTCGCGGCGGGCGAGCGCGAGATGAGCGCCTTTGCACCGCTCGGCATGGATCATGGCCGCGGGGATGCCCCGCCGGCATCGCATGCCTGGCCTCGGGCATCGAGGGCGTCTGGACCGCCCACGTCCTGCCGCCGTCGCTCGTCGCCGCCGAGCTCGCCGGCTTCGCGCTCCAGATCCTCTACTACCGCCGAGGCGTCTGAAGCATGCCGCCGCAGCCATTGACCATCCGGAACACCATCCGCGCCCGCGCCGACGATATGACCCAGCAGGAACTGGCCGACCGCGTCGGCGTCAGCCGCCAAACCATTAACGCCATCGAGGGCGCGAAGCACTCACCCTCGCTGGAGGTCGCCTTCCGGATCGCCCGGGTCTTCAGCGAGCGCGTCGACGATGTGTTCGAGTGTCTCCCCAACAACCGCTGAGCAAGCGACCGAACATCCAAGCACGGCCGCCCCGCCCGGTCCACCACCTCTCGACAGGCCTTCGCGCCGACCCCAACGCCCGGCCGATCAAGGCAACACCTCCGACCGCATGCGCGCACCCCGGCCTAACGTAGGCCGTTCGAGCGATCGCGGAGCCTCTGATGCACAGTCCGACAACCGCAGGGAGCGCGGCCGAGGGCAACGACCCGAGCACGTTCGATGTGATCGTCGTGGGCGCCGGACTGGCCGGGCTTCACACCGCCCGAACTCTGCGCCTTCACGGGCTCCGCGTCCTCGTTCTGGAAGCCCGCGACCGTGTCGGCGGCCGCGTGCACTCCGTCACGCTCGAGACGGGAACCCGCGTCGATCTCGGCGCACAACTGATCAGCGACCGCCAGAAGCGCATCACCGCCCTGGCCCGGGAAGCCGGCGTCCAGACACGGCCGTCCGGGGTGCCCGGCCTCGCCCTGCACGTGACCGCCGACGGCGTGCGCCGTCTTCCGCCCGGCCGATCGCCCGCATCGTTACTCGGACAACTCGACGCCGCCCAGGCCCTCTGGCGTTGCGACCGCGCCGTGCGGCGGCTCAACCGACGCAACCCCGCCAAGCTCGACCGTCTCGACGGCATCGCGTTCATCCGCTCGCTCACCTGCCTCGGCGATACGCGGCGGCTGCTCAGCCAGCGGATCGAGACCGACCTGTGCACACCGCTCGCCGGCATCTCCGCCTTCGAATTGCTCGACCAGCTCCGGTCGATGGGCGGCATGGAGGGCGCCGCCTACGCCGATGAACACCTCATCGTGTCGGGCGCTACAGGGCTGATCGAGCATCTGGCAGCAGGGATCGAGCCCGTCCTCCTTCTGAACGCGCCGGTCACCGCGGTGGAGCAGGACGACCGTGGTGTATCCGTCGAGGCCGCCGGCGGGCGGCACCGGGCCCGGCGGGTGGTCCTCGCCGTGCCGCCCTCGATCATCAGGGGCATCCGCCTGACGCCCCAGCTGCCGGCCGACCGCAGGGCCGCCCTCGACGGGTTCACCGCCGGGCGGATCATCAAGACGGTGGTCGAGTTTCCCTCCGCGTGGTGGCGCTCCCTCGGCCTCTCCGGCGAGATCAACTCCCCCGGCGACCGATTCGGCGCGGCCATCGACGGCACGCCCCCGGGTTCAGACCGCGGCGTTCTGGTGGCGTTCACCTCCGGCCCCGCAGCGCAGGCCGCGGCGGCGGCACCCGCCCAGCAGAGGATCAACCAGCTCACCGAGTGGCTCGGCCAACTCACCGGTACGACCGCCCCATCCCCGCTGGCCGCGCGGTCGATGGACTGGTTCGCCGAGCCGTTCTCCCTCGGCGGCTACGCCTCCCGCCGAAGCCCGGGAGCCTGGTCGGCCTGCCGTGATCTCTTCGCGCCCGCCGGCCGGATCCACTTCGCCGGCACCGAAACGGCGACGGTCTGGCGGTCGTACATGGAAGGGGCCCTCGAATCGGCGGAGCGCGCCGCCGAGGAGGTCCTCTCGGCGCTCCGGCCCGCCGCGGCACGCTGAACCGCCCAAGGCCCCCCGCGCGGGGCTCTCCGCCCAGACCGGCCACTGACCGCTCATCATCCCAGCCGCCCGGATGCCCCCTCTACCCCCCGCGCGACCCTCGGCACGCTCGGCCTGTCCGATACGGAATCCACGCGCACACCGGCGAGTGAGAGCCCACACCCCAAGCCCACCGGCGCACCCCCAGCGATTGGCGAACACCGCACGAGCCGCATCGATCGACTGAAACCCCGCTGGCGCAGCCGCTCGCCGGCAACCCTCGGGCGCACAGGCCGAGCCGCGGGCACCATCCGACGTCGGCCCAAGCCGCACCGTCGAACGGACACACGATCACCGTCGCGACCTCGCGCCATCGCAAGCCTCGCAGACTCCGCACGCAGGTCCACTCACGCTGGGGGTCGCAGCAGGCCTCGCATCGGCCCCGGGCCCTAGAGGACGGGCGATGGTCTGACGAACGCCGTCTCAAAGATCGACAGACAGGGCCTGCGTGCGCTCTCGAAGGGCAGATTCAGACGCCGGACAGCGGCCACCGCGACATGCCCGGTACAATCCCCGCTTCATGCCCCCCGCCGCCATCGGTCCATTCAAGGTTGAACGCGAAATCGGCCGCGGCGGCATGGGCGAGGTGTACCTCGCCCGTGACTCGCGTCTGGATCGGCTCGTCGCCATCAAGGCCCTGCCGGCGCACCTCACCCAAGACCCCGACCGCCTCGTCCGCTTCCAGCGTGAGGCCAAGGTCTTGGCCTCGCTCAATCACCCCGGCATCGGCGCGATCTACGGGCTCGAAGAGGCGAACGGGCACCAGTACCTGATCCTTGAGTTCATCGATGGCGAGACGCTCGCTGATCGGCTGGCCAAGGGTCCGATCCCGGTCGAAGACTCGCTGACGATCGCCGGACAAATCGCCGAGGCGCTTGAGGTCGCGCACGAGAAAGGCGTCGTCCACCGTGACCTGAAACCCAGCAACGTGATGCTGACCACCGACGGCATGGTCAAGGTGCTCGACTTCGGGCTGGCGCGGACGGCGGACGGCGCCCCGGCCTCGACAAGCATGCCAGCCGCGCCGGCCGACTCGCCGACGATCACCTCGCCCGCGCGATTCGCCAACAGCCCGACCATCCCCGGCGTGATCATGGGCACCGCGGGGTACATGTCCCCCGAGCAGGCCCGCGGCAAGCCGGTCGACAAGCGCTCCGACATCTTCTCCTTCGGCTGCGTGCTCTACGAGATGCTCACCGGAGCGGGTCCATTCCCGGGCGAGACCGTCACAGACTCGTTGGGTGCCATCCTGCACCGCGAGCCCAACTGGACCCTGCTCCCGGCACGCACGCCGCAGCGCGTGAGGGAGCTGCTGGCCAACTGCCTCGCGAAGGATCGCAAGAACCGGCTGCATGACATCGGGGATGCGCGACTCGAACTTCAGCACGCGCTCAGCGGGCAGGAGTGGTCCTCGGCCGCGGCATCAGCCACGGTGCCCCGGAAGTCGCGAAGCCTCGCCATCGGGGCGGCCTGCGGCATCGCGCTGCTGGCCGGCGCGACCGGATGGTTGCTATCGAGCCGGCTTTCGCGACCCGCGCCGGTCGCGCCGCCGCAGACGTTCCATGTCTCCACGACGATTCAGAGCAAACCGCCCTTCAACTCGCTGTGGGGCATCTCCCCGGATGCGCGGTTCCTGGTCTACACCGCCTGGCCCGAACTCGAAGCCGACAGCACCAAGCCTCAGGGCGTGCTCGTCGTGCGTCGCCTCGACCGCGACGAAACCACGGTTCTCGAGGGCACCGAGGGCGCCAGAGCCGCCGCGCTGTCGCCGGACGGGCGATGGGTCGCGTTCTCGAGCGCCAAGGACCGCGCCGGCACAAAGTTCAGCCTGAAGAAAATCGCGCTCGACGATGGGCGACTCTCGGGCCGACCGGAGACCATCTGCGAGTTGCCGCAGGGATCGCAGTTCCAGCTGGGTTGGGCGTCGGACCGCGAAGTGGTGTTCGCGCCCGAGTTGGAGCGGGCCATCTACGCCGTGGCGGCCTCGGGCGGCGACCCGCGGCTCCTCACCCGAGAGGAGCGTTCCGAAGAGTTCCAAGGCTGGAGTGACTTTTCCCCGCTGGTCGTGGGGCAGTCGATTCTGGCCACGCACTTCGTGGTTGCAGACGACAAGGTCAGGGTCAATGCCGAAGTCATCGACCTCGCTTCTGGAAAGCGAACGATCGTGCTCCCCGACGCCGGTGGCGTCCAGGTGCTGACGGACCGCGTGCGAGGCGGAGCGTTTCTGGTGGCACTGAGAGCCGACCAGACGAACCTGGTCGCGGTGCGCATCGATCCAAGCACGCTGCGGACGCTCGGCGAGCCCGTGAGGGTCTGGAGCGGCAACACCGTCAACCAGGCCAAGCTCTCGACGAGCGGCACGCTCGCCCTCTCGACGCGTGCATCCGACTTTTCGAATCGGCGCCTGGCATGGCTCGACGACAAAGGCCAGCCGCAGCCCATCCCCGGACCAACACGAGCCTTCTCTGAGATCGCGGTCTCTCCGGAGGGCGGGCGTGTGCTGGCCAACTTGCAGGTATCCAACGCTGATGACCTGACCTCCGAGCTGTGGGTCCAGGACCTGACACGCCGAACGTCCACGCGAATCCCGATCCAGGGCTTCGCCATGGGCCTGATGTGGAACCCGAACGGGCAGCGCATCGTGCACGGCTCGTTCGCCCAGGGGGAGTTCTCGATCGTCGATCGGCCGGCGGGCGGGTCCGGCGAGCCGGTCAAGATGTTCACCTCGCCGCTCGCTGACCAGAAGTTCGTCATTCCCTCGGCCTGGTCGCCCGACGGCAGGATCCTCGCGATCGTCCAGCAGGACATGAAGACCAACATGGGTGATGTCCTGATGCTCGAGCAGGAGGCGTCGGCGGCGAAGTGGAAGGCCACGCCATACCTGAACTCGCCGGCCGACGAGCACGCCCTGCGATTCTCGCCCGACGGCAAATGGGTGCTGTTCTGTTCGGTGGAGTCCGGGCGTCACGAACTCTACGTGCAGCGGTTCACCGGCGCGGCATCAGGGACCGAGGATGCGAAGGCCGGCCGCACCCAGGTTTCGACCAACGGGCACGACGGCGCTGCCTGGTGGAGCCCCGACGGCAAGGAGATCCGCTTCGTCGACGCCGAAAGGCAGGTCGTCAGCGTCGAGGTGAAGACCGAGCCGACGTTCGCCGTCTCCATCCCCAAGTTGCTCTACAGCATCAAGGAGTTGAAGACCAGCGGCCTGACGTGGGGGCCCGATGGACGCCTGATGGTCATCCTGCAAGGTGAAAACGAGGTGGCGAAACGCATCGATCTGGTCGTCAACTTTGCGGATGAAATGCGAGCGAAGGTGGACGCAGCGAGGTGAAAGGCCGCGAGCGTTTGGTCGGCCAGAAGACGCCTCACGCCACCGCCAGCCTTAAACGACAACCCCCGAGCCGTGCGACCCGGGGGTTATGCGAATAGAGGGCGGGGGGCTTTCTGACGAACCCCTTTTCAGAGACCCAGTGATACGATGCGGCTCGGTGCGGCTCCGGCAAGACTCAACGTCGCAGATTTGTGCCAAGCACCGATCGCCTTCTCGGTCGTTCAGGTACACTCTAGATCTCACGTGTGAACACCGGCCGAGAACGGCCCCTGAGCAGATTCTGGAGCTCCCGCATGACTGCGCCCAGCAGCACCGACGCGAACGACCAACCCGCGGTCCCCTTCTACGACGCGATCTACGGCCGCTTTGACAAGGACGTGTACCGCGAGATTCGCCGGGGAGTTTGGGGCGACGATTTCGGCCAGAACAGCTGGATCACGGCAGCCGAGCAGGATCGGTTCCTTGAGTGGTGTGCGGTAGGCGCGCAGCACCGGCTGCTCGATGTCGCGTGCGGTTCGGGTGGCCCGGCGGTTCGAATCGCCGAGCGAACCGGGGCGGCGGTGACCGGCGTCGACGTGCACGCGGACGGCATTGCAGCGGCGCGAAACTACGCAGCGGCACGAAACCTGGCAGCGAGCACGACGTTTGTCGTCCACGACGCCGGTCGCAAGCTGGAGTTCGCAGACGCTTCGTTCGATGTGCTCGTCTGCATCGATGCCATCAACCATCTTCCAGACCGGCCTCGCGTTCTGGCAGACTGGTGCCGAGTGCTCCGTCCGGGCGGCTCTTTGGTCTTCACCGACCCGATCGTTGTCACCGGCCCGCTCACAGCCGAGGAGATCGCTATCCGGGCGTCGATCGGCTTCTTCCAGTTCGTGCCCCGGGAGACGAACCCTCGCTTACTCGCCGAGGCCGGGTTCGAGGTCCGCCAGTGTGAAGACCTCACTCCGGCCGTCGCGGAGATCGCGGGGAGCTGGCACAGGCAACGCAAGCTCCGTTCGACCGATCTTCTGCGCCTCGAAGGCGAGCAAACGTACAAGGGGCAACAGCGATTCCTCGAAGTCGCATGCCGCCTCGCCCGTGAGCGGCGACTTTCGCGCTTCGCGTACTTCGCGATCAAGACCAGCTGACGCATGTCCCGCGCTGCGTCGAGTGTCAGAGGGCTTGAAAACGACAACCCCCGAGTCGTGTGACCCGGGGGTTATGCGAATAGAGGGCGAGGGGTGGTCTGACAGCGTCGTTTCCAGAGCCCCGGAGACGCGACGCCCGGATGTCGCGGCCCGGCGGGTTGCGGGGAGTCTGCTGGTTATGCCCGCGCGACAGGGGGCCGGGCGGCGGCGCCGCCGAGACGGGGAGCGAGAATCTTGTCGCGATCGCACGATTTCCCGGGCAGCACGCCGATCGGCCGCATAGGGGACGGGTAGAGAACTCGTTCCGTCCCACCCCCTTGGCGCGACACGCTCCACGGGTGGTCGTCAGACCATCCATGCTGAGAGGACGAGGGGTGGTCTGACGACGTTCGTTTCGGAGACCCAGAGACAGGACGCGCATCTGCGGTCGCCCGGCAAGTCCTGGGTGGCCATCGACCTGACTCGGTGAACAGAGGCACGCCGAAACGGTCTCCAAGTCGCCGGTCTTGGCGGATCCCGGGGGCCGTCGCGTCCGGGTGACTCCGCACGCGACAGCTCTTCCTGTCGGGATCCACTCGCCCAGATGGACACACTAAGGCTGGTCGCCAGCACATCTGCGGGCCGGCCGGGTCACGCATCCATCCCCAGGGAGTGTCTACCCGGCCGCGACCCACTCCTCGGGGGCATGGCGCAACGCCAGAAGGGTCTCCGATGTCACTCAACGCCGCCGCCCTCGAGTTCGCACTCCGCCTTGCCCGCATCAAGGCGGTCCAACTGCGCCGTCGGCTCCCCTGGGAGCAGGTGGAGGACATCCAGCAGGAGCTGCTGCTGGCGGTCGTCCAAGGATGGACCAGATACGACCCCAGCCGCCGGGCCGAGCCGTTCATCGAGGTGATCATTCGACACCGCGCGTGCAAGCTACTGGAACGCTGCCGCCACAGAGGCCGCTCGCGTCAAGACCTCTTGGTCGCGGCTGAGCATGCCGCCGCGAATCGCGATCAGCACGACTCTGATCTCCGGCATGACACAGGCATCGCAATGGCGACGCTCGCGCCGGAAGTTCGACGGGCATGCCAGCAACTGAAGACCGAGTCGACCAGTTCAGTTGCTCGGTCCCTTGGCATCCCGCGCTCAACGTTGGACAGTTGGTTGCACAAAGCACGTGGTGTGTTCCGATCGGGTGGACTCGGTTGTTATCGGTAACCGGGTCTGTGTGTCAGCGGGCATCGTCACGCCGCCCTCCAGTACCTCTTCGGCCGCGGTACATGCTGAACGGTCACAACCGCACCATCGCACGAAACCACCACAGCGACGTTTCGGGCGCGATCTGCAACTCGCCGCAACTGGCGAGCGTGCCGTCGGGCGGCCTGCGTTCCGAGGAAGTATGCGATGCAGCCGTCTCCCGCTCGATAGACATCCCCGAAGGCCAGTACCGCCTCCATGACCCCAGCCACGATCCCCCTCTGCTGCTGGCGGAGGGTGGCGTGGTGAGTCAGCTTGAGCTCGGAGATTGACGGGCGATTCGAAGCGTGTGGCATGTGAAGCTCCCTTGTGGTGGGAGCTGATGCATTCGGCGTGCCAGCAACAGCATGCGGACTCGGTGTGCCGCAGTGGCTGTTCAGCGGCCCACGGCCTCGGACAAAGCGGGTCATTTCACCCGGACGCGGGCCATTTGTGTACTATGGAGGCAACCTCGGTCTGCCCTCGGCGGTGCAGAACCCCATTGCGCGACTTGGCACCGGCATTGCAAGAGGCGCACCGGAGCAATCGCCAAGCACGGCGTCTTGCCCGGAAAGGACCCGATGGCATCTCTCTGGTACGAAGCACTTGCGGCTTACGACCCATCGCTGGCGGTGGATCGCGTCGAGAAGTTCGCCCGAAGCGGCATCGACGAGTTCGTTCAGTATCTTCAGCTAGCCCGGATTCACCAAGAGAAGTCGGCAATCCGCGCATCGTGGCAGCGTGACGAGGACGATGGGGATCGGCGGGACGGCAGCTTGTGGGTGGAGCTGTGCGCGCCGACGGGAAATGTGGATCGATTCGAGAAGGATGCAAAGAAGTTCTTCGCGGATCAGATCAAGGAGGTGTACGAGGCGGAGCCCGCAGACGGTGATGCCGAACCAGAGCGACCGCAGTTCGACGAATCACGTCGCATCGGTGTTCTTGACGTTGACGAGAACTCCGGTCGCCTCCTTCTGGAGCGTGAGCCTGAGCTTGAGCACATCTTGCTGCGTCCCAACACATACGCACTCCACCGCCAGATTCAGGCGATGCGCCAACTGCGGAACGAGCCCCGTCCAGAGAACCTTCCGCTGCTCCGCCTGCTCGGGCCGGCCCGCCCGAAGGATGGGGTGTGGCCCGGTGGGAGAGAGATCGGGACTGTTCAGTGGCCACAGCCGACGCCGCGCGCAATCGATCGGTGGTACATCCTCGACAAGGAGGTCGAGGGGATCGAGGAGCAACGAGGGTTCGTCGTCCAAGCATTGAGCTCTCCTGATTTCGCCATCCTTGAGGGGCCTCCCGGCTCGGGCAAGACCACGGTCATCTGCGAGCTGGTCATGCAACTTGTCGAGCGTGGCAATCGCGTGCTCCTGTGCGCCTCCACTCACGTTGCCGTGGACAATGTCCTGGAACGGCTCAAGAGCGACACTCACCGCTTCCGAGACCATGTCCTGGCCGTGCGGATCGGAGACCGCCACAACATTTCGGTCAAGGCCCGACCATATCGACTGGAGGAGTTCAAGCAGACGACACGTTCGCAGATCACCACACACCTGCAACAACAGCGAGCTAGAACCGTCGCCCAAGAGGAAATGCTCCGTGCACTCCGTGGGAACGACACGATGATCGAGCGGCTCGTTCTGGAGTGCGCCAACCTCGTCTGCGGCACCACAATCGGCATTCTGCAGCACCCGGACATCAAGGCGCAAAAGGACGAGCGCCGGGGCGTCGACGCGGCATTTGACGTACTGATCGTCGACGAAGCTAGCAAGACAACGTTTCAGGAGTTCTTGGTACCCGGCCTGCTCGCCAAGCGATGGGTGCTGGTCGGGGATCCGCTTCAGCTATCGCCGTATGTCGAGGATGAGGAAGTGGCCGCCAGCGTTCAGGCCGCCATGCCCAACCTTGATGCACGGCACGCGTGCCTGGATGTCTTTGACAACCACCGCAGCGGCGACGATCCGAGCCTGTGGAAGCCCACCGTCGTCGTGTCGGATGACCCAGCTCTTCATGAGCTGTATGCCGCCCAAGCCGCCGCGCATGGGGTGCAGTGGACCGATGGAGACACGGCCGATTGGGCGTCGCTCCATAGTGTCCCGTTGATTCTGGCCACGTCCGACGGCGCGTCACGATCCCGCGAGTGGCCCGCGGACATCGCCGTGGTTCGCGGAGAGTTTGATGGGGTGGACAACGTGCGACGCCGCGCAATGGCCTTTTGGGACGGCCGTGACCGCTTGATGGATGAGGACCGCAGTTGGGAGAGCGAGATCGCATGGCGTCTCTCTCGGGAGTATGAACAGCGACTGTTCGAGCGAGACGGGATGCAAAGTGCCACGGCCCAGCGGTATCGACGTGATCGGCAACTCCTACTGCCAGCCCCAGGCACGGGAATCAAGGCGGACGTAGTGAGCGACTACGTGACGAACATCCAGCGCATCGCGCTTCCATCGGTTCTGGAATCGCTGCGGTATGGATTCGGACGCAAGGGGGCTATCACCCCGACGACGCTCTCGGAGGGCTTGCCACAAGATGTCCTCGCGGCGCGCCATACCAGGCTCACCTACCAAAGACGAATGCACCCTGAGATCTCTGCGTTTCCTCGGGAGCACGTCTATCACGGGCATGCCCTGATTGATCCTCCCGACATGATGTCACGCCGAGAGTGGCCCAATGGAGGCCCAAGGCGATACTCCTCTCGCGCCGAGTGGCTGGATGTGAAGACGCGGTCGAAGGGGCACAGCAGGGAAGAGGTTGCAGTCGTCATCGAGGAACTCAAGGCATTTATGGCGTGGGCCGCTCGCAATCCCCGACCAGACGGACAGCTTTGGGAAGCGGCAGTGCTGACGTTCTATCGAGCACAGGAAAGGGAGCTGCGTTGGGCAATGCGCAGCCTGAGCGGCGAACGTCTCGCGATGCAGGAGTCGGTTCTGAAGCACTCCGGTGTGCCGGTTGTGTCCGCGCACGTGTGTACGGTGGACCGTTTCCAGGGACACGAGGCCGACATCGTCTTTCTCTCGGTTGCCAACGGATGGCCGACCAGCTTCCTCGAGAGCCCGAACCGGATCAACGTCGCAGTGACTCGGGCGCGGTACCAGCTGGTGGTCGTTGGTAACCGTCACGAGATGCTCAAGTGCCGGTCGCCGGTGCTCGGTGGGCTCGCACGCTCACTCAAGTACGGACTTCGCTTCAATCCCGGCAAAGGGGGGCATGCATCATGAGTATCCAGTTTGTGTTGACCAGAAGAGTCCCTCTGCGGCGGTTCGATCTCGTCGCGACGATTGCCCGCGAGGAAGCACGTGCTGAACTGGCACCTGTGCTCGTATGGGCCAAGCAGGAGGTTGATGCGAGTCGGCGGCTCGATCCCGTGTCGCTCGCCCAGCATCTACTCGGGCCTGGTGCCGGAATGATCACGGTCGCGAAGCGCTTGCTTCTCATCTGCCGCGATCTCCAGTTGGTCACCGACAACTTCGAAGGGCTCACCGATCAGGGCGTCGCGGCTGCCAAGACGGGCAGAGTTCTTCAGCCGGACAAAGGCGAGTGGTCGCTGTGGACTGCCGAAGATCCGCTTCTCCTGTTCCCGATCATCGGCGTAGCGCCACGGTCTGGGCCCCAGAATGGGAACGAGCAGAGAAAGCGCGATGAACCGCGGCCTCGCGCGGAAGCGTTGCCGGACTGGGTCCGCGACGCCGCGGGCCAGGTGGCCCCGATGCTGATTGACGGCCGCCTGGCACGGTTCGACGACATCGCTGCCGCAGCGATCGAGGTGAGCACGACAGACGAACTGGAGGTTCGCTGGACGGTGAGCGACAAGCCCGAGCTGCGCGTAGTCGGGAACATCAACGGGCGACACCGGATCGATCAACCGATCACCCGAGGTGATCTTCCAGATGCGAGAACCGTGTGGCACGAGCTCTTGGCGTCCAGGCGGCTTGATCGCAGCTGGGATGACAACCGTCAAGCGTTGATGATCCCGTTTGCCGCGGCGACTACAGAGGACGAACGCCTCAATATGCGAACAACGCTGGAGTTCGCATCGCCCACTCTCGATGGGGTGGGCTCATTCCGTGACGTGAAGGTACCGAGCATCAGACTGTGTCCGGATTCGAACCGCGCCGCGACGGAATGGGCGCGGTATCAGATCGCATCACAGGTCAGCGGGATTCAGACAGTTCGTGTGTTCGAGAGCTTGACGCAGCGGGTACGTTCGACGTTTGCCGGGTGGAGTGTGGAGTTCCCGAGCCGGGAAGACTTGGCGCGTCAGTTTGCCGGTAACACCAAACACGACGCTCGATCGCGGTCCTACTGGGCGGTGCAGGCAGCACTGGATTGGAATCTGTGAAGGAGGAGAATCAGACCATGTGGGATCACACCATCGAACACATCGTGGATCAACGCAGCCGGCTCGTTCCGCCTTTGCTTGTCAGAAACACTGCACCGAATACTGCCGCTAGGCCGATCGTGAAGAGCAGTTGGCGCGTTGCCGCGACAGGCCCGGATCGCTGTGTGCTCACCGAGGCACTGTCGATCATTCACGCGGCGCAGCAAGTCGTAGTCTTCAGCTCCTTCCTTCTGTCAGATATCGAGATTCAGAGGGCGCTCCTCGAAGCCGCCGCGCGCGGCTGCCGGGTGTATGGCCTTGTCGCTGCTGAAGCTAAGCTCGATCGCGACGTCAGCGACGAGGATGACTTCGAGACGAAAACTACGGAATCCCACAAGCAGATGCTCAACGAGTTTGCCGGGCGCATGCTGATTCGTTCTTCGCCGGCGTTCCACGCCAAGTGCGTGCTCGCTGATCCCGCAACCGCTGTGGCACGCGGCATTCTGCTCACGGCAAACCTGACGACGGAAGCTCTGACCAGGAACGAAGAGCTGGCGGTGCGTCTGAGCGTGCCCGAAACACAAGAGATGTTCGAGCAACTGCGTTACGCGATTTGGGAGATGGCGGAGCGGGAGCTGGTGGGAAAGGGTCAGCTCGACCGCGTCAAGCCCCTCGGAGAGGTCGTGTTGCCCCAGTCCGCCCAGCGCGTCGTCGCCACGATGGGTGCGCGTTGTCAGATACGGGAAGCGATGTTGGAGATGATCCGCGCTGCACATCGCGGGATCATCGTCTCAAGCTTCGGCTGGGATGCGGATCATCCGGTTGTCGCCGCACTTTGCAAGAGGGCCGGTGAAGGCCTGCCCGTGACAGTTCTCGCCCGGTATCGGTCAGCTTCCATTCCGGCGCTGCTGAAGCTCCGAAGAGCCGGGGCAAGGGTGCATTGCTTCACGTGGCTGCACGCCAAGGCACTCGTGTGCGACGATCAGGCGATGGTCATGTCGGCCAACCTGCAAAAGCACGGGCTCGACGAGGGCTTTGAGCTCGGCGTGCGCTTGGCCGGTGCGGACTCAGAGGCACTGCGAGAGCTTCTGCAGTCATGGACAGAACATTCCCAATGGCGAGTTGAGATTCCCGCGACCCTCGGGGACGCGTCCGGGGAGATCGTTCCGCTCTCGCCGAACTCCGTTCCCAAGAAACCTGAGCCGACGATCCGAATCAAGGCAACCGAAACGGTCACCCTCGATGCAGTCACCGCAAGGTCGGCCGATCGCCTTGAAGAGGCCAAGCTCTCGGAGGCCAGTGTGCGGCAGGAAGTCGAGCGGCGGGGCATGGCGTGGGTGCATCAGGTCATTGTCAGATATTCACTGCGAGCACCGCGAGTGCCCAGTGCCGCCAAGCGGGAGGAGCGCTCCAAGGGTGCCAAGGAAGGAGATGGCACCGTCGCCGAGAGGCCAGCGGTGTATCGCCTACCCGACGGGTCGAAAGCCCTGGGCGCAGGGACCCCGGAGGAGGCAAAGGCCGCCAGACGGGTGGCCGAGAGCCTCGGCATCAAGACCATCCTGGCAGAGGAGCGAGTCTCATGAGCACCAAGACTGGGACATTGCTCGCATGGCACTCCAAGAACCACGGCCTTGACGTGCTGCGACATGCCCTCAGGCTGTTGAAGGCGAAGGGCCATCCCATTGGGCAAGTGATCTATCTCAAGAGGAAAGCCGAGCCAGTGGCGGTTGGGCCAGAGTGGGATGGACCTCCGGTCGACATTCGGACCTTGACGGTCAGTGACCCAAGCAACCACGCGCAGATCTATGAGGCGATCTCTCAGCAGGTGATTCCAGATGTGCAGTCGGTCGCCAACTTGCACGTGAACGTGTCCCCCGGGACGCCGGCCATGCACTGCGTGTGGCTTCTGCTACACGCGGGAGGCGCGTTCCCAGGCGGCACCCGGCTGTGGTCGTCGCAGCGGGAAGGGCGGGACGGCCCGGTCCGGATCGATCCCGTCGTGTTTCCAATCTCGACGTACCTGGCGGAGATTCGCGAGACCGCGTCCGTGCGTGCACCTGTCGCGCAGTATGACCCCGAAGCGAGGTCACCCGCAAGACGCCGGGCGCTTGAGGACATCATGCGTTACGCGGGCGTGGCAGGCGCTCCCTTGCTTGTACTCGGAGAACGTGGCACTGGGAAGACACGCCTCGTCGAGACGATCGTGGCGAGTATCAAGCGTCGCGGCAACGTCGTCACAGTGCCATGCGGTGCACTCGACTCCACATTGGCAGAGAGTGAACTGTTCGGGCATGTCAAGGGTGCATTCACCGGAGCCGAGTCGGTGCGCAAAGGGCTCCTCGGCAATGCAGACGGGGGCATTTTGTTCCTGGATGAGGTGCAGGACTTGCCCACGGGGGTTCAGAGGAAGTTGATCCGATTCTTGCAGGATCGGCATCGCCGATATCGGCAGGTGGGCGGAGACAAGGAGCTCTCTGTCGATGTCGAAGTTGTCTGTGCCAGCAACATGCCGATTGCCGATCTCGCTGAGCGGCTTGCCCCGGATCTCTTCGATCGTCTGAGCCATCTCATTGTGACGGTTCCTCCGCTCAGAGACTGCCGGGACGATCTCGTTGACGATTGGGCGCGAGTCTGGCGAGAGTTGCGCGTGACCACGGCGGTGCCCTCCGATCCACCTGTGCACGATCTTGTGATTGAGGCGCTGGCAACTCATCCGTTTCCGGGCAATCTGCGTGATCTACAGCGTCTGGCGGTCCTCATCACAGCGTGGTGGAATGGCCGCACAGAAGCAGCTGCTGTGGAGCAGGCAGTCACCGCGTGGCGGCGGAGCGGGAGCGCCATTCGCAGCACAAAGGAGCGCTCGCCTTGGGGCGAAGGCACTCGACGCGAACGCATCCGCCATTTCCAGCGTGGGTTGGCTCAGTGGGCTAAGGAGCGGCATGGCACATGGGCCCGAGCCGCAGAGGCCCTAGGCTGCGATGAACGCACCCTCCGGGAGGATGCAGGCGATTAGTTTTCCAGTATTCGATCATTTTCCGGCACCGGAAATCGATGGCTCTCTGGAAAACTGCGAAGCATCCACCGCCTTCAGTCCCCGCCGCTTCCCGCCACAGGTGCCCCCCCCGGAACCTGGACCTGAACTTCGGCAGATCGCGAAGCGATTCTGGATTCCACGAACCAGACCGTCGTCAGCACCTCAGCTCATGCCCGGTTGAATCTGACTCTGCGCAGCGTGCTGGGACTTGATCGTCCAGGCCGTTCAGCAATTGCAGTCGTGCAACTTTCAGGCATCGCGATGGCCCCGTCACGGAAATCACCTGGCGACGCCGCTTTGCAGTGCCATGCCGACAGCGCACAACACCCTCGTCATCTCCGGCGATCTGCGTCAACAAGACCACTCCCACCATACAAGTGATGTGGAAGGGGCTCACACCGCTAGCTCAAACGCGCCACAAGGGCGGCATCTGTTGCCTGCAACCCTCCCTTCTTGAAGCCCCCGAGCGGTGGCGGGTCGGCACGCTGCACACACACTACAATCGAGGGTTCCTCGGGTGCTGGTGCACCCGCGACTGCCTGGGAGTTGCCCACTTGATCGATCCCGAGAGCATCTCCGCACTTCGCTCAGAACTCGCCTCCAGCATACAAGGCGATCGGAGGGTCCTTGACGAGCTCCGGGAGGATGTGCGCCCGCTCAAGGGGCAGACGCGAAAGATCCAGCCTAGGAGTACGACTGCGATCTCCCTCGTCGGAACTGACGGCGGGAACAACAAAATCGAGTTCGACCCGTTCATGGTGCAACTGGTCCGGGTCGTGGACTCGAGCAACAACGAGTACTGCCTGGAGGTCGTGACGCCGACCACCGACCGGTTGGCGGTGAACGCGCGGCATTTTGACGCTGCCGGCGCGCCCAAGACCGCGCTCGGCCAGATGCTCACTAAACTGCTGCCCGCAGGCGAGCGGTCGATCTGGAACCTCTCGCCGATGATCCCCAAGCCGCCCGCCCCGGGCGCGAAGATCGAGCCTATATCTCCAAGCTGGGTGCAGGTCTACCGCGAGCTCACCGAGTGGGCAGTGCTGCTGAAGCTCGTCAGCGAGCTCCAGTACGGATCAGACACGGTGATCATCGCCGACGGCAACCTTCGCAGCAAGGTGTTCAAAGGCGATCTCTTCATCAAGTACCGTCAGCTTCTTTCGGACGCGATCGAGACCCAGAAGAAAAACAAGCGGAACATTTATCTGGCGGGCGTTTCCAAGGGCAGCAAGGTACTCCAACGGTATCGCCTCGCGATGGGGATCGAAGGCGTCCTTCGCACGGACTATCCCGCCTATGTCGAAGTCCCGCGCGAACTGGAGGAGAAATCCTACGTGTGGGGCGAATACGCCCGCGGGGATGAGGAGGCCGGGAAGCTCGGCGGCGAGGCGAACAAGTTTGTGGGTGGAAAGATGTTCTTTGTGAAGTTCGGCTCGCGTCCGCATGACCCTATCTGGCCGATCGATATCTTTATCCCCCAAGCCAAGGACGCGCCGACGGTTTTGGGCTATATGCTCGCAGACGCCATTGATGGCTTTCCCGTTCCGTTCTACCCGCAGTGCCTCCAACGGGCACACGAGAACGCGGCGCTCGTCGACTTCGACATGACCATTCTGCAAGACGAGGTCATCCGGTCAGTCCGGGGGATCCTCGCTGAGCACGCGGGTCGCCTGGATGAGATGTCCCTGCAGCCGAGCGATCCGGCAGCTGCCCGCTATCGCTAAGACCCCGGAGGCCACCTTTGCAACTGTTTCCCAAAGACAAGACGATCGGCATCTTCCGCGGCTTCACGGAGGGTGGGTTGGAGTTCCACGCTGATCTTGCGCTGCCATACCAGAGCAACTTCCAGAACATCCCGATGCACGGCCAGCTAGTGCTCGTGCAGTTGGAGACGCCGAGCGAAGCAGTGCTGGGGCGAATCACGTCTCTGTCTTCGGATGGCCGCTTGACCGGTGCAGCGGGCGAAGATTTCAACATTCGCGCCATGCGTGAGTCTCGGAACGTACCGGAACAGCTGCGAGAGGATTACCTCAAGTACCGTGTTGACATCCGGGTACTCGGTGTGCTTCGAGTGAACGGGGACAAGAAGCTCACATTCGTGGCGTCCCACCGGCGTCTTCCACACGTCGGCAGTCCTGTCGCGTTCGTAGATGATGTCATTCTGAAGGAATTGCTGGGACACGACAGTGATGGTGCCATCATCGGCCACTACGCGATGGGAGAGTACGTGTACACGGGTGGCAACGCTGCCGTCGCGCCCGACGAGTGGGTCCAGCACCTGAACCCGGAGCTCAAGGTCAAGTTCCTTGCCAGCAGTCTCGTATCTCGCCGCACATTCGTCTTCGCACGTGCTGGCTTCGGCAAATCGAACTTGAATAAGCTGTTGTTCTCTGAGTTGTATCGCAACGACCCGATGTCCCCCCGACGCGGTGGAAAGGAGGTACCTGTCGGGACGATCATCTTCGATCCTGATGGGGAGTACTTCTGGCCAGATTTCAAGGACCGCCCCGGTCTGGCCGACGTGCCTCATCTGAGAGACAGACTGGTCGTGTTCACATCGCGCAAGATCGAGAGTAAGTACTACATGTCGTTTGTGGCGGCCGGTGTCAAGCTGGACATCCGCACATTGAGTGCTAGTGACGTGATCTCCCTCGCGCTGTCCCCGGAGAAACAGGATCAGCAAAACGTAGCCAAGCTCCGTGCCGTCCGTGGCCAGAACTGGTCCGACCTTGTCGATCTGGTCTTCAGAGATGGAAACTCAGCCAGCATCAACGACATCAAGCGTTTGTTGAACGTATCCCATGACGGCATGAGCGATGTCGAAGTCTTCGCGGCACGAGCGAATCTGACCCGGATCGTGAACATGCTCCACGATCCTGCTAGTCGTCTGATGGACGCGCTGCTTGCAGCGCTAAAGGAAGGCAAGCTCTGCGTTGTGGACGTGTCTCAGCTTCGCGGCGGTCCCTCGCTTGTCCTGAGTGGCCTGATCCTGAGGCGAATATTCGACCGCAATCAGGAGGAATTCACAAAGGAAGTGCCGCAGAGCATTCCCACGATTGCCGTTGTCGAAGAGGCTCAATCGGTGCTGAACGAGAAGGCGTCCGCGGCCCAGCCATATATTGAATGGGTCAAGGAAGGCCGCAAGTACGACCTCGGCGCGATGTTGATCACCCAGCAACCAGGCAGCATCCCAGGCGAGATTCTGAGCCAAGGGGACAACTGGTTCATCTTCCACCTGCTGTCAGCTGCAGACCTCCGAAGTGTGAAGGCGGCCAATGCGCACTACAGCGATGATCTCTTGAGCTCGCTTCTGAATGAACCGATTCCCGGGCACGGTGTGTTTTGGAGTAGCGTCGGCGGCCGGCCATTCCCCATCCCCTTTAGGGCCATGCTGTTTGAGGGTCTCTACAAGACCGTGGATCCCACGTACTCGGCTCCGGCGGTCGATACGTTCGCCAGTCGGCTGCGCGCGCGACTCGGGGCAGAGGTTGCTGCCGTCACGGCTGCGCCGGCGCACGCGGCGGGTGTGGCGACGTCAGCCACAGGAGGGGTGGCACAAGGCGACGATGAGGGCGTGCCAGTGGATTTCCGTGCCGTCGCCATCCAGGTTGCCAAGGACAAGCTTCGCCAAGATCAGGAGTTCGTCGAGCAGTTCAACCGCACGATTGGTGTTCCGTGGTTCGTTGTCCAGCGAAAGCTGTCCGATCAACTACCTGCGAGCATGACCGATCGGGATGACCTTGCGCTCCAGCTGGTGACTGAAGTGCTAACAGAGCTCGCTGGGCAAGAGGGTGCTGGATGGCATCGTGAACGTCGGCAGAAGAAGAACGACCCGTCGAAGACACTCGTATGGGTGGTCAAAGGGCCCACCCCTTGATCTATGCGAGCACGGCGTAGAAGTCGTGCTCTTCCTTCGGGGCTGGACCGCCATGCGCGAATTGCGTGGCCTGGCGGCGACCGGCGTTCGCATCACCCGCTGAGACCGCCGTGGTGAGTCGCCACCCGGACTCGTCGAGCGAGGCTTTCAGGAGCCCAACTGGATCCACATCTCGGTCAGCAATTCCGCCAAAGCGGATCACAAGTCTCGCATCGTCAGCGGCATGAGCAGCGATGCCTTTCCAGACCTTTCGCAGGTCATCTGCGAAGGCGTCGGCAGATCTGTGGTCCATCTCCCCCTGCGGTGGTCGGTACGCAACTGTAGAGGGTCCACCGAGAAACCAGCTGCGAAGCCATTGGTCCGGAATATACGTCCGCATGCCATAGTATGGCGGCGACGTGATCGCCCAGCGAAATGTGCGCGTGCCGAACACATCAGCCGTGCGGCTGTCGCCGAGAACCACCTGCGCCGGCGTATGCTGAGGTCGTTCTGAGAGATACCTGCGAGCTCGTGTTCTGATCACCTCGATTACATCCACAACTGGCGGCTTCATGCGTCGTTTGCGCCAGAAACGAACGGCATAGTCGGGCTTTGGTGCGAACGTGCGTGGGCACTGATTGGACAGATGCGACGCGGCCAACTTTGTCCGCGGACCATGAAGCGCTCCGAGGAGTATCGCACGCAGCAAGAGCCGTGAATCACTCGAACAGTCCCGCAGTAGCTCCTTTCGGAGCCAGCAGACTTGCTTGAGTACAGAATGCTCGAACGCCAGTTCCCAAAACTCACCCTGTGGCACCGTCACCCGCTTGGGCATGGCGTCCAGAATACTCTCTGCCACGCGTACAACGTCGCACACACGTGCATCGGCCAGCTTCGCTTTGGTTAGCGCGACGGCGACGGGACTGCTGTCGACGCCAAGCGACGAGAGGCCCAGCATCCTCGCCGCGAAGTTCGTGGTTCCGCGGCCGCAGAACGGGTCAACTACCCAGTCGCCCCTTCTCGCTCGCCCGCGAAGAACGCGGAGGGGAAAGTCCAACGGGAACATGGTGTAGTACGGGCAAATCGCGTTGAGTGCCCGCAGAGGTTCGAGTTTGGCGGCTGAGTCAGCCATGGTTCGAAGTGTACGTCGAGTTGTTCGGGAAGGCCTCCTCCACCTCACGGGTCGCATGCGAGAGCCACAAGCGCTCAGCTGAGCTTCAAGAGACAGATCATTCTGGTGCATTGGCCGCCCACATTCCCGTATACCGTGGTCTGTTCCCCTCGACCCACGTTCCCGCGAACAGGTGCGCGCCCAACAGGAACTGCTTCGCGTCGGGATTCGACTTCGACTCCCCAACCGTCGGGTGGAAGTACGCCGGCGGATACAGCGCCACGTCGTCGTACTGCGTGACGATCCGGGCGATGAGCCCCGGCCCCGCCTGATCGCCAACGTACCGCCGCTCGAAGAACGACTCTTCGATCACCGCCACCGCGTGCCACATCGCCGGGTGGTTGGGCGGGAAGCCCATCGCGGCGTTGGTCACGATGTCGAGCTGCTCGCACGCGGCCCAGGCGCGAACTTCGGGCGGGCACATCTCATCGAGCGGACGGATGGGCTTCACGTCGGTGTCGAGGTAGACGCCGCCGAAACGGGCCAGGAGTTCGAGCCGCAGGATGTCCGAGCGCATCACGCAGCCGGGCGTGCCGCCGACGTTGCCGCAGGCGTCCCAGGCGTTGCGGTTGAAGATCGGCGGCAGGTGGTCGTCCGTCCACAGCCGCATCTCCCAGTGCGGGTTCATCTCGGCGAAGCGGCGACGCCAGCGTCGCTGGTTCAGCGGCATCTCGCCCTTGCCCAGCCAGATCTGGTGGAGGACCCGCGGGATCGAGGTGGTGCGTGCTGGTGTGCTCACGCCACCACCTCCGCGGGCTTGGCCTGCACGAACGCGAACGCTCCGCCGTGGGCCCTTGCGGCCTCCTCGCCATACTCGAAGAGCACCCAGTGGAACGGCACCACGTCACGGAAGTGGCCGTGGTCGCGGACCACGCGCGTGAGGAACCCTGGCCCGCTCTGGTCCCACACGCCGCGATACACCAGCACCGAGTGTGGTAGATCGCGGATCGCGTGCCACAGCATCGGGTGGTTCCGAGTCGCCCCCAGCACCGACGGCGAGAGCATGTGTGGCCTGCTCGCGCCGTGGCTGGCGATCGTCGAGCAGAATGCACCGACGCCGGCGACGATTTCATCGAGCGGGCGCAGCGGCAGACGGTCGGGATCGACGAAGACGCCGCCTTCGCGGGCCAGCACCTCGTAACGCAGCAGGTTCAGCCGCGCGGCTGACGCCGCGGGCTCGGCGAGCCCAAAGGTCTGCTGCCACTGGTCGTAGTTGAGGATCGGAGGTTTGGTGTCGAGCGTGAGCGTAACCACATCCCACTCGGGGTGCATGGTCTGCCACGCGTGCCGCCACGCGGTGAGCCGCTCCTTGTCGGGAGCCTCGCTGAGGTCCGCCGTGTAGATGACCTTCGGGATCACGCCTTTGCCTCCTCTTCGATGCCGCTGCCGAGACTGCCCACGCCGCTCTGCTGCCATTTCGCAGGAGGCACACCCTCCATGCCGCCCTCGATGAAGGACGACGCGCCCACGCCGAGCGCCACCGACTGCTGGGCGCTGCCGGATCCCGAGCCGGAACCGGGCGGGCCCGAGCCGCTGTCGCTCCCGCTCGAGGAGCCCGACGAACTGCCGGAACTGGACCCGGAGCTCGATCCCGAGCTTGACATGGACGATCCACTTGACTTGCCGCTGCCGGAGCCGCTGCCGCTCGAGGACCCCGACCCGGAGCCGGAGCTCGACCCTGAACCCGACGATGAACCCGAACCGCTCTGCTGCGTCGCGGGCATGTCGTTGTGGATCCACACGCCGCCCGCCAGGAACACGTTCAGGCCAGGCACATGCACCGCAACCGTCGTCACACGCTCGGCCGACCGCTCGACCGTCTCGACCAACTCTTCGCTCAGATCTTGCCGGATCAGCGCGTCGCCGACCTGCACGAACTCCGCCGAGGCGAAGCCGATCTCCTCGTTGCGCTTCAGGAGCACCGGGTGCTCGGGCGTCAGACGCAGGCGGCCGTTGATGGTGATGAAGCCCTCGTGTGCGCCGAGCTTCACGCTTCCGACGGTGCCGGTGACGGGCGTGAGCGCCGCCTCGGCCCAGGGCCGGAGCCACTGGTACTGCGCACGCCACGGCACATCGCGGTCCAGCCCCGCCACGTCGAGCGCCGCGACACGGTCGCCAGGCTGGAGCGATTCGACCGGCTTGATCGATCCGTCCGCCAGCACCACGGGCGTGCCCGCGAGCACGCAGTTGGAGCCGGGTCCGGAGCCGCCGGGACCGCTGCCACCCGGGCCAGAACCACCGGGGCCCGAACCGCCGGGGCCAGATCCACCGGGGCCGCTGCCGCCGCCGCTCGACCCGCCGCCACCCGAAGACCCGCCGCCGGAAGAGCCGCCGCCCGATGAGCCCCCGGACGATCCTCCCGACGACATACCAGAACTACCGCCGGAAGACATGCCCGACGATGCGCCCGAACTCGCCCCGGATGACATCCCGCTGGACGCGCCGGACGAACTCCCGCCGCCGGAACTGCTCATGCCCGAGCTGCTCATGCCAGACGAGCCTGTGCTCGATGGCGTCTGCGAACTCGTCGGCGTCTGTGACGAGTTCGTCGTCATCCCGCTCGACGACATCGGCCCGCTGCTTGATGGCGTGTGCGTTGTCCCCGACGTGTTGCTCGTGAACGCGCCGGTGGTGTAGAACGTCAGCGTCGGCGTGCCGCCCGGACCGGTGGTGTAGATCACATCGCCGGTCGTCGAGTAGCTCGGCGGCATGCTCGGCGTGCTGGTCGGCGTCGAGTACGTGCTCTCCGGGGTCGAGCCCGACGGCGTCGAGTAGTTGCTCGATCCGCCGCCCTGCGGAGCACGTCCGGTCGCCCAGACGGGGATGTAGAGGTAGTACCGTGTGGGGCCGTCGCTCATCGTGCGGCCTCCTGCGGCGTGGGGGTGGGATTGGGCTCGTACCAGCCGTCGGTGCGGATGGGCTTGCCGCATTCCGACGCGGCCGCCTTCACCGCGTCCTCGAAGGCCATCTTCTCGAAGACCTCCAGAGCGCTGCCCGGCGAGCAGTTCACCACGCGGAAGCGGTGCTTCTCGAAGTGCGGCTTGAGAGCCTCGAACCTCTTCGAAAGCGAGTCATACAGCACGTTGTTGTGCCGGATCGCGTTCTGGGCCCGGTGCTCGTCGAAGGCGTACTTGCGCTCCGCGTCCATCTTGAAGTCGCAGCCCAGCAGGTACACCGTCGAGAACCCGAGGTAGTGCAGCAGCCGCAGGGCGACGAGCATGACCGAGCGCTTGCCGGTGATGCCCAGCGAGTCGGGGTTCTTCGCGTCGTTGCCCCATGAGATCGTGTCCCCGGTGAGGAAGCGCTCGTGGTCGAAGTGGTCGCTGCGGCGGAAGAACAGCACGCCGGGCATCTGGTGAACCTTGAAGGCGCTGTTGCGGAGCGTGCCGTCGGGGTTCATGACCTTCAGCCGCTTGTCCCACATGCACGTGGGCACGAACTTCAGGATGCCCGGGTCCTTCCACCCCACGTCGATGAAGCGGCCAGGGTCGTCCACGCAGGTCCACAGCGTGGGCCGCCGCACCGACCAGGCGTTGTTCACGGCCATCGTGACGATGCCACGGGCGTCCAGCAGCGAAAGGTCGATCTGCTTGAGGGACGGCCCGGAGAGCATCAGGAACGCCGACCGCCCCCCCGTCCCCCGGTAGAACCCGCTCAGGGACACGGACTCGAACGTCGGCGGGGCGGTGTAGAGGCGCAGGCCATCACGCGCGGGCTTGCGCGCCTTGAGGCCGGCCTGCAGCGCCGCGATGTCGGACTGGTTCTCACGCACCGCAGCACCCCCCATCGCTCTTGAACCTCCCGACGATGTACCGGGAGCCCGCCTTCGGCTTGGTCGCGACCCCGACGCGGGCGATGCGCTCCAGCCACCAGTCCAGCGGCCGCACCGTCGGGTGCAGCCCCTCGCCGGCGATGGTGGTCGTGCTCGGCCGCGTGCAGATCGAGAAGATGAACCGCCCCCGCGGCACCGCGACGCGGCGCATCTCGGCGAGGGTGAGATCCACATCCTCCGGCAGCAGATGCTCGAGGGCGTCGAAGCTCGTCACCACGTCGGCGATGCCTGCCTGGAGCGCCGTCGCGTGCATCGGGCGCACGAGATCGGCCTCGGGGAAGGCGAAGTCAATGCCCAGCCCGTCGATGCCCAATCGCCGCAGCTCGCGCACGAGGTCGTTGCGGCCGCAGCCAAAGTCCACCACGAACCTCGGCTTGCTCTCCTGGATGAGCGGGATCGCGGCGCGGCCGTGGTTGGATGAGCCGTATGTCGAGCCGGGCTTGTTCGCCAGCGACAGATACTTGGCCCGCTCCTTGGCGCGCTTGGCGTCCAGCGGCGTCACCGGCGCGGGTGTAGTCGTGGGGGTCGGAGTGGTCGTCATTCCGCACCTCCGATGTAAAGATTGAACTTGCGGTCCTCGTCGGCGGGGTCGGCGATCTCGATCAAGCTCATGGCCTCAAAGACCCACACCGGCTTGCCACGGCTGTTGCGCTCGCAGGTCATCTGCACGCACACACCCTCGGGGACGGGCACGAGCTTGGGCTTGAGCGACCGCGCGGGCGGGCACTTGGGGAGCACGCCGGGCAGCTCGCACACCGGCCCCAGCCCGAGCAGGCCGCCGAACCCCGAGCCGGGCTCCGAGTCGTTCATGTGGTGGGCCTCGAATCGGTTGATCGCCAGGCGCGTGGGGTCCTCGCCGCCGCTGGGGGCCTGCGAGCTCAGTCCGTTCTCGACCGGCACGTAGCGCAGGTAGTCCGGGCTTCCGGGGTTGCCGTCGATCTGAGCCTCAACCCACGGGTAGCGCCAGCGGTTCCGCTCGGTGGGGATTGGCTGGGCCGCGCCGAGGATCGCGGTGATGCGCCCGGGCGACGGACGGCCGAGTTCGATCACCGCCCACTTCTCGCCGGTGCCGTCCTCTTTCCACAGGATCGGGATGCCGCCCATGGGGGTGCTGGCCAGGACCGTCTCGTCTGCCGCGAGCTCGCAGGTGGTGTCCGTCTCGTTGGTGATGTAAACGCGGGCGGTCGTGACGCCGGTGAGCACGCAGGGACCGAGGGCGTTGGGCTTGATCGGCTGGAGCGCCACCGCGAAGGCGAGCGTGTCGGACTCCTCGGTGGCGACATCGCCGGTCAGTGGCGTGCGGCTGTGGAACGTTCGCTCCTGGTCGTCTTCGCCCGGCCCGACCAGCACACCCGTGATCGCCAGCGCGTGGTGCGGCTCGATCAGTTCGTCCGAGTCATTGCGGACGAGCACCACGCCGATGCCACGCTGGACAGATTCGACCAGCGGACCCGCGACGGCCTGGCCGCGCCCCTGACGCGAGCGCAGATCGACCGCCGCATCGACGAACGCGTTGTACGCGCCCGCAGGGATGCGGAGCGGCTGACCGGAGCGGACTTTGCGGAGGTCGTCGGGCATGTTTTAGATTCCGAGTGCTCCGAAGTTGGCCTGGTCGTACACGCGCTCGACGTACGCGGCGATTGGCTTCTTGATGATCGCGCCGGAGCCCGAGTCCTCGGCGTCCGCGTAGCGGACCCACAGGTACTCCCACCCCTTCTTGTTGATCCCGGTGACGGGACCGACGGTCAGGTTGGTCTGGTTGGGGCTTGCGGCGAACCGGAACGTGATCTCCCAGTCGTCGTCGGGACCGTCGCCGCGCTTGGATCCCGTCGCGCCCAGGAACAGCACCTCGCCCGCCGCGAACCCGCGGAACGACCCCGCGTTGGTCTTGCCCGTGCACGAGAAGATCGCGCCCTTGTACGACGCGGTGACCTGCGCGTCGGTGAAGTAGTGCGTCTCGGAGAACTGGTAGACCGGGACGGTGATGTCCACGCCCTCGACGCCGTCGGCGGTGACGCCGATCGCGCCGCCGAAGTCTGGCGCGGTGGTGCCCGGCGCTGGGCGGCGCTGCATGGTCTGCAGGCTCTGGGTAACGTGCTGGGTGCCGCCGCCAGTCTCGAACGTGAAGGACGACTCGCTGGGCGTGCTCGTGCCGGTGGACGCGTTCTGGCTGTAGCGGACGGTCACGTCCCACAGCTGTGGGCCGATGGGCTCGATCTGGATGGTCTGGCGCGGGAGTGTGTCGTATGTCGCCGGTGAGGCCGCTTGCGCTGCGGTGCGGGCAGCGAGGTCGTCGGCCGTGCCGCGCACGATGTAGCCGAGCTCTGCAGACGACTGCGAGGCTTGGTTCGCCTTGGTGGAACGGCGGCTCTCGAACTTCTCAAACACCTCGACCGGCACGAGCGATCAACTCCTTTCTGTGTGAATGCGTCAGGCGAACCGCAGTCCGTTGTCCACGCTGGCATCGAGAAGGCGCTTGGTGTTGCGGGCGGTCTGCTCGGTCGCGCTGGCGGTGCGCTCGGCGGCGTCGCCACCGGTGCCCAGGCCCGAGACGGCCGCGGCGCTGAACGTGCCCGTCACGCTGATGCCCTTGCCGATGGCCGCGCCGAGGCCCGACAGCCGGTCCTCGAAGTCGGCCGTCAGATCCCGCTGCGGGCGACCGGGACCCTTCTCGGCGTCGGCGGCCTCGCGCTTCTTGCGGGCTTCTTCGATTGCAGCGGCGAGTTTCTGCTTGGCGGCGTCGAGCGCGGCCTGCGACTCGGCGAGCCCGGCTTCCGTGTCTTTGCGCAAGGCTTCCTGGGCGTTCTCAAAGTCCTGGCCGATCGCAGCGAGCGTCGCCTCGTGCATGGCGGCGGCGTCGCGGCGCTGTTGCTCCCGCTGCCCCTCGCGCGCGGTCACGGACTGCTGCGCGGCGTTCTCCAACTCGACTAGGCGGGATTCGAGCTGCTGATCGACCGCCTTCTTTGCGGCTTCGACATCCAGCCCGTCATCGAACAGCCCCTGGATCTCCAGCATCCGCTTGGCGACCCAGCTCGACGCCTCCTCCCAGATCATCTGGAAGCCCGTGGCGAAGTTGGTCCAGGTCTTTGACAGGAAGGCAGTCGTCTCGATCCACGCGACCTCGAGCGCGTGGAACACGATCTCCGCGGCGGCGAGCGCCCCGTACCACATGGAGTACGCCGTGGAGACGAAGAACTCCTTCGCGCCCAGCCACGCCTTGTTCAGCGCCGCCACGCCCTGCTGCCAGATGACCTTCAGCGACAGCCACAGGATCTCGGCTGCGAGTGCGATGTCGCCGGCGGCGAGGGCGTCGGAGATGCCGCCGACCACTTTGCTGACCCAATCTCGCAGTTCGGTGAACTTCTCCGCGAGCCACGACAGTGCCTCGCCGCCCGCGCTGGTGACCACCAGCAGCGTGCCGCCGAGCGCCACGATCGCGGCGATGGTCAGGCCGACCGGCGTGAGGATCGCGCCGATTGCGGCTCCGATCAGGCTGAACGCCGTGCCGATCCCGCCGATGACGGCGGCCACGATGCCCAGCGCCGCCCCGATGCCAGAGATGATGTAGCCCAGCCCGACGATGGCAATCCCCGCGACGGCGACCGCCGCCGCAACCTTGAGCGCCCAGACCACCGTCTCCTTGTTCGCCTTCACCCACGCCGTCGCGCTGACGACGATGCGTGTGATCCGCTCGGTCAGGTCCTTGATGGTGGGTGCGAGCGCCCCGCCGATGGTGAACACGCCCTGCTTAAGGACCTTCCAGAGCGTGCCCAGCGCGTCGTTCAGCTCCGCAGCATCACGAGCGGTCTCAGTGCTGACCGTGAGCCCGAGCTTGCGGGCCTGCTCCTGCATCTCGTTGATGCCCGCAGCGCCGTCGGCCATCAGCGGAAGAAGCTTCGTCCCGGCCTTGCCGAAGAGCTCCATCGCCATCGCGGCCCGCAGCGCCGGGTCTTGGATCTGTGAGATCCGGTCGGCCAGCAGCTTGAACTGCTCGTCAGGCGAGAGCTTGGCGAGGTCCTGCACCGTCAGGCCGAGCCGACCGAGGGCCTCGTTTGCCCCTTTCGAACCCTGGGACGCCTCCGTCAGCGTCTTCTGCATGACCCGGAGGCCGTTCTCCAGCGTCTCCATGTCCGTGCCCGAGAGGTCGGCAGCGTAACCGAGCTCCGACAGGGCCTCGACACTCACGCCCGTGCGGGCGCTCATCTTGTCGAGCGCATCGCCCGAGTCGCTGAACACCTTCGCGGTGCCGAGCAGCGCGGTGATCGCCGCGACACCGATGCCCGCCATCTTGGTGCCGATGGACTGCAGCCCCGCGCCGAAGGCTTCGAGCTTCTTCTGGGCCGCCTTCAGTCCAGCCGTCAGCTTGTCGCTGACGCCCAGCTCAACGAAGGCTCGCCCGGCTCGGATGCCCCGCGTATCGGCCACGTTCAATCCCCCTTTCTTGATCGAGTTCCGCCACAAGAGCGGCAGGTTTGGCCGCTCCTTCTCCAGCGCCGGGGCCATGTATGGCCGCGGAGCGATCCTGACCTTCTGTGACGTGAGCTTGCCTCCTCGCCTGCGAAGCACGACGACTTCGCCGCCATACTCCAAAGCGCTCGGTGCATCACTCTTCTTGAAGCCCACCGGCCCGACGACCACCGAGTCGGCGGGCTTGTCGTACCCGAACAGGATCAGCCGACGCAGGCTGCCCTCGTGCGAATGGGGTGGGGCCCCGGGAGGGGCCGACCCCTTGCGTTTGCGGATGCTCGTCTTGGCCGCCGTGCGGATGAACGCGCCGGCCTTGCTGAGCACCTTCCGCTTGGCGTTGTCGACCGCCGCCATGACGACGTGGCGGTCGAAGAACATGTCTTTGATCCGCATGGTGATCACGCACCACTCCCCGCCCCCCCAACCGAGCCGCCATTCCCGCCGCCGGTGCTGGCGAGACCGCTGCCCTTCTCCAGACCCTTGTTGAAAGACGCTTCCTTCTCCTTGCGGAGACGGCCCGACCCGATGAACAGACCGACGATGCCGGTGAGCGCGGGCAGCGCCGGCCCGAGCACGGGCAGGCCAGCGACGGTCGGACCGACCGTGTCGAGGGCCGAGAGCGTGAGTTGGCCCAGCAGCCCGCGGATCTCGCCCGCCTTCTCGATGTTGCCCTTCCACTGCGCGCCGGTCGTCTGCGTGAGGTTGAACCAGTTCTGGTACTCAACCTCGGCCTCGTTGAGGCTGAGCGTCGATGGCAGGCCGGTGGTCTGCTGGATGGTGTTGGGTGTCTTGACCTTGACGATGTCGCCGAGGTCCAGGCCGGCGCACGACGCGAGCACGAGCGCCAGCAGGATCAGGGCACCGATGTAGACATAATGGCGGGTGGTCAGGCTCTTCATGCACGAGTCTCCTTGGCGACCTCCGGCATGCGGCGGTCGATAAACACGTCTTTGAGGACCGACACGTCAACCTTGACGGGTCGCTGGGGCTTGTGGAATGGGTCGAAGTCAGCGGGCTTGAGCAGGCGGGATCGCTTGGGATCGCGGGCGGTGTTCGCCACCACGGACATGACGGCGGCGGCGATCGACCAGTCGTGGCGCTGGCGACCATCGAGCATGGCGACCAGCTCCCGCAACGTCAGGGGCCCGGGGTCGAGGCCGAGGGCTCCGGCGCACTGGTAGATGAACTTCCAGGCGTCGGCGGCTCGGGGATGGGTGGGACCATCCGGCTCACGAGCTTGTCCAGCTCGCTCTCGCTGGTCAGCGTCTCGATCCGCTTCTCCGTCAGGTCGCGGGCCTTGTCCAGTACCAGGTTGGTGGCCTGGAGCACCCGCCCGAGGTTGGCCCGGTCCCTCGGGCTCGGGCAGAAACTGATGAGTTCATCCAGCAACGCGCCCGTCGCGGCCTCGATGGCGTCGCCCGCCATCGCCTTGCCGAACTCCTCATCCGACACCTTGGCGGCGTCCGCCTCGGGCTTGCAGACCGCGTAGACCACGTCGCAGAGCAGCACGGGATCGCGGATGAACTTCTCTATGAGCGTCCCCTCGATGACCTGCATGAGGTCGACACCCGTGAGCCCGCGCACGCGCTTGAGCGTGGCGACGTTGATATCCACCGTCCAGGTCCGACCCGCGTTGTCCTTGAACTGCCGCATCCGTGCCTCCGTGCTTAGCTGCCGATCCATGAGGGCGCCGTGGTCGAGTACGTCACCTTCGCCGTCACCGAGACCGTGATGGCCTCCTCGAGGGCTTCAGAGCGACTGAAGTTGGTGATGGAGAAGTCCGCCTGCAACCCCTGACCCGCGGCCGCGTCGAGGATCTGCAGGCCGATGGGGTCGTTGTTGAAGAAGGCGTTCTTGATGGCGGTGAACCCGGCATCGCCGGTGTCCCAGACCATCTCGAACTCGACGCTCGCTTCCTTGAGCGTGGCAACCGTGGCTCGCCAGCCGTTGTTGGCCCGCGTGGTCACGTCCGCCTCGCCCGCTTCGAGGTTCAGCGTCACGTCGCGGGTGTTTCCCAGCGCCGTCCACGCCCCCGCGCCCGCCTGGCCGCCCGTCTTGTACTTGAGAGCGGCCTCCATGCCGAGCCTGATTGCCATCGCTGACTCCTTTCACTCGGCGCTGTGGCCGACCACAAAGACCATCTCGCCAGCCTTGCTCTTGACCAGCACGTCCGCCAGGTTGACCCGCTCGAAGTAGTACTGAGTGCCGGGCGCGACGTCGATGGGGTCGGTCTTGCCGTCGGTCAGCAGCAGGTCCTGCGTGTTCTTGTGCGACGCGGTGAGCGTGAAGGTGGCGATCGTCTTCTGGGTCGCCAGCGGCTTGAGCTCGTCGGTCATCGCCACGCCGAAGATGATTGTGTTGCGCATGGCTACCTCCGCTCCCGATAGGTGACGCTGAGCACGCTCGTGAACACCCGGTGCTGCTCGAGCGCTTCGCTCGATACCACCGGCTCGTTGCTGATCCCGACCCACGCCGCGTCGGGAAAGCCCTCCAGCCGTTTGAACCGCAGGTGATCCGCGATCGCCTCCACCAGCGCGAGCAGCTCATCGATCGCCGCGTCCGCCCCATCGGCGGGGAGCTTCTTCTGCACGCCCACATCCACGACGTACTCAATGGCCAGGCTGTCCCGCGTCACCGGCGACATCTGCAGCGTGCGAGGCACCACCGACACGCGGAGGTCCTTGAGGTCCTCAAGCGTGAACGCGGGCTGGAACACTCGCACGGCCGTGACCGGCTGCGAGAGGGTGCCGGCATTGATGTGCGCCACGACGGCGTCGGCGAGGGCGGCGATGGTGCTCACGGGCCACCTCCGATGACGGGCGAGCCCGTCGTCGGCACGCTCTGCCGCGGCGAGTTGGAAGTCAGCCCGGACAGCTTGCCCTCGAGGAACCAGATCTTGCGCTCCATCTCGGCGTACTGAGCGCGGATGCTTCGGGCCTCGCCGATGAACTCGTCGAGCCGCTTCTCCACCTGCTGGAGCTTGGTGGTCACCACGCCCCACTGGATGGTCATCGCGCCCGCCGCGAGCACGACGGTGACGACCACGCCGGCCCACCGAGCACTGCCGTTCTGTCCGTTGCCTTCTGCCATCGTTACTCCGTTGCGATGTGCTTGGTGTGAATCCGAAACACCCTGCGGTACGGGTCGCTGTGCCTGAACGGCGGCTGTCCTCCGGGCGCATTGACCTCGTACACGAACACTGCCGTCCCAACCGTCTCGCGCACCTGATCGCCCGCCCGCGGGAGGATCGGGCCCGCGCCCAGTTCCAGGTCCTCTGTTCGCACGAGGAAGTCCCGCGACTCCACTCGGTGAATGAGCCCCGCGTCGTCGGCCTGCTCGAACTCGGTCTTGCCGATGGTGGCCTGGACTTCCTTCTCGTCCGTGCCACGCCGGTAAAGAACCGGGCGAGAGAGGTGCTGGTGACGTTGGGCATCGAGGAACGCTGCGCCGCGATCGAGCAGGTCGCCCACAGGTGCTCCTTACTGCTGCAGGCGAACGCGAACGATGGTGTCGGCGTCGACGGTGGCCTTCACCGCCTTGCCGATCAGCTTGTTCGCGCCGGCGGCCGCGTTCTTGGTGGCGTTCTGGGCGGCCGCATCCCAGTACGTGAGCGTGCCCGCAGGGATGGCACTGCCAGCGCCGACCGCCTTGTTGAAGTCGAAGACGCCGGTGACGGCGATCGAACCCAACTGGCCCGCCTTGATCGGTGCCTGCGTGACGCCGATGAGGTCCGCCTGCACGACCACCGCGCCGACGAGCACGTCAGCGCCGGGGGTGTAGTCGATCGAGCCGCCTTCCTGAACGAACTTTGCTGGTCCTGAAGCCATTGCTGAACCTCCGTCTGTTGGTGGGCCATCGGTGTCGATGCCCGATTGCTGATCGATGCCGCTCTGGAGGTCGCCGGGGAGCTCTTCGCCGAGCCCCCCAGCGCCTGTGCTGACCTGCCCGGGCATGGCTTACACCTCGCCCTTGCTCTTGACGCCGCCGCGCGGGTCCTGCAGGTTGACGCCGAAGTCGTGGTACCCACGCATCCGGATGCCGAGCATGTTGAAGTCGGCTTCCGAGCTCTCGACCGTCGGGGCTTCCTTGCCATCGAGGAACGCGACCTCGATCACCGGCAGGTCGTTGGGGTCTGCGAGCAGGTACCACGCCTTGGCGGAGTTGCCGGTGTAGATGGCGTTGGCCAGGTAGCGGCTGACCTCGATGCGGAACTTGCCCTGGTGCGGGTTGGCAATCGGGAACTTGGTGTTCGCGGTGGTGTCCCGAAGCTCGACGCTCTTGAAGAGCTGCGTGCCCATCGCCGAGAGTGCCGTGGGCACCAGCATGATCGACGGCATCACGCCCGTGGGCTTGCCGTCCGAGTCCACCAGGTCCATGAACGCCTGCTCGACCTTGGTCAGGCCATCGATGCCCAGCGCCGTGTCCGCGCCCGAGACGAAGTTCTTGTTGCCGACGCTGAAGAACGCCGCGTTGTTCATGAACGCCGTCCAGAAGACGTCGTTGATCTTGAGGCCCGAGCCACGGCCGAGCTTGCGAGGGACCGTGGTGATCGCGCCGAGATCATCGTTGATGATGTCGCGTCGATCGATGGACAACATCAGGGCGTAGGTGCTGGCCTTGTTGGTGTAGGTCTCTTCTCCGAGCGTGCCGTGCTTGATCTCGCCACCCGCGCCGATCTCCTCGTATTGGTCCTTGCCGATGAGGCGGTAGCTCGTGACCGTCTTGAAGTCGTTCACGTTGCGGACCGCGCAGATGTTCCGCCACACGCGCTCGACCGAGAAGAATCCCTCGAGCAGGAACTTGTTGGCGACGTTGGAGAGGATGCCGCCGACATCGATGGTGGTCATGCCCGCCTCGATGCCCCGGCCGAACGCGGCCTCGAGCACGCGGCGGCTGTCGCGGAACGTGCGGCCCGTGTACCCGTTGGCAATCGCGGCCTCGAAGAGCAGTTCCTGCAAGCCCAGGCCGCCATTGAACCGCTTGGCCGCGACGTCCATTGCTTGCTCCGAGCAGACCTTCTCGATGCCTTCGAGCTTGGCGCTCTGGAAGCACGCGGCCTCCAGCACCTCACTGGTCACGCTCGTGTCGATCACATGGATGCCGGGGACCTTGGGGCGGCTGGCGCGGAGGACTTCCAGTTCAGTGCGGGTGGCGTCCCAGTTGTCGCGGATGGCCTGGGCCTCGATGCTGCTGTACTTGCCACCGCACACCTTGCGGATCGCGTCGATGCGGGCCGTCTCGGCGAGCGCCGCAGCGCGGACCTGCTCGGGCGTCTGCTCGGTGCCGGTGACGGGAGGGTTTGCAGAGGGAGTGGGGTTGGAATCGTCGGCCATGACGCTGGGCTCCTTGTGAAGACGCGCGGCGATGCTCGCGCTGGTGCGGCCGTCTGCGCCGAGATCCACGAAACTGATCTCGCCGAGCGTGGCCTTGCGAACGACGTTGACCGGGCCGGTGATCTCCTGGCCGTTGACCGTCGCCTTCTGGTTGTCCTTGATGAACTCGAACTCCTCGACGCTCGCGCCGACGGAGGCCTGCCAGGGGAATCCGTTCCGGCTGGAGGCGACAACCTCCTTCGCGGCGGGCGTATCGCGGGAAATCACGCCGGTGGCGACGAGCTGCCCGGCCTCGACGCGGATCGCATCGGTGTGGCCGACGCCCGAGAGCGGGTCGTGACCGAAGCGGATGGGGCGCGCCTGCGAGGGGACACCCAGGCCAGCGAGGTCGATCACCACGGGGTGCCGCCAGCCTCCGACGCGCATCGCGCCGCCGCTGTACGCGACCATCTTGAACCGGGGCAGCGGCGCGCTCTGGCCATCCGCCGCGGCGGTGAAGGTGATGTCGGCCGTCGCGGTGAGCGTGAGCGCGGGCAGGATCTTCATGGAGTCAGTCGGCACTGGCACTGGCGGTCTCCTCGTCAACGGGTTCGGTGTCGTCGGCTGGCGCTGCGGGTGTCGCCGGCGTGCTCCCCGCCGGCGATGCGGCGGCGGGCGCAAGGCCCAACTTGTTCATGAGCGCGAGCTCTTTGGCCCGCTGGCGGAGCTCCTGCTCCCAGTCGCGTCCTTGACGGGCGAACTCGACTGCGAGCGTGGTCGTGTGGTTGGCCAGCCGAGTCGCCTGCGCGTTGGCTTCCTTCGCGGGATCGACGTGCTCGACGCCATCCCAGAACCACGCGTGCTCGGGGAGCGTGCGGGCGATCGTGCGGAGCGACTGCGGGAGCAGCCCCTCGATCAGCACCGCCTCGTTGAGCCACGCCTTGAGGATGCGGTCGAGCACCGCGAGCTGCAGCTGGTGCTGCTCGACGCGGATGCTCTTGAAGTACACCTGGTGGTCCAGGCGTCCGCTGGCGTAGTTGTAACCGGACGAGTTGCCCGCCGCGACGTTGAACGGCATGTTCAGGCAGCGGGCGATCTCGTTGAGGATCTCGCGCTTGAACTCGCCGAAGGTCGTGGTCGGCTGCTCGGCGTGCACCTGCCCGAGTTTCCATCCGCCGGGGAGCACGGTCGCCAGGCGCTGCTCAAGCTCGACCTCGTCCATCGGCTCCAGCGGGTCGGCTTCGCCGTTGGCGGGAGCGTCGGTGTAGATGACGGCGGCGAAGTTGGCGGCGGTCTCAGCGGCCGCGATGGTCGCGAGCGTGTACCGCCGGAGCTGCGCGAACAACGGGAGCGCCGGCGTGATGTCGGGAATGCCGCGGACCTGGCCCGGGCGATCGGCCCGGTAGTAGTGCACGACCGACGCGGCGGGGAGCGTGTCGTACGCGAGCAGATCGTCGATCGGAGCGCGGAGCAGGCCACTGTCGCCGGGATGGCGCTTGAGCACGCGGTACGCCGAGGGGTTGCCCCACTGATCGAGAAGGATGCCGTCGATCTCGTCGCTCCGGCCGCGGCGCATGAGCGGCGAGCAGACCTGGTCGGCCTCGATGAGCTTCACGTCGAGCGACACCTGCGACGCCACGCCCGGGTTGTTCACCAGCAGCGCGAACGCCTCGCCGGTCTCGGCGCGAGCCATCCGCATGGTGCGGAGCTTGCCGGGCAGATCGACCGCCCGCGACCACTGCTCGAACGCGTCCTCGATGCGGGCGTTGGCCTCGGCGTCGGCGGTGAGCATCTGCAGCCGGGGACCGGTGCCGATGGTGTCGTTGGCAAGGGTCAGAACGATGCCTTTGGCGTAGGAGTTGTTGGCAACCTCATAGCGGGCGCGGTTGCGAAGAACTCGACGCACCTCTGGGTTGATCGCGGCGTTGGGCGAGAGGCCGTCGGCGTTCGCCCAGTGCTTGCGGTTGTCGGCGGTCGTCTGCGCCGAGTCGAACTTGGCGACAACCAATCGACGGCCGCCGTGTGGACCGCTTCCGTGCGGTGCACGCGACGCCGCCGGGGAGGGAGAGTCGGCAGGAGTCCCGAGGTGGGGGGCGACCCGGCTCATGATGTTGGCGATGGCTTTCAGCATGGGCGGGTCAGACAGAACCGGGGGGGACGATCTTGGCGAACTTGATCCCGAGGCCGGGCTTCTTCGCGGCGTCCTTGGACGCGAAGAAGCGGACGACCTCGAGTTGGTCCTTCAATGGCTGCTGCTCGACGGACTGACCGTCCACCGACGCCTTCGCGGGCTGCACCGCGTTCTCGCGGACGGTCTGCTCGAGGTTGGGGGCGGGGTCGGGCACGGGTTCACCTCACGGGCCGCACAGCGCGACCTCTAGGTGTCCCCTATGCAGCGGCAGAGCCATCTGCCCGCTTTGGGCTGGCATGCAGCCGGTTTGTTCCACCGGTAGAAGTCGTTCACGCCCTCGCACCGACGATGCCCGCGATTGGGCCTCAAGGGCGGTGTTTCCGGACCGCGTGTATTTGTCTTGAGTTTTACGGCCATTAGTCGATACTATTACACGCTATGTCCAAGACCGCACCCGCCCAAGCCGCACTCTCACTGGCACGACGCCTCGGCGTGCTTCGTGTCCGAGATGCCATGTCCGCCGGCATTCACCCGGAGGTCCTGCGGCGACTAGTCGCCGCAGGAGAGCTGACCAAGACCGGACGAGGCATGTATGCCGCGGTTTCGACAGACTCGTCCGAACACGCCAGCCTCGCCCATGCAGCGGCGCGGGTGCCGAGCGGTGTAATCTGCCTGCTGTCGGCACTGGCCTACCACGGCATCGGCACACAGATGCCGCACGAGGTCTGGATGATGATCGACACCCGTGCCCACAAGCCCCGGGTGGATCATCCACCGATGCGGTTCGTGCGTGGGTCGGGCTCTACGTTTGAGGCGGGCGTCCGAGAGGTGAAGATCGACGGGCGTAGTGTGCGACTCTTCGAACCGGCCAAGGCGGTGGTCGACTGCTTCATCTATCGACGGCACGTTGGTCTTGAGGTCGCGCTCGAGGCACTCCGGGAGTCCCTCCGTCAACGGAGGTGCAAGCCGGCAGAGATCGATCGCTACGCGAGCCTCTGCGGCGTGGCGACGGTCGTTCGCCCGTACCTGGAGGCGATCGCGTGACCAAGCCACAGCCCGATGCGCTCGCGCAGTCGATCAAGCAGCGCCTCATGAACCTGAGCCAGCAGCAGAACGAGCAGTTCAACATCGTGCTCGTCCGCTTTGCCGTTGAACGCTTGCTGTACCGCCTGACTCGCACTCCCCATGCGACGCAGTTCGTGCTGAAAGGGGCCATGCTGTTTGCCGCCTGGTCCGCCCAGCCGCACCGGCCCACACAGGACGTTGATCTGCTGGGCTTCGGGCTGCCCGACGCGGATCGTCTCGTGAAGATCTTCCGGGAGGTATGCGTCGCCGATGTGGAGCCCGATGGTCTGGTGCTCGATGCGGATTCTGTCACGGCGGAACCCATCCGGGAAGATGCTGTGTACGACGGGCACCGCGTCCGCCTGCTGGCCCGATTGGGCACAGCTCGCATTCCGATGCAGGTCGACATCGGCTTCGGCGACGTAGTGAGCCCTGAGCCGCGTGAGCTCGCGTTGGGTCCGATGCTCGACCTGCCCGCCCCGCGTCTTCGCACGTATCCACCCGAAACCGTTATCGCCGAAAAGTTCGAGGCGATGCTCGCGCTCGGCATGGCCAACAGCCGGATGAAGGACTATTACGACCTGTGGACGCTCAGTCGCACGATGCGCTTCGAGTTCGAGGCGCTGCGCACAGCGGTGCGTGCCACGGCGGAAAGGCGAAAGACCCCGCTTCCCACTGATCTACCCGTTGGCCTCAGCGATCGGTTTGGTGCCGATGCATCCAAGCAGGCGCAGTGGGGAGCGTTCGTGCGCAAACTCGGAGGCTCTCACGCGGCAATCCCTCTAGGCGATGTGGTCCAGGCGCTTGCTGAGTTCATGCGGCCGGTACTCCGCGCCGGAGAAGCAGCGGCTCTGCATTGGCCCCCAGGAGGTCCTTGGCAAGCGGGTCGATGACACCGCGGGGCCGCGTGCGTCGCTCACGCACCCAGTCGCTCGCTCGTCGTCACACGTCGCCCGCAGTGACGGCACTGCCGCCGACGGCGAATCGTACCGGTCGGGGTCGCGCGGGTGTAGACCACCTCGAAGTGGCAACAGCCGCAGGTCGGGCAGACAATGCCCTTGGGCTTGGCATCCTGCTTTGGCGGCGGCTTTGCTTTCATCGCGTCCGCTCCTTCAAAGCCGAGAGCTTCAGCCGTGGCCGCACGACCAACTTCTGGTCCGTGCCGAACAGCACAGCCCCTTCCATCGACGCCGCGACCGCGCAGCCCACGAGGCCGTCCAGCCAGTGGTTGTCGAGCCCTTCGACCCGGAGCTTCCACTCGTCAACCGTGCGGCCCCGCCCCTCCGTTCGCACGCGGTACTCGCTGGTCAGGTGCTCCGAAAGCAGTCGGTGGTGCTCGGGCTTGTGGCCGAACAGCGACAGCCCGCCCGGGTCGCCCATCGGGACGGCGAGCCGTGCGTGCACGAAGGACTTCCAGAAGTTCGTGTCGAAGAGCACGTGCCGCACAGCTCGTTTGCCGGTCACCACCGGGACACGCCAGTTCAGGCCGACCCGCTCGCCGCGCTTGCGCTTGTAGTCGCTGAAGGGGAGGCTGCTCGCGCCAACATACCGGCCGTGACTGGGTGTGAGCACGCTGGCGTGCGGGCTCTGGCGGCAGAACTGGTACACGACATCCGTCGACGATCCCCAGTTAGCATCGATGAGGCAGCGGTCGATCCGCACCATCGCCCCATCATCGCGCCGCCACTCACGGGCCACCGTCGTCTCGATGAGCCGCTCAAGCCCCGCGTAGATCGCCCCCTCGACGCCGGCCCGAGCCGAGGCGGCCCCGAGGGTCCGCTTGATGTCCCGGAGCGTGAAGTACGCCTGCTTCTGGTCGGGCTCCGTGCCGTAGTCGATCACGTGGCCCGTGAAGTCATCCTCCCACGCCGCCACGACGTAGAACAGGGCCTTGCCCTGCACGTCGACGAACATCGTCAGGTGCGAGCAGCCCAGCGGGACCAGCCCGCGGGCGTGGCCGTTCACCTTGGCCGCGATCTGGTCGGCGCTGAGTAGGTCGTCCGCGACCTCGACCTCGGGGAGCGGCTCGTTCTGGTACTCGGCGAAGAACGCGGCCTCGTTCTGCAGCCGCAGGTTCATCGCGTGCTGCACCGCTGACAGCTCGTCGTGGTTGAAGCGTTCGGGCCACGCGATCACCGCGCCGGCGTCCATCTCGGAGCGGTGTGCTTTGTAGAACGCGGTCGCCTCCGCCCCGCCGCGATCGGCCTTGAGACCCTCGGCCCGCAGACGGGCGTACTCCGCCCACAGACGGTCCGCAGCGGGGAACGAGTACACCATCTTCGTTCGCTCACCCTGCCACTGCGGGTGCTTGTCGCGGTCGAGGATCCGGTCGGCCAGGTCGGCGGGCCGGACCACCGTCAGCGTCATGAGCCCGGCGATCTTCCGGCCCGGCCCCGCCAGGCCCAGGATCGCGCCGGCGAGGATCCGCTCGCGGTTGGCACACTGCGATGGCGACCGGGCGCTCTCGTCGGTCTGCGGGTCGTCGATCAGCACCAGCGACGGGCGGACGCTCACCCCGTCCACACGCTTGTGCTTCATGCCACGGATGCGACCGGTGATCCCCGCGACACGGATGATCGATCCCGAAGCCGCCGAACCAGGCATGGTCGGCAGCACGATCTCGCGGGCCGTCCAGCCGATGTGCGTCTGCTTGCCCTGGTAGAGCTGGCCCGAGGCTCGCTGGTGGATGCCCTCGAGCGAGCGGATCGGGTGGCAGACCTCCGGGAAGTCCGCCCCGAGGATCTCGCTGTTCTCCAGCTCCGCCTTGATCGACTCGAGCATCCCGGCCGCGTGTTCTTCGTCGGAGCCGATGAGCGCCACGAACTCGCGGTGCCCGTACAGCAGCGCCCACAGGCACGCCACCTCGCACAGGCTGGTCTTGCCTGAACCGCGCGGCATCGCCATCGCGAACAGCCCGCCGTCGAGCACAGCCTGCTCGATCTTGGCGATGACTTTCAGATGGTCGCCCGACCACTTGAGGTGAAAGGTCTGCCCGAAGTAGGTCTCGCAGAAGTACCTGAAGTCCTTCGCGGCCCGCGCCCGCCGCGCGGGGTCCGCGACAGGTGGCAGGTCGCCGATGTCTCGCCCCGAAAGCGAGAGCATCGCGTTGCGGAGCCTCGCCCGCTCTTTCATCGCCTCGTAGCCCGTGAGCCCGTCCGGCGTGCGAGCCGCCTCCGCCAGCGCTTCGTGCCGCGTGGTCACCAGCCACGCGACGTATCGGAACAGGTCGACCTTGCCCGCGTCACCGTCGGCCGCGACGCGGAACCCCGCGCGCGTGCGATGCCGGTGGAGCTGCCGCTCGCTGATCACTTCGCTCAGCGGTGTGCTGTTGAGCAGCCGTGCGAGTTCACCGGGCTTGAGTTGGCGAGGGTCAATCGCCACCGCCACCCCCCTGGTTCATCTCCTTCACGAGCCACGCGGCGTAGTGCACGAGGTTGATGCTCCCGTTGGCGTTGGTCGGCGCGCCAGCCTCGATGTCGGCGCGGAGCATCTCTTCGGTGATGGGCTTGCCGCCCGCACCCCCGATCCGCGTGAGCACGCGGGCGGCATCCGCGACGCCAAGCGCCGCCGGGTTGAGCCGGGACATTCCCTGTGCAGGCTCGGGACTAGGCGCGTGTTCGGGAGTCATCGCGGACCTCCCGCGCACGGTTGCCCACATCGCCGGAAGACTTGCCCACATGTCGCAGAATCATCGAGAAATGCAGGCCGATCGCCTTGCCTGTTCCCCATCAGCCGGCCAATGTGTGTCACACGCGAGCGGGAAGAACCAAACCCCCGCACGCGACGGAGACCACGACGATGAACGCCCCGCAAAACGCCAAGAAGACCACCAAGACCAGCCTCGACGGGATCGGCAAGCAGAAGGCCCTCGACGCCGAGATGGAATGGGCCAAGGTCGAACTGCTGCTGGAGACGCTTGACACCCGTAAGAGCGACAGCCTCGACTTCCACGAGATCCCGGTGTGGTCGATCCGCGACCTGGTCCGCCACGCCTTCGAAGCCGGGTACCGCGAGGGACTGCATACCGGCTACCGCCAAGGGCGGAGCGACGCGGCCCGCGAGGCCGCACGCGAAGAGGCCCCAACAAGCCCTCGCAACCCCGAACTGCCGACCACCTGAAGCCCGCGAAATGCGGGCTTCTTTGTTCACCAGCCCAAACCAATGCATAGGAGCAAGTAGATGAACGCACGCAAGCACAACCGCACGCCCGCCTCCCAGCAACCGACCGCCGCCGAGACGTACGCCACCCGGCGGAACGACATCGCCCGGCTGATGGACGTCCTGCAGATGGAGCTCGACAAGCACGCCGAGGCGGCCAAGGCCGACCCGAAGAACTGGGGCCGCACGGGCGACCTCGGCAAGGTCCGCAGCGACCTGATCGACCTGGTCGGGTTCATGAGCGGGATGGACCGCGAGCACGTCGAGGCCTTCCTGAACGACGCCGAGTAACGACCGCCACGGAGACACGCCATGAAGATCAAGCACATCGTCATCGAGGGACACGAGGAAGACATAACGGTTCGAGCCACGGCCGACGGCGCGGCCGCCAGCGTGGTCCGCATGAGCCGCGCGGAAGGCCGTTTCGACAAGGTCATCGCCGAGTTCCGCCGCGACGAGAGCCGCGAGGACCGCTACGCGAAGGCCGTGGAGGTGGCCAAGCACGTCTACGGGCGGGACCGCCGGGGACAGGCGGCCGCCACCAACTCGATGGTCCACGACGTCCTCAACGAGATCGAACGCGTCGCGGGCTGCTGAACGCCCGCTCGCCCAAGGAGAGCGACCATGAACGAGACCGACCTGCAGAACACGCTGCTGTCCCTGATCCAGAACCTCCTCGACGCCCGCGAAGAGACCGAGGGCGAGGACGACGACATCGCGTTGGCCGACATCGCCCGAGACATGGTGAGCGAGGCCGAGGGCCTGGCCCACGCCGACACCTTTGACGGCGCTCAACTGCTCACGAGCAACAAGGGCTTGGTGCTTCGGATGGGGGACGGCTCCGAGTTCCAGATCAGCATCGTGCAGAGCCGCTGAACATCCGCACGCGGCGTCGCGGGGAACCGCGACGGCCACGCTTCCCCGCCGCAGCGTGCGGCGGGAGTTCCAACCCCGAGTTCGGAGATGACCATGAGCACGAAGACGAAGAAGCCCAGCAGCACCCCCGCGATGAAGCGAGCCGTCGGCCCAGGCGGCAAGCGCATCCCCAAGCGCAAGCCCGACGCCGCCACGTCGAACACGGAGCGCCTCCGCAAGGCGGCGCTCGCGGAGATCAAGGACCGGCTCGAGGGCGGGAAGCAGGACCACGAGGTCCCCAGCGAGAAGGAGGTGGCCAACAACGCGAACTTGGCCGCGGCCGCCAAGGGGAAGAAGCCCAAGGTCGAGAAGGCCCCGAAGCCCGCCAAGGAGCCCAAGCCCAAGCGGGTCAGCGCGCTCGACGCGGCCGCCCAGGTGCTCGCCGCGAGCGAGGTGCCCATGCGGGCCAAGGAAATGATCGCCGCGATGGAGGCCAAGGGCCTGTGGACGAGCCCCGGCGGCAAGACGCCCGAGGCCACGCTCTACGCCGCGATCATCCGCGAGATCGCTGCCAAGGGCGACAAGGCCCGCTTCAAGAAGCACGAGCGCGGCGTCTTCGTCGCCCCCCCACGCGGGAAGGGAGCCTGAGCCATGACCGCGACGCCCGCCCCCAACCGCGAAGCGCGACTGGAGGCCGTCCTCCAAGCCGCGCTCCACCTGCTCGGCGCACGCCAAGACCACATGCTCACCATCGAGGAATGGACGGACCTCGCGCGGGCCGTCGCCGCGTGCCAGGAGCGGAAGACCGCCGAGTACCTGACCGACCATGACCTCGAGGACATCACCGAGCGCTACGCCCTCGAGTGGGACGAAGCGACCGACGGCCCGCTGCCGACCCTCGACGAGTGAGGCGCACATCACGCCTTGCTCCCAGCCGCGACACGGGTCGCGGCTTTCTCTTCGGCCACAGCGTTTGAGCTCACACGCTCCGCCTTGCGGCCCGTGAACTTCTCCCAGCGCTGCACGATGACATCGCAGTACAGCGGGTCCAGTTCCATCAGGAACGCCCGCCGCCCGGTCATCTCTGCGCCGATGAGCGTGCTGCCGCTCCCGCCGAACAGGTCGAGCACGTTTTCGCCCGGCCGCGACGAGTACTCGATCGCGCGGCGGGCGAGCTCCACCGGCTTCTCCGTGAGGTGGACCATGCTCTGCGGGTTCACCTTCTTGATGCTCCACGTGTCGGGCACGTTGTTGGGACCGAAGAAGCGGTGCGCCGCGCCCTCCTTCCAGCCGTAGAAGCACCACTCGTGGTTGCCCATGAAGTCCTTGCGCGTCAGGACCGGGTGCTCCTTGATCCAGATCACCGCCTGCGAGAAGTACAACTCCATCGCCTTGAGCACTGGCGGGTAGTTCGCGCAGTTGGCGTAGCCGCCCCAGATGTAGAACCCGCCGCCGGGGATGAGCACGCGGGCGATGTTGCCGAACCACGCCGCGAGCAGGCGGTCGAACTCTTGGTCCGACACGAAGTCGTTCGCCAGCGGCCGGTCCTTGGCTCGGAGCTTCTTGTGCGTCGGCTTGGACTTCTCGGGGTAGCGGTGCAGGTCCGCCGACTGCTGGTCGCCGGCGCTGGCGTCCTTCCGCTGGGTCGCAGTGAACGACGACAGCCCGGCCGCGATGGCGTTGTTGCTCCGCGGCTCGACCTTCACGTTGTACGGCGGATCGGTGTTCACGAGGTGGATCGGCTGGCCGTCGAGCAGCCGGTCCAGGTCCTCTGGCTTGCTGCTGTCACCGCACATCAGCCGGTGGTTGCCGAGCACCCAGATGTCGCCGGTGACCGTCGTCGCCGCGTCGGGCGGCGCGGGTACGTCGTCGGGGTCGACGAGCCCTTCGTTACCGGCGGGGGCCATGATCGCGGCGAGATCCTCGGCACTGAAACCCAGCAGCGCGAGATCGAAGTCGACGCCCTTCAGGTCGGCCAGCTCGATGGGCAGCAGTTCCATGTCCCACGACGTCAGCGACGCGACCTTGTTGTCGGCGATGCGCAGCGCCTTGACCTGGTCGGGCGTCAGGTCGTCGGCGCGGATAGTCGGCACCTCCTTGAGCCCGAGCTTCCGCGCCGCGCGCAGCCGCGTGTGCCCGGCGATGATGACGCCGTCGGCGTCGATCAAGATCGGGATCTTGAAGCCGAAGGCCTCGATGCTCTTGGCGACGGCGTCGATGGCGGCGTCGCTGATGGTGCGGGGGTTGCGGTCGTATTCCTTGACTGCGTCGATGGGAAGCGTCTCGATGTTCACAGCGATCTCCGTTCGGACGCGCGGCAACAAGCGCCTGCGCGTGGGGCGTCGGGCTGGCCCGCCGCACATGCGGCAGGTCCGGGGGGGTGGGGTTGGCTGGATCGCTCGGGCTGACGGGCCCGTCCGGGGGCGCTCAACGCCCCGACTCCCGCGCGCTACGCGCCCCGCCCGTTGGCCACGGGTCCGCCCACGTTGGCCCACGTCGCGTCCCTGGCGGGGAGGCGTACCGACGCCGCCACGGGGCTCCCCGGGGCCGGAATGCCGGGGTTCATACTCGGAGGGTGTTTGGGACCGTCGGGGTTTGGAGAGTCGTCACCCCCGCACCAGCCGACAACCTCTCGGCACATCGCGAGGAACTCCGCGTTGGTGAGCGCGTTCTTCGCACGGTTCACGTCTTTGTCGAGGATCTGGGCGTTCTCGATAATGTGCTGGCCGCCGACGCGAACGGGCACGATGTGATCGAGGGCCGCTGACTCCGGAGTGAGGGGACGCCCGGAGAGTGCGCACAGATACTGCTGGCGCTTCAGCAGCTCGAGGACTCCGGGGGCTGAGATCGGGGTGCATGTGGACGGTTGCGCTTGGGGATGTACCGACGCGTCGGCGTCACCCTGGACGCTGCCCACTTGTGCCACGCCGAGCGCGCTCCGTGCTGCAGTGCGGTGGTTGCGCTCTGCACCGCCAACAGGGCGAACACTTCCCATGTCGGACGCCAACGTCTGGGACGCGGATACGTCGGCGGCTGGCTGAGTCGGATCTGCCAGCCGACCACCATGCTGTGGGCCGCGCGGGGCCACGGCGATGCCAGCATCGCGCCGTTGCGAGCGTCCGCTCTGAGTTTGCTGGCCATCTGGCTGGCCGCCTTGCGCCACGCTTGTTGCATCAGTGCATCCATGCATTCGCAGCCTCCACATGCGCTCGGACACTCGAAAGAAACTCTGTCCCGTCTCGCGGCTGTTCCCGCGGGCCAAGCCTCGCGTCCCCGCCCGGGAAGTACCTAACGCCATCCGTCGCCTGGCCGTTCGGCTTCGGGCTGTTGGGCTCGTGGTAGGCGCGGCCTTGCACGCGACCTGCATGGGCGCGGTGGGGCGGGAGGGGAGAAGTACATGATGGAAGAGAGAGATCTTTCAATCTTTCAATACCTCCCTTCCGCCCGTGCGCGTGCCCACGCGTGCGCGTATCGCGTACGCGCGCGGTGAGTAGGTGAAAGATTGAAAGATCTGGTTCAGGCAAGGGCGTACACCACCTTCGGCCGCGTCGAGGAGAATTCCTCTTCCTGCCGCAACTGCTGTGTTTCCAGGAGGTTGTCGATGACTTCCTGCCGCTCCCGCTGGGTCAGCCACTGCGTCTTGCGGCAGAGTTCACTGCGGGAGATCTTTCCACCCGCCTTGCGCACCACCCGCACGACGCGCTTCTGCCGAGCGTCGAAGACGCCGTCGGCGACCCATTCGTGGGCGATGTAGAGCATCCGCCGCGTGAGGTAGGCCGACAGGTCGCACGCCCAGCTGGCGGCGTTGGCGTCGATCACGGGCTTCTCGGCGTTCGCGGAGCAGGCGTAGATCAGCGCCAGGCGGCACGCCTTCTCCTCCGCGCGAGCCCACAGCGACCGCCCAGTCTCATCGGGCTTGCCCAGTTCGGCATCCACCGTTGAGGCGAGCGCATCGAACACCTCGCCCGCCTGCTGCGTCGTCTCGACCACGATCGGCTTGGGGTGCTCCTTGAAGAGGTTGCCTCCGGGCTGCTGCGCTCCCCACCATTCCGCCGCCTGCTTCAGAGGTTCGGGGACACTCAACGCCTTGGCCCGCTGCCGCGCTGGCGTCTCGGCCGACTCGAACACGAGCAAGCGCGCGATGAAACCGTCGCTGAGGCTGTCTGCGGTGAGAGACTCGAAGAAGTGCTCGGGGACGGTCGTGCCGTAGACGCTGACGCACGGCTGATCGACCACCTTGTTGCGCTTCTTGTCGGCGTAGGCCTTGCCGCGGAAGACCGTGTCGGCGCTGCTGTAGAGTTTCATCAGCGCCGTCAGCACGTTGAACAGGTGCGGGGCCTTCTTCGGGTCGCCGATGGTGCGCAGGAAGCGGCCGAACTCGTCGATCTGAAACAGGACCGCCGGCTCGGTCTCCACGGCGGTGATCAGCCCTGCGTCAGACGCCAGGTCCTCGTTGCCCTCGTGCGCGACCAGGTCGGCGGCGAAGAGGATGTTCTTGTTGACCTTGCGGGCGTTGTCCTTACCAGCCCCGGAGGGTGCGACGCCGACGCAGTAGACGTTGGTCCGGTTGCCTCGCTCGTCGCGCACCTTGCGGGCCGCGAGGACTGCCTGAAGGCAGATGGCAGCCGCGAGTGCGAGCACCGGCTGTGGGCGCGTCGCCGTGGCGAGGTTGTACGCCACTACCTGCTCGATAAAGCCGGGGACGTGGAGAAGATGGTCGGGGAACGCCCCCGGATCTGGCGGACGCTCCGAGCGGGGCCGATCGACGACAGCACGCCGCGACCCAGGGTTGAATCCAGACAGATCAACGTCGCTGGCTTCGGCGGGGCCTGCGTCGCGCAGCCATCCGTACGGACGATCGTGCGGCTTGCTCGCCGCATCGCTGAGCTTGTGCCGAAGTTCCTTCTCCGACCACGGGGGCTGGCATCGAGGGTTGTACCGATCCCACAGCAGGTTGAACGCAGCGTCCGGGTCGAGCCCAAACCCGTGGACCATCGCCGTGGCCGCCGCGTAGGTCTGGCTGTGTCCGCCCGAGCCAGAGATCGCTGGTGGGATGCGGTCGAGATAGGCCGCCGCGCGGCGGAGCATCGTGTCGACCGCTGTGAAACGATCGTTTCCTAGCGAAGGCGGCTGTGAAACGATCGTTTCTTTGCGCCCGTGCCGGGCCTCGGTCACGGCCTCGGCCAGCGCCGCGACGGCGGCGGCCAGTTCCCCGGCTTCAACCACTGCTGGCTCGCCGTCGAGCGGGTCGTACGGCTCCCCGCTGGGATGGATGCTCGGGCCGACGACCGTCTGCGCTCCGGTGCTGCGGAGCTCGACGATCATCTTCTTCGACACGGGGTCCTGGTGTTTGCGGGTTTTGATCCCCTCGCACACGTACCACCAGTGCGACGCGGGTTTGCCCGGCCGTCCGGACATCGCGCCCGTCGGCGGCAGGAACTTGGGCGCGAGCGCTACCGCCTCCTCGCAGTCGAGGTCGACGTCCACGAGCCACCCGCTCGGCTCGCCGAGAAGCACGCCGATGTTGCCGGTGCCGTTGAAGTGCGCCGGCAGGTCGCTCTCGGATAGGCGCAGGTCCGTCCACCCCTTGAGCACGGGGATCTTCTTCCGCGCGGGCACGGGGATGACCGCGTACCCGCGGGAGAGGTACGTGCGAGCCGACTCGAGCAGGATGGAGGGGCCATCGCTCATTAGAAGGGAATCTCGTCCTCAGGGATGCCGTACGTCATGCCCGCGGGTTCCGGCGGCCGGTCCGGTAGGCCTTCTTCGCTGTCCAGCCGCGGCGGCTTGTCGCCCAGCGCGTGCTGAGTGACGCGCTCGAACTGGTCGCCGGCCTTCTTCTCGACGGTGATCGAGAGCGTCGGCGCGAGCGCCCCGGCCTTGGCCATCTCGACCGCTTCCTCAGTGCCGCCGGGCACGGGCTCAACCGAGCGGGCACGCCACCAGGCCTCGGCCTTGGTCCGCGCGTACCCCGTGTGGTCGAAGCAGACCCACTCGCGGAAGTAGCGGTTGAATCCGACGCGATACTCGACGCGCATCGTCAGCGGCGCGGAGGGGTCGCTGCGCTTGGAGTGCACGTGGTACGTCGTCTCGCTGACGCGGTGCTCCTCGCACGTGGTCTGGCCGCTGAGGATGCCTTCGGTGCTGGCCTTCGCCTCGTGCTGCTGCCTGTTCGGCTCGGGGAACTGGTGGCCGCACTGCGGGCACGTCTGGTAGCCCGCCGCCATGAGGGCCTGGCAGTTCGGGCACTCCTTGGCGGGCGCTTCGCCCTCGCCGCGATCGTCGGTGGCGATGCGGATCGCGTCAACCGGGCCGTGGCGCAGCACGTTGCCGCCGAAGTCCAACACGAGGCAGTCGCTCTTGCCCGGGTGGAGGCGGAAGCCCCGGCCCACCATCTGGTAGTACAGGCCCGGAGACATGGTCGGCCGCACGGCCGCCACGCAATCGATGTGCGGGGCGTCGAACCCGGTCGTCAGCACGTTCACGTTGCACAGGTACTTGAGTTCGCCCGCGCGGAAGCGCCCGAGGATCGCTGCACGCACGCCGTCGGGCGTGTCGCCGGTGACGAAGCCGCACTCGATGCCGTGCTTGGCTTTGAGCACATCCACGATGTGCTGCCCGTGGCGAATACCCGACGAGAAGATCAGCGTGGCGCTGCGGTCCTTGGTGTGCTGGGCGATCTCGGCGCACGCGCCCTCGACCAGACCCGCTTTGTCCATGAGGTCCTCGACCTCGCTGGCGACGAACTCGCCGGCGCGGACGTGTAGGTCGTCGGTGCTGATCTTCTGCAGGCCCGCTTTGGTCTTGAGCGGCGACAGGAATCCCTGCACGATGAGCTCGCGGACGCCGACCTCGTAGCAGACGTGGTTGAGAATGTTCTCTGGGGCGCAGATCGAGCCGGACTTCATGCGGTACGGCGTGGCGGTCAGCCCGATGATGCGGACGTTGGGGTTCACCACTTTCGCGTCAGCGATGAACTGGCGGTACATCCCGTCGTCCTCGGCGGGGACCATGTGGGCCTCATCGACGATGATCAGATCGACGGGCCCTAGGTCGCAGGCCTTCTTCCAGATGCTCTGGATGCCCGCGACCGTGACGGCGTAGCCGAGGTCCTTGCGCTTCAGGCCCGCCGAGTAGATGCCCATCGGCACGTCGGGCGCGATGACGCGGAGCTTGTCGGCCGCCTGCTCCAGCAGTTCCTTGACGTGGGCCAGCAGTACCACGCGCCCGCCCCAGTGTCCGACGGCATCGCGGCAGATGGTGGCGATCACCGGCGTCTTGCCCCCGCCGGTCGGGATGACCACGCAGGGGTTATCGTCGCGGGTCCGCAGGTGCTCGTACACCGCGGCGATGGCTTCGGATTGATAGGGTCGAAGGTTCATGGGTTGATTTGCGTGATTTCCACCAGCACTTTGCCGCCCGGCGTCACCGAGCCGCGCTCAACAACCAGCCGATCGATCTGTGAGTCGTCGCTATAGGCCCCGCCTTTGGCGAGCGCATCGAGCAGTGCCTTCTGAACGTTGTCCAGGTCGCGTCGGCGGTTGTCGGGCGGGCAGACGGTGACACGCACCTCCAGCCGACCGTTCATCCGCACCACACGCATCACCGCGAGGGCGGCGCACACGCTCGCGCGGTAGCGCCGCCCCTCGCGGCTCAGCACGGTCCTGGAGCCCATCCGTCGCCAGATGTGGTTCACACTGGGCGGGTACGGGAGCTCGAGGACGCGACCAGATGGACTCAGCGCTTCCAGGGCGGAGTGCTCCCCGGGCCGACGCCGACGGGAGCGCGGCCGCTCACCGGCGAACCGCCGCCGCCCTTCTTGGCGTAGCCCTTGATGACGTTGGTGAACTCACCGTTGTCGTCGCGCTTCTTCAGCCCGACGTTGATCTCCAAGGGGACGTTGTGGAGCTCGACCGAGTCCTTGGGCTGCATGACGCCGATCGCGCGGCAGATGGCCGAGAGCTCGCCGCGGGCGATCTTGACGGTCATCTCGCTCTTGTTCTCCAGGTTGAGACGGGCCCAGACCAGTCGGCCCTTGAACTCGCCGTCGATGATCTGGAACGTGAGCTGCAGGTACTTGCCGCCGCCGGTCTTCGTCGGCTTGAGTTCCGACTCGGAGATGACGGCGACGTACTTGCCAGCGGGGAGCGGATCGAGCGCGACGGACGGGTCAACCTGGTTTGCATCAAAATTGTTCAGCGTGGCCATGAGTCAGTTCCTTTGGGGTGGGTGACGGGCGGGTGGGAGAGGACGGCGGTGACGGCGCTCAGGCCGAGCTGGCGGTGTCGGAGGTGGTGGCGGGTGGTGCGGTGTCAGCGAAGGGGTTCTCGCCGCGTGCGAACGCGCCGTATACGCGGTAGTCCAGCGGGATCTCCTCGGGCAGACCCAGGCGGTTCTTGGCAACGTGCGCGGGGCGCTCGACGGTGCGGATGATCCGCTCGCCGGTGGACACGCCGTTGTGCTTGGCTTTGTTGAACCCTTCGTCGACCTTGACGGTGTGGACCCTGTAGGTGGCGAAGAGCACCTCGTCGGCCCACTCCTGCACCAGCGCCGAGGCGAGCTTGTGCAGACGCGGCGAGTAGCGGTCGTACGGCACCGTCTCGGGGTTCTCGAACTTCTCGATCTTGGCATGGGCGATGAGCACCACCGTCATGCCGCGGTCGCTGCGGAGCGCGTCGAGCGCCCCAAGCACCGAGCGCCACTTGTCGATGGCGAATGAGAAGCCCTTGGCGTAGCCGATCTTCTCGATGTTCTCGACGTTCTCGTCGGCGCACACCTCGGCCCAGATCAAGCGCTCGAGCCAGTCCAGGCTGTCAATGACGACGGTGCGGTAATCGTGATCGCCCGAGTACAACGACTCGAGCGCCGCCATCACTTCGCCGAGGCTGCGGGCGAGCGGGAACGACTCGCAGTCGATGTCCGCCAGGCCGTCCTCGGTGGGGACGAAGATGGGCTTCTCGGCCATCGCACCGAAGGTGCTCTTGCCGATGCCGTGCGTGCCATACAGCATCACGCGGCGCGGGCGGGACTTGCGGCCCTTGCTGATCTGGTTCATGAGGGTGTGGGGATTGGCGATCGCGGTTGCGGGCATGGGATCTCCGTGCTTGGGGAATGAGGGATCGAGGTCGTGGGGCCAGATCTCGCGGGTGAACGCACCTTGGCCGAGGCGGACGAGGGGGAGTGCGGGAGTCACGCGGCAGCCGCCGCGGGCTCGGCGGACGGCTCGCGGCGAATGCGGAACGCCTCGCGGCCGAACTCGTGCGTCAGCAGGGACGTGAAGATCTGCACGACGTGGTCGAGGGTGACACCGCGCCCGCTCACATGGATCTCTGAGCGAACGGGGTCAACCGAGTACGCCACGTCGGTTCGGACCTTGGCGTCGCCGTGCAGGCCCTCGGCCGCCAACAGCGACAGGCCGAGCGTGCCCTGCGCATCAGCGACGTCCACGTCAGCCGCGAACTGAAACCTGAACTGAGTGTCTCGCATGGTGTGCTTCTCCGAGTGGGGACCGAATCCGTCGAGCCGCCGGTTGGCGGAGCGCCCAGCCCAAGGGGAGAGGGGGTGGGACGGGCGCTCCGCTCCGACGGTTCCGCAGCGTGCCCACGCATGGGCCTCTGGTGGTTCCCTATGCAGCGGAAGAGTCATCTGCCCGCTTTTCAGCAAAGCGCTCTCGGATCGAGGCGAGGCGAACGAGGACTTGGCGGCGAGAAATGCGGCGTTTGCGGGCAGCGCCGGCGACGCCGCGATCCACGACGTCACGCATGAACCGCAGCTCCGCCTGCGTGAGCCGCGCGTGCACGAGAGCGAGCGACTCGCGGAACTCCATGTTGCTCGCCAGGTCACGCGAGTCCAGGCCCAATCGCCGATTGGCCTGGTCGGCAGCGATCTCGGCGCTCATGGGAGAGCAGTCGCCGTCACCGCGATCAACGATTGTGCTGTCGAGAGAGATGGCCTCGACGCCGGTAAAGCGCATCTCGGCGCGACGCCGGCGGACCTCCATGTCCATCCAGCTGCGGAGCGCGGTGACGATAAAACTCTCGACGTTTCCTCGGGCGGGGTCGAAGAGCCGGGACGCCGACCACAGGTACAAGCGCATGCCCTGCTTCAGATCGTCCTCGTCGGAGCGGCTGAAGCCGGGGCGCTGGCAGAGCTGGCGCGCCTTGCGGCGGATGAGGCTGGCGGCGAAAGAGTTGCTGACGATGTCGCTGCGGCTGGTCATGGGACCTCCAAGGCCGGAGGTCTGCTCGCCAACCAGTCACGGGACCGCACGCGAAGGACTGCGCCGCGGCAACACGCCGCGAGGGATGCACAGGTGCGCCCGTGACTGGCCGGTTATGAGCCGACCGGCCTCGGACGCAGGGCCCGGTGTCGCGGAGATCGCTGGTCCACGGTGAACGCGACGCGACGCCCATACACCTAAACCCCTGAGGCATCGCTACTTGCTGTACCTTTCGATTTTCTTTCCTCTGTCGCGGGGTTGCGACGCGACAGACCGGCCGACCGAGGCGGAGTCCTCGGCGGGTTCGAAAGTGCCAGCTTCCTTGGCTCGTTGGACAGCACGCCAGACCTTGTCCCGAGAGATGTCCGTATCGAGTTGCTCAGAGAGCGCGTCGGCAGCCTTGTCGAATGAGCCGTGCAGCTGGTACGCGGCCACCAGCATCTCGTCGGTCAAGTTCGCCTTGATCTCTGCCTTGACCTGCGCGCGGACAAGTTTCTTCCCGCGGGCGTCGAGCGACACGCCTCCCGCGAGCTCGGCGAGGCGGTCCGCCTCAGCGATGGCCTCGATGACAGCCTGCGGGTCGAGCACGACGTTGTCGTCGACCATCGCGGCCACGTCGTGCAGAGAGATCACGGCGGGTGCTCGGCCGGGCCATCGGCTCCGGTCCGGCAATCGGTGCGGGACGAACACGACGGCCCGGCCTCCAGTACCGACGTGCCGCATCAGTGCATCAGCGTCGTCCTCGGCAAGCCGCACCGCGAAGACGACCTCGCGCGTGGTGTCGCGCAACTGCATCCGGCCCAGCCGCCAGAAACGCCCAGGCACCACCGGCTTCGGCGAGGAGACGGCAAGGGCCGATGCCAGCGCTGCACCGAGGCCGTCGAGATCGACAGCCCAGCCACGGCACATCGCTTCGTCGATCTCGACCTTGAGCGACTCGGGGCAGCAGATGAAGTAACGCGGCTTCTCCGTGTCGTCCGCCGACTCGACGACCGTGACGGTCTCGACGTGACCGTCGTCGCAGTGGGGACAGGGCGCAGTGAGGCCAGTCTGCGCGGGGCGCACGAGGTGCGACCTCAGCAGGTCGTCGAGCGCCCCCTTGGGCCATCGCGATACCTCCGCGTGGTCGAACAGCGAGCCGGGTGCATCCGCCGCGACGAGCAGGAGTCGGAAGAGATCAGCCCTGGTCATCGGTCACCTCCCACCGGCGCAGGCACCGTTCGCCAATGACGCGCACCTCATCGGGCTTGCTCTTGAGGTTGCTCGAGTGCGGGACCGAGACCTCGAACGTCAGCGTCGGCTGGCGACCCACACCGTTGTGGACAAAGCGGAGTGAGAACGTCGCCTGGACAACGCGGAGGCCTTCGACGGGCAGGTTCTCGCGGCGCAGCCAGCGGTCCATCTTGCGGTAGATGTCGTTGCGGTCACCGCGCGGATCGGCCTTGATCTCGATGTGCCCGCCCCCGCCGCGCGGGACGATGCGCAGCCGCGTGATGCGTGCGTCCTCGACGCGATCGGCGGGATCGGTGGGGAGCGGGAAATCGTTCTGGAGCAGGTGGTCGAGGCGGTACGAGGGCTTGAGCGGGTCCGCAGGCGGAATGTCCTTCTTGAGCACCGCCTTGCAGAACGCCACCTGCAGGGTCGTCCACATCTTCCCGCCGCCGGGCGCGACGATCTCGAGGACGCCCTCATCGCCGCTGTAGACGAACACGTTCTCGAAGGCGTACCGGTCCCACCGCACGATCGGCTGGCTGTCGTTGCCGTCGAAGACGAGGTGCTTGTCGGGATAGTCGTCGAGGTACGCGAAGAAGTAGTCCGCGCCGTCGGCCCGGCGGTAGTACTCCACCATGCACTGCTTGCCACGGAGTTGGGCCGGCGCGTACACGGACGAAAGCGCTTCGCCGAGCGGACCGCACAGCGACTCGGGATCGTCGAGCTGGCGCTTCGGCAGGCCGTTGCGACGGTTCCAAAGGCGACCGCCGGTCAGCGCATCGGCGCGGGCGAACATCGCAGCGTCGTTGAACACCTCCGGCGCGTACAGGTACGACCACATCGCCTTGTCGGCCTTGCTGCGCTGCGCGGAGAAGTCCTCGGCGCGATTAGGGTGGCGAGCGAGGATGCCCTCCGCGAGCACGGTCACGCCGCGGTGGTCGGCGAGTTCGTTGACGTCGCGGATGATCATCTGCACTTCGCGCTGCTTGGCGTCCGGTAGCGCGAGCCAGCCTGCGAACACCGGCTCGATGCGGTGCTCGCTGAGTTGGTCCCACGGGACGTCGGCGAGCTCCTCGCGGCGCGTGAAGAACTCGCGGAGCAGCGGGTTGGCGATCTGCTTGAGGACTTTGCGGGGATCAAACGGCTTGGCCATGACTGAGGTTCCTTGTCTGTCGTTTGCTAAAAGGTTGACACTCGGGACGTGACAGTGCCGTGCCGGTGTCGTGGCACACAGGGTCAGAACAGCGTGTTGGGTCGTTCGCGCAGCAGGAGGCCGAGCTTCTCGAGGCGGATGCGCATCGCCTCAGCGGACACTTCAAACCGCTCGGCGAGCGGCTTGGAGAAACGATCGAGCTTGGCGTCGGCCGGATCGCGGCCGTCGGTGACGCTCACGGGCGGCAGGTCCGCGAGGATCACGGGGTCTAGGTTGCCGCGCCACTCCTGCCATGCCGCGACGAGCAGCGCCTTGGGCATGAGCAAATAGCTGGCGAACGTGTCGGCCTGCCACTCGACCGGGATCTTCTTCTCGCCGGCGCGGCACACGACCGCAGGTTGGCCACGCCCGTCGAAGAGCGCCGCCTGGGTGGGATCCTCGCGGTAGTACGTGCGGTGCAGCCGCCAGTGCCCGATCTCGTGCGCCAACGTAAAACGGTAACGCCCGAGCCGCGACGGGTTCTCGGAAGGATCGAGCCGGGTGTCGATCCGCACGAGCTTCTCGTTGAACCAGATCGCGCCAAGCACGCCGTCGGTGCCGAAGAGGGCTGCAAGGTCCTCGATGGCAAACGTCAAGCCCAGGTGCAGTTCGAGGATTTCCTCGACGGGCAGTGGCGCGGCGACCGGAGCGCCGGCTCGGTGCGCGTACTCCGCAATGAGCGCATCGGCGTCTCGCTCGATGCGGACTTCCGGCACGTACGGCACCTCCGTGATGGCCCCACGAGCGCTCACTGCGGATCGCCCTCCTTGCGCATCTTGGCGGCCTGATCCTGGAGCTTCTTGAGTTGCTCGGGCGTGAGGCCCTGTACAGCACGCAGCAGCGCGGGCATCGCTTCTGGCTGACTCTGGATGATCTTCGGAAGGTCCTCGGGGACGCGGCCCGCCATCGCGATCAACTCGTCGGCGCTCTCGCCGAGAAGTTCCGCCATCTTCTGGATGCGGTCCGCTGTCGGCGGCGAGTCGACCTTGCCCTGCTCGACGTGGGAGAGGTACGTCGGGCTCACGCCCACCAGCTCGGCGAATCGGCGCAGGCTGTACCCTTTGGCCGTGCGGCGCTCGCGGACGAAGGTGCCGAACTTGGGTTTCTGGGCGGTCATGACGGTTTGACGCTCGCTCGTTGGCTGTTTACTGTACATGGACATAACCGGCGGGTCAAACCGCCTGCTCCGCCTGTTCATCGCTGCCGAGCCCTCCCATGCCTGCCCACTCCACCACCTTGAAATCTGCGATCTGTGACGCCGCAAAGACGCGGCGCACGCCCGCAGTCGACGCCGTCTGGGCGCTGGATCATGGACAACTTGGGCATCGAGGGGAAGGCTACTGATGCTCCTCTCGCCCCACCAAGCCTGCTACTACGCCCATGAACTGACCCGCCTCGGCGCGGTCGGTGAGATGGACCGTCTGTCCACAACGCTGTTCGACTCCAAGGTCGACCTCAACCCCCACCAGGTTGAGGCTGCGCTCTTTGCCATCTCCAATCCTCTCCAGAAGGGCGTCATCCTCGCGGATGAGGTGGGTCTCGGGAAGACCATCGAGGCTGGCCTCGTGCTTTGTCAGCGGTGGGCTGAGCGCCGACGCCGCCTCATCGTGGTGTCGCCCGCCCATATCCGAAAGCAGTGGCAGACAGAGCTGGCAGAGAAGTTCAACCTGCCCGCGGTCGTTCTGGATCGTCGTGTTTGGAACCAGCTGCGGGCGCAGGGGCAGCCGAATCCCTTCGACTGCGGGAAGATCATCGTTGTCTCCTACGGCTTCGCCGCCCGGATGAAGGACGATCTGCGGGCCATTCCATTCGATCTTGTGGTGTTGGACGAGGCCCACAAGCTCCGGAACGCCTATCAGCCCAGTCGTAAAGGTGGACAGGCGGTGCGTTGGGCGTTCGAGCTGAGGCAGAAGCTTCTGCTCACCGCAACGCCGCTTCAGAACAGCCTCCTGGAGCTGTACGGTCTGGGCTGGTTGATCGACGACCACGTCTTTGGAGACAAGAGCTCTTTCCAGTCCCGCTACTGCAACGCTGGCGGCGATCTCGTCGGCCTTCGCGCTCGCCTCGCGCAGGTGTGCAAACGCACGCTCCGCAAGGATTGCTCGTACATCAACTACAAGAAACGTCAGGCGATGACCCATCCGTTCCCGCAAACGGATGAGGAAAAGTCGCTCCATCAAGACGTGATGGACTTCATGACGCGGGACATCAGTTTCGCATTCCCGCAGCGTCAGCGCCAACTGATCGAGATGATCCTGTTCAAGACGCTGGCGTCATCGCCCCAAGCTCTCGCCAGCACACTGGGCACGATGCGCAAGCGCTTGATCGCACTGCGAGATGGCCTGCCCCAAGTCTCTGAAGACGATCTCCTCGACTCTTTTGCTGAAGACGAGGACATCGACATCGAAGCGCTGGTTGAACAGCTCGACGGCTCCGAGTCGGCCGGTGATGCCTCCAGTCCACTCGTGCAGGGCAGGCTGCTCGCGGGTGAGCTGTCACACATCGAATCGCTCATCGCCCGCGCGGAGAAGATCGGAAGCGACAGCAAGTCAAAGGCTCTTCTCCAAGCGCTCGACGCCGCATTCGCTCGCCTCAGGGAGATCGGAGCCAAGCGCAAGGCTCTGATCTTCACGGAGAGCCGAAAGACCCAAGCGTTCCTCGCCGCGTATCTCGAAGCCAATGGCTACGCGGGCAAGGTCGTCACGTTCAATGGTTCGAACACCCATCCTTCCGCCAGGCAGGCCTACGACCGCTTCACGAGCAAGCATGCCGGAACGGACAAGCTCACAGGTTCGAAGGCCGTCGATATCCGGTCGGCGTTGATCGAGGAGTTCCGTGATCATGCCGAGATCCTCCTCGCCACCGAAGCCGCCGCCGAGGGCGTCAACCTGCAGTTCTGCTCTCTGGTGGTGAACTACGACCTGCCGTGGAACCCGCAACGCATCGAGCAGCGCATCGGTCGCTGCCATCGCTACGGCCAGCAGCACGACGTGGTCGTTGTCAACTTTCTGTCCCAGGACAACCTTGCCGACCGCCGCGTTCAGGATCTGCTCCAGCAGAAGTTCAGCCTGTTTGACGGGCTCTTCGGTGCGAGCGACGAGGTTCTTGGCGCAATCGAAGAGGGGGTGGACTTCGAGAAGCGCGTGCTCGCCATTCTCAAGACATGCCGCACCGACGCTGAAATCGCTGCCGCATTCGATACCCTGCAGCGGGAACTCGAAGGCACCATCGCGCAGAAGATGACCCAGGCGCAGCAGCAGCTCTTCGAGCACTTTGATGCCGATGTCCACGAACGGCTGAAGATCCGTGGGCAGAACGCACAGGTCGCTCTTGACCGAGTCGGCGAGCGGTTCTGGCGGCTGGCCCATTGGGGGCTCGACGGAAAGGCCACGTTCGACGATGCCCGCTTGGGCTTTGATCTCCCCGTTGCCCCCGCAGCAGATGTCCCGGCTGGTCGCTATCGCCTCATCTCCGCGGTCCGTACCGAAGACGAATACGCCGCAACCGAAGCCCATCTGCTCCGGCTCTCCAGCCCGTTGGGGCAGTGGCTGCTCGACGCCGCCAAAGCCCAGCCGTTGAGCCCCGCGACCATCCGCTTCGATGTGTCCGGGCACGATCGCAAGATCAGCATGCTCAAGCCGCTCATCGGCCGATCCGGGTGGCTGCGGCTCGACAAGCTGACGCTCGACAGCGATGCCCGAGAAGAGTTCCTTCTGTTCACAGCGATTACCGACGACGGCGAGAACATCGATCAGGAGCAGTCGCAGCGCCTCATGGACGTTCCAGGCACAGTGGTCGCCGATGCCAAGGCATCGCCCATCCCGGGTGAACGGCTGGCGGCCGACGCGGACCGCCTTGCAGATGCGACCCTCTCGCGAGCGAGCGAGGCGGGCAACAGCCGGTTCCGCGCCATCCAGACGCAGGTCAATCAGTGGGCCGATGACAAGATCGCCGCCGCCGAGGGAGAGATCGAAGTCATCCGCCGCGACACCCGTGCCGCCCGGCGGCGTGCGGAGCTTGCAGAGACCGTCGCCGCGCAGCAGCAGGCCCAGCAGGAGATCACGCGATTGGAGGGTGAGCGGCGTCGGGCATTCCGACGGCTCGATGAGGTTGAAGCCGAGGTCGAGACCGAGCGCCAGAAGCTTCTGGCTCAACTTCGTGCCAGGTGCCAGCAGCAGCACGCCCGAGAGACCCTGTTTACCCTCCGCTTCCAGGCGGTCTGAACGATGCAGTCACGGAACACCATGCCCCCAGCAACCACAGCCATCACTGATAGCAAATTCAACGCCCTCAAGGCCAAGCTGCGCGAGCTCTTCGAGCTCGACAAGTCCGACCTGGACTTCGGCATCTACCGCATCATCGCCGCCAAGAACAAAGAGGTCACCGAGTTCCTCGACCGCCAGCTCAAGGACGTGGTCAAGGCCACGCTCGCGGCACACGGCGCTGGGGCCGCCGACCAGGTCCAGGCCGAGCTGGACAAGACCATCGCGAGCCTGCGCGCGGCAGAAGTGCCCGACGAGCAGATTGAGACGAACAAGAAGGTCTCCGATCTTCGGGCCAAGCTCGCAGCCGCGGGTGGCGCGGCGGCCGCCGACCTCGAAGCCGACATCTACAACCACCTGCTCGCCTTCTTCGGCCGCTACTACGACGAGGGCGACTTCATCTCCCAGCGCCGGTACAAGGGCGACACCTACGCGATTCCCTATTCCGGTGAAGAAGTGACGCTGCACTGGGCGAACAAGGACCAGTACTACATCAAGTCTGGCGAGTGGCACAAGGACTACCGCTTCAAGGTCGGTGGGGGCGAGTCGGGGGGGAAGACCGTCCGCTTCAAGCTCGTTGAGGCCACGCAGGAAGTCGCCAACAACAAGGAGGCCGACGACGCCAAGCGTCGGTACATCCTCGCGATCGAGAACCCGGTCGAAGAGGCCGCGGGCACACTGACGCTGCGCTTCGAGTTCCGGGTGCCGACGCAGGCCGACAAGGATCGCGCGGCTGCGGGTGCCGTCGCCGTCTTCGGCGGCGACTACGCCAAGGCGTCCAATCCCAAGAAGGGCGACGAGCGCGAGCAGTTCTGCGCCGATGCCGAGAAGCGGGCTATCGCCGCTCTGCCTGAGGCGGGGGGGTGGCGAGCGCTCATCGCCACCCCCGGTGCCGCAGCGACGGCCGACAAGCCCGCACGCACGCTCCTTGGCAAGCACCTGGACCACTTCACCGCCCGCAATACCTTTGACTACTTCATCCACAAGGACCTGGGTGGCTTCCTCCGCCGCGAGCTCGACTTCTACCTCAAGAACGAGGTTGTGCGGCTGGATGATCTGGAATCGCTCCCCGCCGACCACCTGCAACGGGTGCAGGGCAAGGTCAAAGCCATTCGCGCTGTCGCCGGCCGCCTGATCGCGTTCCTCGGCTCGCTCGAGGACTTTCAGAAGAAGATGTGGCTCAAGAAGAAGTTCGTGCTGAATACGAACTGGCTCGTGACCGTGGACCGCATCCCGCCCGCGCTGCGTGATGTGGTCGCGTCGAACACCGAGCAGTGGGCCGAGTGGGAGCGGCTGGGATTCAAGCCAGAGAACACCGGAGATGCGGGGCTCTTCGGCGGGGCAGCGTGGGGTACCCGGGCATACTTGGACGCGTGCGACAGGCTGGTGGTGGACACGCGGTTCTTCGGCGAAGCGTTTCGACACGAAGTCCTTGCCAGCGACGCGGTCGTCGCCAGCAAGGCTTCGGTAGACGCCGCTTTGACGGGTGTTCTCGCAAACGGAGACAACTATCAGGTGCTTCGATCATGCGCCGCTACATGGTCGGAGTCGATTGAGTGCATTTACATCGACCCTCCATACAACACTGATGTCAGCGCCATTCCATACAAGAACAACTACCGCGACTCTGCGTTCGCCACCATGATGAGAGATCGTCTGTCGCTCCTTCGCCCAGTGCTGAATTCGTACGGCGTGATCATGGTTAGTATCGACGACACTGAGCGAACGATGGTCGAGCACGCCCTCGACGCGAGTTTTGGTGAGGAGAATCATGTCGAAGAGCTGATCTGGGTCCAGAACACAAATGACGGCCGCTCTCCCACCTATTCGACCAATCACGAGTACGTAGAGGTATACGCGCGTTCGAAGCCGGTGGTTGAGGCTGACCCTCGCGTCTTTCGAGAGCCCAAGCCCGGTTTCTCTGAGGTATCGGAGCTTGTTCGTACGCTCCAGCCGAACTATCCATCTATCGTCGAGATTCAACGCTCGTTGGTCTCTCTGTATCGGGAGCACCGCCGCGCGTATCGATCTGAAGTTGAGCGTGGCGGACTGCTATGGGAGGTCGAGAAGCGCAACGACCCCTGGAAGGGCATCTATCAGTACAAATTCGCAGAGTACCGAGACGGCCAGGGCCGCTTTGTGCCTGAGTCGGACGCCAGAGACAAAAAGGCATCGATCTGGGTTTATCGAGAGAGCGACTGGACGATCATGTCGTCGGAGAACAAGCAGTCAGCATCGACCAGAGATCCGAGCCATCCGAACTACCGGTTCTATGACGTGACGCATCCGGTAACTGGCAAGCTCTGCAGTAAGCCAACCCGAGGTTGGAAGGGCACGCGGCTGGTCGATCCCGCCTATCCAGACCGAAACAGCTTGGAGTCGCTCCTTCGCGATCATCGGATTGCTTTTGGTGAGGACGAGTCGAAAGTCCCGCAACAGAAACGATTCCTCCACGAAGTATCGACCAACGTACAGAAGAGCGTCATCGTCGATTACTCTGATGGAGAGAAGCAGACATTCGCGATGTTTGCGAAGGCGGGTGTGTTTCTCGCACCCAAGCACTCAACATTTGTCAAGACGCTCATTCGGCCCTGTTGCCGAAGGGACAGCACGATACTCGACTGTTTCGGCGGGTCTGGCAGCACCGCGCAGGCAGTCGTCGAACTTAATCGAGAAGATGGGGGCTCTCGACAGTTTGTGCTTGTCGAGACCAACGCGTACTACTACACACTCATTCATCCTCGCGTGGCGAAGATGCTCTTCAGCCCCAAGTGGCGAAAGGGACGCGCGGATGCTTTCGATGTCGGCCTGAGCGGCCTCGTCAAGTGCTTCGCGCTCGAGTCGTACGAAGACGCTCTCAACAACCTCCCCTCGCCATCCGGGACGCTCCTCGACGGCCGCACGGACGCCGAGAAGGACGCGCTGATCACTTACGGGCTCGATCTCGAGCTTGGGCCGCACCTGCTCAACCTCGATGCGTTCCGCGATCCGTGGGGCTACACGATCAATGCCCAACTGGCTGGCGATGCCGAGATCAAGCGGCATCGCGTCGATCTGGTGGAGACGTTCAACTACCTGATCGGCCTGAAGGTGCATGCGTACGGGCCGCTGGAGCGGTACAGCGCCGACTTCGAGCGTGCCGCGCACGCCGACGATTTGGGCCGAATGAAGATCAACGGCCGTCTGCGCCGCGACGCGAACGGGCCGTACATGTTCCAGCGTGTTGAAGGCGAGTTGAACGACGGCAACAGCACCCGCGTGCTGGTGGTGTGGCGCAAGCTCAGCGACAAGTCTGACCCGGAGGGGCCTGAGAAGGACGCCGCCGTGCTCGACGCATGGATGGCTCGGCACCGCGAGAGCACGACAGAGCGCACTCCGCACGCGGATTACGCGCTGATCTACATCAATGGGCCGGTGACGCTCCGTCAGCCGACCGAGGGGCAGCGAAAGGTGTATCCGACGGAGGAGACGTTCAAGATCAAGATGTTCGAGGACACCGACTCCGCATCCCAGGTGGGAGGCGGGCATGGCTAAGCGCCCCCCCGGCCGTCCACCGAAAGCGGTCGCCGCTGCCGTGGCCGACGCTGCAAACCCGGCCCAGGCCGCCGCCGCGTCGCCCGCCGCCCCCGCCCGTCGTGGCCGGCCCGCGGGCAACGGGAAGGCCAAGCCCGACTTCCACCGCCAGACGGTGCTGTTTCAGTGGGCGCTGTCGAAGCTGGGCGTCCGTGATCTGAAGCAGTTCAAGGAGCGGTTTCAGGTCTCGCCCGACAGTGCAGAAGGCATCGACGAGCGAACCGGGCTGCATCGGTTCTTCGAGGCGATCGCCGGTGTGTTGCCCACGGTGGCCGATGCCAACGTCGTGCCCGTGGATCGACTGCGGGTCTATGAGCAGAACATCCTGGAGCACACGCAAGCGATCAACACCTCTCGCATGCGGCACAACCAGCCGCGGATTGACTGGAAGTACCACCAGTACCTGGCCCTGCTCTTTACGGAGTTGTTCCTGGACCGGTACTTTCAGGACGCCGGAGCGCTGCGGGACGAGATCAACGCGAGGATCGCCGAGCACAACGCCGAATGCGGCGTGGATTCCCCGGACGCGGTTGCGCCGTTCGCGACCGAGGCACGCGACGGTGATGACGCCGATCCCAAGCGGCAGCTCGCGCGACTGGCGTTCTGGTGTGCAACAGGCAGCGGTAAGACGCTGCTGATGCACGTCCACGTGCGTCAGTTCCGCCAGTATCATTCGATCGCGTTTGGCTCGGGGACATGGCCCAAGCTCGACCAGATCATCCTTGTCACCCCCAATGACGGTCTCAGCGCTCAGCACGCCACGGAGTTCGCCCAGTCTGGTTTCGATGTCGTCACCGTGGGCGAGCAGGGTGTTGACGGACTGTTCGCCGAGCAGGCCCAGCGATCAATCAAGATCCTGTCGATCCACAAGTTCCAGGACGACCACGGCAAGGCCACGGTGGCGACCGAGGCGTTCGAGGGCTGCAACCTCGTGCTGGTGGACGAAGGGCACCGGGGCGCAGGGCGTGGCGAAGACGGCAAATGGATGGGGCGTCGCGATCAACTCGCCAAGGACGGCTTCTGCATTGAGTACTCGGCGACGTTCAAGGAAGCCATCGGCACCGATGAGGGCATGAAGAACCGCTACGCGCGGTCCGTGCTCTTCGACTACGCCTACCGCAGCTTCTACCGCGATGGCTACGGCAAGGACTTCACGATCCTCAACCTGGAGGAGGACGAGAAGCAGAAGCGATACCTGACGGCGGCGCTGCTGCTGTTTTATCAGCAGCTTCGGGTGTGGATGGATGGCGGTGACGCCATGAAGCCGTTCCAGATTGACAAGCCACTGTGGGTCTTCGTGGGGCACACTGTGACAGGCGGCAAGGTGTCAAATGCGGACGACAAAGAGTCCGTCTCAGATGTGGTTGAAGTCTTGCTGTTCCTGAAGCGTTTCCTCGCCGAGCCGACGGAATCGGTCGCGATCATCCAGAGCCTGCTGGAGGAGGGTTTCAAGGACCAGAAGGGCCGGGACCTTCTGGCCCATCGCCTTCCGCACCTGGATGTGTCGGGAGACAAGGCCGCTCAGGCGAGGTCGCTGCACGAGGGCATCCTTCGGGACGTGTTCCATGCGCCCGGCGGCGGTGCGCTCGCTGTTCAGTTGCTCAAAGGTGCGTCCGGAGAACTTGCTCTGAAGGTCGGGGAAGCCGAGCCGTTTGGCGTCGTCAACGTCGGCGATCCTGGGGCGGTGGCTGAACTGTGCGAAAAGGAAAAGATTGATCGACGGGAGGATGACGCGAATAGGGGTTCTCTATTCAACGGCATCAACCGCGACGACAGTCCCGTGAATCTGCTCGTGGGCTCACGGAAGTTCACAGAGGGTTGGAACTCGTGGCGTGTCTCGTCCATCGGGCTTATGCGGATGGGCAAGAACGAGGGCACCCAGATCATTCAGTTGTTCGGGCGTGGAGTGCGCCTCCGGGGTTACCGAATGAGTCTGCGGCGGTCGTCGGTGCTCGCTGAGAAGCCTCCGACGCCGCGGAACCTGCGGCAGGTGGAGACGCTTCAGGTCTTTGGTGTGAAGGCCAGCTACATGAACCAGTTCCGCGACTGGATCTTCAGTGAAGTGCCTGAGGCGCAGGAGAAGCAGGTCTGGGATGTGCCTGTCGTGAAGACGCTGCCTGAGCGGAAGCTGAAGACGCTTCGTCTCCGCAACGAGATCGAAGGAGAAGCCGTGGAGCGCGGGCAGGCGTTCCGAAAGCTCGGCCCGCTGGTTCGCCTACGACCACCACACGCGACGGCCCCTGAAGATGCTTGGCTCCGTCAGCATCGAACGCGGCTGAACTGGCTCCCTCGGATTCGCGGAATTGCCGGCGAGACACGCACGGCATCCAGTGGCACCCAGGCAACGGTGTCGAGTGCAATCGGGCAGGTGAGCGACCTTCCCCGGCAGACGCTGAAGACGATTCCCGTCTTCCTCTTTGACCTGGACGCCCTCCTGTTCGGTGTCGAAGCGTTCAAGGCTTCCCGGGGCTTGGATCGGCTCCATGTTGACCGTGGTGCGATCAGCGAGATGCTGGCGAGGGACGACTGGTATGAGTTGATGGCGACCGCCGACGACATGCGGCTGGAGCGGTACGAGAATCGCGCGCAATGGCAGCGCATGGCGCAGCAACTTCTGAATGCCTATGCCGAGCGGTACTACCGCTACATCCGCGGGCGATGGGAGGCTCCGTACCTCGAAGTCGCGGAGATTGCCCCAGACGATCCGAACATGGTCGAGGGATACGTCGTCGAGACCACCGACCTTGTGCAAACTGCGCAGCAGATTGAGCAGATCGCGACTTTCATCGAAGGACTCAAGACGGCGCTGGGGCAGAATCTCCTCGCCACATGGAGTCAGTGGGGCGGGCGTTGGCGCACGGTTCCGTTCGGAGGCCATCTGTATCAGCCCCTCCTACATGTCGGGAAGAACGCCGAGATTCGGATCAGCCCGGTCGCACTCGACAAGTGGGAGGCCGAGTTCGTGCAGGACCTGGCCAAGTGGTGCACGGCCAACCGTGGACGAGAGGTCTATCTGCTCCGCAATCAGGCGGTGACCGGCCTCGGGTTCTTCCAGGCCGCGAACTTCTTCCCCGACTTCCTTCTGTGGGTCCAGGATGGGGAACGCCAGCACTTGGCGTTCGTCGATCCGAAGGGTCTACACCACTTTGACCCCAGCGACCCCAAGGTGCAGTTCGCCACGCGGGATGTACCCCGCCTGCAGCAGATCGTGACACAGCAGACGCCCGATTTGCAATTGCACGCCTTCATCCTTTCCAACACGCCGTTCGCCAGCCTTGGCTGGTCACGCGGCGCTGGTCAGATCATGTCCAAGGCCGAGATGGAGCAGCTGGGTGTGTTGTTCCAGGTGGACGATGCCACGACGTATGTCGATAACCTTATGACTGCATGTTCGCTCAGGTGATGCCATGGCCAAAGCAGAAGCGACCGTCGATGAACTGGTAGGCATGATCGAGCGTGGCGAGCTCCGCTTGCCTGAGATGCAGCGTCGATACGTGTGGCGGTCCACGCGCGTCCGCGATCTTCTCGACTCGCTTTACAGGGGCTATCCGTCCGGCGCGATTCTGCTCTGGGAGACAGACGAAGCCGTACCACTTCAGGACATGGCGGTGTCGCAGCAGGCCAACCCCTACAAGAGCACTCGCCTACTGCTCGATGGTCAGCAGCGACTGACCTCGCTTTCGGCAGTCATCCGCGGCGAACCCGTGAAGGTGAGGGGCCGCAAGCGGCCCGTGGAGCTTCTGTTCAACCTTGAGCACCCTGATCACCTTTCGGTGGTCACAGAGGTGGACGAAGATGGCGCGGAGGATGAAGACGACGAAGATCTCTTCCCGGTCGACACCGATGACGAAGCGGACTCAAGCGAAGATGAGCTGCAGCGACGCTTTCAGAGGATGACGTTCGTCGTTGCCAGCCGCAAGCTCGAGCAGATGCCCACATGGGTGAAGGTGACCGACGTCTTCAAGAAGGACGAGGATGCTCCGTTTCTGGAGCGCGCGGGCATCGAGAAGGTCAGTGATCCTCGGTTCAAGAAGTACAGCCAACGACTGGCGCGACTCCGCGGCATCAAGAAGTATGTCTACCGAATGGATGTCTTGGAGCGGTCACTGTCCTATGAGGAGGTGACCGAGATCTTCGTGCGAGTCAACTCGCTCGGCGCGAAGCTCCGAAGTTCGGATCTTGCGCTCGCACAGATCACGGCCAAGTGGAAGAACTCTCTGAAGACATTTGAGGCCTTCCAGGAGCAGTGCGCGAAGAAGGGCTTTGAGCTGGACCTGGGGCTTCACTTGAAGGCGCTCGTGTCGTTCTCTACGGGCCAGTCCAGGTTCCTGACTGTCGGGAACTTACCCGTCGACGAACTCAAGTCGGGTTGGTCGCAGGCCTGTCGCGGAATGGAGTTCGCGCTGAACTTCGTGAAGAGCAATGCCGGTATCGACAGTCCTGCGTTGTTGTCGTCGACGTTTATCGTGATCGCCATTGCGTACTTCGGACATCAGCGCAACTATGTGATCGCCGCGGACGAGGCCAAGCAACTCCGTCACTGGCTACTCCTCGCGAACGCGAAGGGTCGGTACTCCCGCGGTTCCAGCGAGACCATTCTCGACCAAGACCTCGCTATGCTGCGGACGGGTGGCACCGCGACCGATCTGATTGATCGTCTCAGGCAGCAAACAGGGCGTCTCGATATCGTTCCGGAGGAGCTCGAGGGGCGTAACCAGCGAAGCGCGCTGTTCAAAACGATGTTCCTGGCCTTCCGGGACTCGGGCGCGAAGGATTGGAAGTCCCAAGTAGCGATCGCGCTCGATCACTCCGGAGCGCAGCATCGACTTCAGTTCCATCATCTATTCGCCAAGGCACTGCTCAAGAAGACGTTCACGCCCCGCGAAGCGGACGACATCGCAAACCTGTGCTTCATCGCGGGAAAGACGAACCGACAGATCAGCGACAAACCACCTTCGGACTACTTCCCTGCGATACTGGCCGACTCCGGCAGTGCGGCTTTCGAAGCGCAGTGCATTCCGACCGATCAACCCTTGCTTCGAGTGGAGTGCTATAAGCAGTTCCTCCAACGCCGCAGAGAGCTTATTGCCAAACGCCTCAACGAGTTTCTTGGTGTGGCGTGACAGGGCTGGTGCGGTGGCCTGATGCACCTCGGCGAGTCGACCTCCAGCGTCGCTCCCATGCGGCACGCTGCCGCGCCCACGAAGTCATCGCGGCTATGGGCCGCAGGTCCCGTTCCGTTACGGGGTCTCGGCCCTTGGGGACCGGCTCTAGGTCCAAGATCTCCTCCTGAATATCCGGCGCGAGGTGCAGCAGGTTCATGATCTGCGTCATCCGCGGCTGGGTGACCTGGCAGAGCCGGGCGAGCTCGGAGAGATCCGCGACGACGCCCTTGCGGAGGAGCCGGTCGTACTTGATCGCCAAGGCCAGTAGGCGGGCCACGCGGGGCACTCGGCCCGGAAGTTTGGTCTTGGGGGCGTCGGGGCCAAGGACGACGCGCTTCCGGCGGGCCTTGCGGGTGATATGGATGGTCCGAACTACGGTGGTCACGCGGCTTCCTCCAGTCGGCGGGTACACAGGGCGGCGATCCCGGTCGCTCGGAACGTCACCGCGACGGTGGCGTTCTCCGCGTCGTACTCGATCTTGGAGATGAGCAACTTCAGCACCCGGGCCTGCTCGCGGGGCGACAGTTGGGACCAGACGCCGTCAAACTCGTTGAGTGCTCGCCTGGCCTCCTCGCGGTTGATGGCCTTGGACCCGAGCACGCCGAGCCGGGTCTCGATCTCCACGAGGCGGCTCCGAGCGCCGCTGACCCGCTCGTGTGCGCTGGCCAGCCGGGGGGTGGTAGCGGCGTTCCCGCTCTTGTCCGCGACGAGTTCCCGAAGCTCCTTCTCCATGCGGCCAAGCGAGGCGTGGATGGACGCCCGCTCGGTGTTGAGCGCCGTGCGTTCCTTCTCTGTGTTGACTTGGGCCTCGGCCAGGATGCGGTCCAGCAACGCTCGGTCGTTGCCGAGCGTGCGGATTTCATCGACGACGAGCTTCTCGATCTCCAGCCCCGGCAGCGACGACGCCTCGCAGGTGTGCGCCCCGTTCTTGATGGCCTCCATGCACCGGTAGTAGCGGTACTGCTTGTTCCCTTTGCCATAGAACGTGTGGATCATCGCGCAGTCGCACTTCTTGCACCGGATGAGCCCGCGCAGGAGGGCCCCGTACTTGTTGCGCATCTCGACGCCACCAGTTCGGCCGTTCTCTAGGAGCTGCTGTCGCACCCGCTCGAACAAGGCAGGGTCGACGATCGCCTCGTGCTCCCCGTCGTAGGTGTTGCCCCGGTGGACGATCTTGCCCGTCACGAGCGGATTGGTCAGAAGAACGTGGAGGGTGCCCGTGTTGAAGGGCTGGCCGCCGACGCTCTCTCCCTTCTTGGTCACCCGGCGCTTGTTCTTCCATTCCCGGTGCCGCAGCTCGGTTACCGTCCGCTGGAGCGAGCCCTTGTCGAGGTACATCTGGAAGATCGCGCGGACCTTGGCCGCCTCGCGCGGGTTGACCACCAGGCGGGGGCTGCTGCCGGACCGATCGACGTCGTAGCCCAGGATGGGCACGCCGCCCGCCCACTTGCCCCGGCGCTTCTGTGCGGCGATCTTGTCGCGGATCCGCTCGCCGATGATCTCCCTTTCGAACTGGGCGAACGACAGCAGGATGTTGAGCGTCAGCCGCCCCATCGAACTGGTGGTGTTGAACTGCTGCGTCACGGAGACGAACGACACGCCCTTGCGGTCGAACGTCTCCATGATGCGAGCGAAGTCCATCAGCGACCGGCTGAGGCGGTCCACCTTGTAGACCACGACGCAGTCGACCTTGCCAGCCTCGATGTCCTTCAGCAGGTGTGCCAGCGCCGGCCGCTCCATGCTGCCGCCGGAGAAACCACCGTCGTCGTAGCGGTCAGGAAGGCAGATCCAGCCTTCGTTCCGCTGGCTGGCGATGTACGACTCCGCGGCCTCCCGCTGGGCGTCGAGCGAGTTGAACTCGAGTTCGAGCCCCTCCTCGCTGCTCTTGCGGGTGTAGATCGCGCACCGGATGGGCCTGGCTGCGCCCGAGCCCCGTTCCCGCGACGGCGGCATTCCGGTTGTTTGGCCACGCTTGGTCATCGCCCACCCCGCAATCCGAAGAAGCGGTAGCCGTTGATGTGCTGACCCGTCACCTTCTTGGCGATCACCGAGAGCGTGGCGTAACGCTCGCCGTCGAACTCGAAGCCCTCACCGTCGGCGAGCACCGTCACACGGATCGTCCGCCCCTTGTACTGGCGGACGATCGCCGAGCCCGGCGGCGGCAGGCGTGGGTCCCGCCGGTCCCGTGGGTCGAGCGAACGCACGCGGGTGCGAATCTCGCCGGGCTGTGGCGGGGAGGTGAACGATCGGGGAGCCATCGTGCGGATCTCGGCGTCGTCCGCCAGTTCGGCCGCCCGCCGCTTGGCCCGCTCGCTCAGATCGCCCTCCGCGTTGGCCTGGATGCGCCACGCGATCTTGCGGATCAGGTAAGCGCGGTGCCGCGTGCGGCACTCGTGGCCGTGAAGTTCCTCATAGCGGTCCACTAGGTCGCTCGTGGTCATCCGCTGAAGCTCGCCGAGTTGTCGTTCGATCGCATCAGACATGGGGGTTCCTCTTCGCATCGGTCCCGAGCCCTAACCCCGGGGCCGTGCGGAGACACTGAGGTCTGCATGCTGCGGAAGTTCAAGTCGTGCGGCGTCAGATTTCGCCCGGTCGCTCGCCTCCCGGGTGGAACGCGAACGATCCGCATGGATGGCACGCGCGAGGCCGAGGGCGAGGATGCTCGCCACTTCTGCGTCACGTTCCGCGGGCGTCATGGTCTCTGGGTTCTGGGTTCGCATCGGGGGCTCCAGCCAGCCGGTGCAGCGCAAGCGCCGGTAGTGGTTCCCTATGCAGCCGTCGCGCCATCTGCCCGCTTGTGAACCGGCGGGTCGATGTCGGCGGACCGACCCGACTGCGTCGCGGTACAGAAGTGACTTCATCTGCCGCGCTCTCGCGAGCACCAACCCCTCTTAACCCGGGCACCCGGCGACGAGAGACGCTAAGAGACTTTGGGCCGAAATCGTGCCCGGGAGGCCCGAGCGGGTCAGAGCCGGTTATGGACACGAGGCACGGCAGAGACCTGGCCCACGGGCGGTCGCGTTGGCGAACCCTACGGAACGTGGGCCAAAACGCGAAAACGCCGCTGAGGTCTCTCGGCGGCGTTCCCTGAAAACCAAAGGGCCGGCTGCTTTCGCAACCGGCCCGGCAATAGCGGGGGCAGGATTTGAACCTGCGACCTCCGGGTTATGAGCCCGACGAGCTACCAGGCTGCTCTACCCCGCAGTCGGGATCGTCAGTATAGCCCTTCCGACGCGTCAGTCAATCACCCAGCCCGGCACACTTTCGCCTCCGAGCGGTCCGCTCAGGCCCCCCGGCGGGCCCCACGCACCGCACCCTTCCCCATCCGGCCCGCCGCGAGCCCCGCGCCCCGTTGACGCACGGGGCACACCCGCGCAAAATTCCGGCCCTGCCGGGGGCCGTGAAATCGTCCACCCCGCGATCAGGCACGCCGAACCCCGATGCCCGGCCGACGTTCGGCACGCGGCATCACCAACCGACACCCGCCCCAACCGCATGATCGAGATCACAAGCCTCGTCAAGCACTTCGGGCCGATCCTCGCCGTCGACGGCGTCTCCTTCTCCGTCGCCCGCGGCGAGGTCCTCGGCTTCCTCGGGCCCAACGGCGCTGGCAAGTCGACCACCATGAAAATGGTCACCGGCTTCCTCGTCCCCACCTCGGGCACCGCCACCGTCGCCGGCCACGACGTCACACGCGAGCCCCTGGCCGTCAAGGCCCGGATCGGCTACCTCCCAGAGGGCGCCCCCGCCTACCCCGACATGACCCCGGAGGGCTTCCTGAACTTCGTCGCCCGCGTCCGCGGCCTCTCCGGCTCACGCCGCCGCGCCCGTATCGACGAGGTCGTCTCCCGCGTCAACCTCCAGGGCGTCATGCGCCAGCCCATCGACACCCTCTCCAAGGGATTCAAGCGACGCGTCGGCCTCGCCCAGGCCATCCTCCACGACCCCGAGGTGCTCATCATGGACGAGCCCACCGACGGGCTCGACCCCAACCAGAAGCACGAGGTCCGCAACCTCATCAACCAGATGGCCTCCACCAAGGCCATCATCCTCTCCACCCACATCCTCGAAGAGGTCGAGGCCGTCTGCACCCGGGCCATCATCATCAACCGCGGCAAGGTCGTCGCCGACGGCACACCCGCCCAGCTCAAGGCCCGCCACAGCTCGGGCCGGCTCGACGACGTCTTCCGTGCCATCACCACCGGCGACACCGCCCGCTCCGGAAAGGCAGGCCGCCCATGACCCGATTCCTCCCCGCCACCCTCGCCGTCATGCGCCGCGAGCTCGGCGGCTACTTCCTCACCCCCGTCGCCTACGTCTTCACCATCATCTTCCTCCTCCTCGCCGGCGTCTTCACCTTCCAGCTCGGCGGCTTCTTCGAGGGCGGCCAGGCCGACCTCCGCTCCTTCTTCACCTGGCACCCCTGGCTCTACCTCTTCCTCGTGCCCGCCGTCTCCATGCGCCTCTGGGCCGAGGAACGCAAGCAGGGCACCATCGAGCTCCTGCTCACCCTCCCCGTGCCCCTCTCCTCCGCCGTCGTCGGCAAGTTCCTCGCCGCGTGGCTCTTCACCGGCCTGGCTCTCGCCCTCACCGCCCCCATGTGGATCACCGTCAACTACCTCGGCAGCCCCGACAACGGCTCGATCATCACCGCCTACCTCGGCTCCTTCCTCATGGCCGGCGGGTTCCTCGCCATCGGCTCGATGATCTCCGCCACCACCCGCAACCAGGTCATCGCCTTCGTCGTCAGCGTCGTCCTCTGCCTGGGCTTCCTCCTCGCCGGCTTCGGCGCCGTGCTCGACTTCCTCTCCGGCTGGGCCCCGCAGCCCATCGTCGAGGCCGTCGCGGGCTTCTCGTTCCTCACCCGCTTCTCCAACATCGCCAAGGGCGTCATCGACGCCCGCGACGTGCTCTTCTTCCTCGCGCTCATCGCCGTCTGCCTCTTCGCCACCGCCGTCATCATCGACACCAAGAAGGGCGGCTGACCCCCCCTCTCCCCCCCAAGGCCCCCAACCCGCCCCCGCTTTGCCCGATCATCCACCCGCTCCGCACCATCACCATGAACCGCCCCCTCATCGCCATCGTCACCCTGCTGCTCGCCGCCGCGGTGTTCATCGGCGTCAACATCGCCGCCGGCCCCGCCCTGCGCGACCTCCGCCTCGACCTCACCGAGGGCAGGCTCTACACCCTCTCCCAAGGCTCGCTGAATATCGCCCGCTCGGTCAAGGAGCCCATCCGCCTCAGCCTGTTCTACTCCGCCAAAGCCGCCAACGACCTGCCCCAGCTCATGGCCCACGCCCAGCGCGTCCGCGAGATCCTCGACGAGTACGCCCGCGCCTCCGGCGGCAACATCCGCCTCGAGATCATCAACCCCGAGCCCTTCTCCAACGCCGAGGACCGCGCCGTCCAGGCCGGCCTCGTCGGCGTCCCCACCGGCCGAGGCCCCGACCGCTTCTACTTCGGCCTCGTCGGCACCAACGCCGTCGACCAGCGGCAGGTCATCCCCCTCTTCGACCCCACCAAGGAGGGCTTCCTCGAGTACGACATCTCCCGCCTCATCTACCTCCTCTCCGACCAGCCCAAGCGCGCCGTCGGCATGATGACCTGGCTCCCCGTCGACGGCGTCCCCGCCAACCCGCAGCTCGGCATGCGCGACAACACCCCGCCCTGGACCTTCGCCGCCCAGCTCCGCGACTACTTCGACGTCCGCTCCATCCCCAACACCGCCACCGACATCCCCACCGACGTCGGCGTCCTCATCGTCATCCATCCCAAGAGCATCAGCAAGCCCACCGAGTACGCCCTCGACCAGTTCGTGCTCCGCGGCGGCCGCCTCCTCGTCTTCGCCGACCCGCTCTGCGACGCCGACATCCCCCCCGGCGTCAACCCCATGCAAGCCATGGGCCTTCCCCGCAGCTCCACCCTTCCCACGCTCTTCCCCCACTGGGGCCTCACCTTCGAGCCCGACAAGGTCGCCGGCGACCGCCGCGCCGCCCTCCGCGTCAACGTCGGCTCGCCCCAGCGCCCCGAGGAAGCCCCCTTCCTCCCCTGGCTCGGCCTCACCCCCCCGAACTTCGACAAGGACGACCCGGCCGTCGGCCAGATGCAGAACATCAACATGATCACCGCCGGAATCCTCCGGCACGATCCCAAGGCCGGCACCGCCTTCGCCCCGCTCATCCGAACCACCACCGAGTCGCAGTCCCTCGACGCCCGGATGCTCGCCTTCCCCGACCCCAAGGGCCTGCTCGCCTCCTTCAAACCCTCGGGCGACCAACTCGTCCTCGCCGCCCGCGTCGGCAACATCACCCGCACCGCCTTCCCCGGCGGGCCGCCGAAGGATCAGGCCGACGCCGCCCCGGCCGCCGGCCCGGGCCACCTCGAAGCCGCCAAGGAGCCCGGCTCCGTCACCGTCTTCGCCGACGCCGACATGCTCACCGACCGCTTCTGGGTCCAGGTCGACCGCATGTTCGGCTTCCGGAACAAGATCGCCGACAACGGCGACCTCGTGATCGCCCTCGTCGACCAGCTCGCCGGCTCCACCGACCTCCTCACCCTCCGCGGCCGGGGCCGCTCCAGCCGCCCCTTCGAGCGCGTCCAGCAGATCCAGGCCGCCGCCGAGCAGGAGTACTTCAACAAGGAACGCGAGCTCCAGGACCGCCTCCGCGAGACCGAGCGCAAACTCTCCGACCTCCAGCGCCAGCGCCCCGACGGCCAGAACGCCGTCGTGCTCACCCCCGAGCAGCAGAAGGAAATCGAGAGCTTCCGCGCCCAGATGCTCGACACCCGCCGCGAGCTCCGCGACGTCCAGTTCTCCATGCGCCGCGACGTCGACGCCCTCGGCACCCGCCTCAAGGCCCTCAATATCGCTCTCGTCCCCATCCTGCTCGCCGTCTTCGCGCTCGGCCTCGCCGCCTTCCGCGCCTCGCGCCGCCGCTCGGCCTGGCGCTCGGCCGCCTGACCCCCCCACCCCCCAC